>NZ_AP028068.1:1223900-1529875 GCF_030297155.1 Vibrio sp. FE10 | reverse complement strand
ACTTTTATCATCAATGGTAAGTACCAAGTCCTAACTGCAGGCCACCAAGATGTTCAAGGTATCGCGAAAACAATCAACTACCTTTTGACTCAGCCGTAACGGCTTTTCTCTATAAAGAATCAACAATAAATAGGTTTTACTATGTCTAAATTTATCATCCCGGTCATTGTCTTCATCTTGGCTGGTTTCATGATCTACCGTACTTGGATGAATCATAAATCTGGTGACGAAAACTTCGAGCAAGGCCAACAGTTCCTTATCGAGAACGGCACTAAAGAAGGTGTTGTAACGACTGAAAGTGGTCTTCAATACCTAGTTCTTGAAGAAGGTACTGGTACAGAACACCCAACAAAGAACAGCAAAGTAACGGTTCACTACCACGGTACTCTGCTTGATGGCACAGTATTCGATAGCTCTGTTGAACGTGGCGAGCCGATTTCATTTGCTCTTAAGCAAGTAATCAAAGGCTGGCAGGAAGGTTTAACTTACATGGTTGAAGGTCAAAAAGTTCGTCTATTTATCCCAAGCACATTAGCTTACGCTAAAGGCGGTTCAGGCCCTATCCCACCATCAGCGACACTGATTTTTGATGTTGAGTTAATCTCTATCAAATAATCTCATCGCTATAGAGCAAACGAGAACCTTGATTTAAGCCCCGACATGCTTACCATGTCGGGGCTTTTTTATGCGTAACTGTTTGTTTTGGTGTTGTTTGATTTTTGATGTTTCTAAGCAACTGGTCGTTAAATGATTCACAAACCAAGATCAAATAAGCCAAAACCCAAGATCAAACAAGCCAAAAACCAATCACTAGACGACTGGTCTAATTTAAATTATAGTACTGCCCATGAACGAAAAAACGAATGACACACGCCTACATGTTTTAGATGTTGGCTACCAATTAATAGTGAACACCGGCTTTACGGGCGTTGGCTTATCGCAATTGCTTAAAGAAGCGGACGTTCCAAAAGGGTCGTTTTACCACTACTTTAAATCGAAAGAGCAATTTGGCGAGGCTCTGATCCAGCACTATTTTGAGAATTACATCAACCGCGTTGAAAGCCTTTTAGTTCATGGTGAGGGCAACCATTACCAAAGAATTATCAGTTATTTCACTCGATGGTCACAGATTGAAAACGGCACGTGTAACGCTCATAAATGCTTAGTCGTTAAGCTCAGCGCTGAAGTCTCTGATCTTTCTGATCCTATGCGCCAAGCCTTACTTAAAGGGGCTGAAAAAGTGACCTCTACAATACAACACTGCGTTGCTGGTGGTATTGAAGATGGCTCCATCAAGGTTAAAGACAGCCAACAAGCCGCTCAGAATCTATATTCAATGTGGTTGGGCGCGAGTTTGTTGAGCAAGCTAAGCCAAAGTTCACATAGCTTAGAATCAGCGCTATCTCTTACCGAACAAATTTTAAAGGGTGAAAGCCACTAACGCGCACTGCGCCTTATTCGCTTTTACTGGCTTCAAATTGCTTTAACTTGCTTTAACTTGCTTTAGCTTAAAAGAAATCACCCGCCCTTTATCAATTTGATGACGGCGGGATTTTTAGACAACAAGACTAGACGACTGGTCTAATTCTAAATAAACATAATATAAAATTAAGGACATCCAATGACTCAACAAGACAATCGCCGCATCGTATTGGCTTCTCGCCCAGTTGGCGCACCGACTCAAAATAACTTCCGCTTAGAAACCGTGACAGCGCCAACGATTAAAGATGGCGAGATGCTACTTCGCTCGGTTTATCTCTCTCTTGACCCTTACATGCGTGGCCGAATGAGCGATGCGAAATCTTACGCTGATCCAGTTGCTATTGATGAAGTGATGGTAGGTGCAACCGTTTGTCAGGTTGAAGAGTCAAACAACGCTGATTTTGAAGTTGGTGAATGGGTACTGGCTTACACAGGTTGGCAAGATCTTGGTGTGTCTAACGGCGAAGGCCTTATCAAATTAGGCAAGCAGCCAACTCATCCTTCTTACGCACTTGGCATCATGGGTATGCCGGGCTTTACCGCATACATGGGCTTGCTGGATATCGGTCAACCGAAAGAAGGCGACACGTTAGTTGTAGCAGCAGCAACGGGCCCAGTAGGCGCAACTGTTGGTCAAATCGGTAAGCTAAAAGGCTGTCGCGTAATTGGCGTTGCAGGCGGTCAAGAGAAGTGTCAGTACGCGAAAGAGGTACTGGGCTTTGATGAATGTATCGACCATAAAGCGGATGATTTCGCAGAACAGCTGGCTAAAGCGTGTGACAACGGCATCGACGTTTACTTTGAAAACGTTGGCGGCAAGGTCTTCGACGCAGTAATGCCTTTGCTTAACACAGGTGCTCGTATTCCTGTGTGTGGCCTTATCTCTCAGTACAATGCAACATCACTTCCTGAAGGTCCAGATCGTATGTCTAGCCTTATGGGCACTCTTCTGGTCAAGCGTATTAAGATGCAAGGTTTCATTATCTTTGATGACTACGCACACCGTTACAACGAGTTTGCTGTACAAATGACAGAATGGTTGTCTCAAGGCAAGATGCATTACCGTGAGCACTTGATTGACGGTCTAGACGAAGCACCACAAGCTTTCATGGGTCTATTAGAAGGTCAAAACTTCGGTAAGCTTGTTATCAAAACTAACGAAGCAAAATAGCTCAATCAGCTGAAACATAAAATAGGCAGAATCATGATTACTTTGCATCACCTAAACAAATCGCGTTCAAAACGTATCATCTGGCTACTGGAAGAACTTGGGGTTAATTACCAAATCAAACCATACCAACGAGACAGTGTAACGTTTTTAGCACCACCAGAATTGAAGTCCGTTCACCCTCTTGGTAAATCTCCGGTCATTGAAGATGATGGCGTTGTGATTAGCGAGTCTGGTGCTATCACCGAGTACCTAATCGACAAATACGGTCAAGGTAAGTTCGCACCCGTGCGTGGTACAGCTGACTATGTAGAATATTCACAGTGGCTTCACTTCGCTGAAAGCTCTGGCATTTTGCCAATGCTGCTTAAAATCTTTGTGATGAAAGACGGTTGCGAAACTAATTTCCTTGGCGGCTACGCTGACGATGAAAACCAAAAGGTCCTAACCTTTGTCAACGAAGCGCTTGAAGGTAAAACTTACCTTGTTGCTGATACTCTAACGGGTGCTGATTTCATGATGTCGTTCATCGTAGAAATCGTAGGTAACTTCGGTGCTACTGCGCTCTACCCTAACATTGCTAAATACGGTGATCTTTTAACGAGTCACCCTGCTTACCAAACAGCCGAGCAACTTGAGCTAGATCACTCGAACTGATCGAGTTTCAATCAAGCTCGTGCGTCCTTAGGATAAGTACAAGCAACTAAATGAAGCCAAAGCCGATTTATCTTTCGCTTTGGCTTCTCATTTGTCTTCATTTCGACAACAATACCGAACTCTAACTGAACAGCCATAGAGTTTGATCTTCATGTCAGCAAACCTTGCTCAATACACACCACTGCACGCTTTAAACCAACCAGCGAACCAAGACTTATCGCTGCCCACTCAGTTTACGTTTCCGTATTACTATACTCCGCACCCAATGTATGAGTTAGCAATGCAGCAGCTTCAACAGTCACTGCTTGACTGTGGTGTGAATGAAACCTCGCAAGGCAACCTCTATGCAGTACTTCTTGTTCAGAATCCAACAACTCAAGAGCTAGGCTACCTTTCTGCATTTTCTGGTTTGCAGTTAGATTCTTCACTAGCCTCTCAGCTAATAGACATCGACTTTGTGCCTTCTGCTTTTGATGGGCAACAGTTTCAAATCCAAAACACGCAAGGCTTAACCCAGCAAACTGCTTTGGTTGATGAGATTACGAACCTCGAACAAACTCATAATCTAGATGAACTAACATCAAGCCTAAATGAACTCAAAAACGATGCGAGCAAAGCAGTTGAAACATTTCAACTTGCAATGGCGGCCAACAAGGCAGAACGTACGGTTCTAAGAGAAAAAGCCAATCAAGAGAAAGCGTTGGGGAATATTGATTCAGCCGCTGACCTGCTTAAACAGTTAGGCAACCAAAGCAGCCAAGAAAAGCGCGACCTAAAAGCACTGCGTATCGAGTGGAAGCAAAAGATCGCAGAACGCCAGTCGCGAGTTGATGCCATCGAGAATGAACTCGAAAGCCGCAAGCAAGAATACCAAGCGATTTCGGGCGAATTAGAAGCGCAACGTTTGTCTCATTATCGCTTTATCAACCAAGCTCTCGAATCAAAGAGCATGCTTGAATTGTTAGATGGCAAAGACGCACTTGAAGGCTATGGCGACTGTTGTCTGCCTAAGCTCCTTAATTGTGCTTTTGAACACGGATTTAAGCCATTAGCTTTATCTGAGTTTTGGTGGGGGTTGCCTCCAACGGCTGTCATCCGCCAGCACGGAAACTTATACCCAGTTTGCCAAAGCAAAAGCTTCGAGATCCTCGACCACCAGCTAAACGGCATCGAGTTAGAAGATAACCCGCTTATCGTGAACCCTGCGGTTGGCAAATCGTTTGATATTGTTTATGAAGATGACCAGATCGTGGTGGTGAATAAACCTGAAGAGTTCTTGTCGGTTCCTGGCAAGTTCATCGAAGACTCGGTTTATACACGTATTAAAGCACGTTACCCCGATGCAACAGGCCCTTTGATTATCCATAGGTTAGATATGTCGACGTCTGGATTGTTGATCTTGGCACTGACCGCAGAGTCCAATAAACACATTCAGAAGCAATTCATAGAGAGAACCGTAGAAAAGCGTTACACCGCTCTGCTTGATGGTGAAATCCACGGTAAATCTGGCGATATTAGCTTACCCTTGCGCGGCGACATAACAGACAGGCCAAGACAATTAGTTTGCCATGAACATGGACGTAATGCAGAAACTCATTGGGAAGCGGTCAGCACCAATAATGGCAAAACCAAGGTTCACTTATACCCAAAAACAGGCCGCACCCATCAACTACGCGTACATTGTGCTCACCCGTCAGGCCTTGGTGTCCCAATCCGCGGTGATGACCTTTATGGCTATAAACGTGAACGTCTACACCTTCATGCGGGCTACCTAAAACTGATTCACCCGACCACAGGCAAGTGGATCGAGTTTGAAGTGCCGTCAGAGTTTTAATCCCTATCTTTAGTGTGGGGCTTTCGAGCCCTACTCTTCTCAAATATCCCGCTAGTAAGCTTTCACCCCTCGAGCTTCGTCCGAAAAACCAAAACATTAGTACCAGAAATCTAATACTAAAAATCTAATACTAAAAGGCTCGAACACAACAAAGTGACCATCGCGGGAATACCATCTTTCCAAGTATCAAAGCGGAAGTGGAAATAAAGCGCCCCTATCGAAGTCGCACCCAATATTGCACCACCCATCAATTGAGTCTGTTCTGATGACACACCACACAAGGCCAAAATCAAAAGAACAGCCCCAGTAAACTCGACTAACCCAACCAGAAACATCAGCATTCGATTCAAGCCATAGCTTTTGAAGAAACCAAGCTGGATTTCAAAGACCTTCTTTTGCCAACCAAGCGTCTTAATTGAACTCGCTAACAAAAAAAACAACACCATTAATATGCTTATTACTGTACTCATTTCGTCACCTTTCTTAATAATCATGCGTCAATGAGACTATTTAATCATTCATAATTAAGATGATAAATGCTAGTTTAATGATAGCTAAGATTCCAAACTGGAATAGATAAACATAAGGTGGGTAGGATGGATAAGATTGAGTGTATTCGTATCTTTGTGGAAACTGCGCAACTTAACAGCTTCACCGCAACCGCCAATAAGTTAAACATGACACAAGGTGCGGTTAGTAAGAAGATCGCATGGTTAGAAAGTGACTTAGGGATGACTCTGTTTCAACGAAACAGCCGCAAGATATCGCTCACTCATGTAGGAAAAGACTACCTAGAATATTGCTCTCGTTTACTCGAAGAGATGTCTGCCATAGAAAGCAGGCTCAAGCGTGAGACAGAATCCGTAGAAGGCGAGCTTAAGATATCTGCGCCAAGTACCTTTTCATCGATGTTACTCAGTGAGCCGCTTCAAGCTTTCATTGAACAGCACCCAGGTATCCGCATTAATCTCAGTGTCGACGACCGTATTGTTAACCTCAATGAACACAATATAGATGTCGCCATTCGAGCATCACAACTCGAAGATTCAGGGTTAAAAGCTCGCTTTCTTTTCAACAATAAAGTTCAGTACTTTGCATCGCTCGATTACTTAAAAAATCACGGAAAACCTAAACATCCGCAAGATCTTAGCCAACATAAGTGCTTAACTTATTCTCTGATGAATCCAGCAAACGAATGGCGTTTCACAGACAAAGATCGCCAAAGCACCAGCGTGAAAGTAAACCAAAATTTTACGTCAGACAGTCCAGAAATGTTACTTAAGATGGCTAGACAGGGTTTAGGTGTGGTTGCTTTACCGGATTGGATGGGCAAAGAGTTTGTAGAGGCTGGAGAATTAACACAGTTATTAGAAGATTGGAGCAATGACGACTTGCCTATGTACGCGGTGTACCATGCAAGTGATTATTTGCCCCAAAGAATTCGAGTATTTATCGATTTTATTGCGGAGTGTTTAAGTTCTACAAACAATTAAAGCTCAACCAGAAAGCAATCGATCAATCAATAAGTCATCAAGCCTCTATAAGCGACCAATCAAACATTAAGGTGGTACTTAACCCATCACATCTGTACGTTGCTCGACGCATTCGAAAGAGCCCATTTCGAACTCACGACAGATCCAAGGTCGGTTTTCGTAGATCGTACACATCAGTGTTTCTCTATCAACGGCCGAACACCAGCCGTCGTCTAATCTCAGCATGGTCTCGCCGCCCCATTCGTCATACGCAATATGCTCTTCAGGAACGCCGGTATCTGTGATGATCATAACCTCTAAACGACAACAGCATGCCTGACAATTGGCACATGTTACTTCGGGTTCGGTTACGTTCTTTATCTCTATGGTCATAAGTGACTACACTGCTAAATTTTGCGTATAGTAATCGAAACCGCTCGCTACGGCTAATAAAGAAAGCGAGAGGCACCGTTTTCAGGCGGGTAAAAATAACAATAGGCGTTGTGATTTGCTCACAACGCCTATTAAGTTCTCTCGTTTTAGCTGAATAACGACTCTATTTAGAATAGGCTCGCGAAGAACAATTTAATGTAGTCCATCAGACGTTTGAATATACCACCTTGTTCAACAGCCTCTAGCGCAATCAATGGTTGAGTTTGAACATCTTCACCATCGACAGTGTAGTGAACCACACCTAGAGTTTGGCCTTCTGCAATCGGCGCCTTTAACTCAGAATCAAGTTCAATCGATGCCGTTAGCTTTTTACTGTCTGACTTAGGCAAAGTGATGAACGTATCTTCCGCAACACCCAGCTTCAACGTGTCTTGTTCACCAAACCAAACCTTCTCTTCCGCCACTTGATCGCCGCCTTGATGTGGGTTTAGTGTGTCGAAGAAGCGGAAGCCGTAACTTAATAGCTGTTTACTGTCTGATTCGCGGCTCTTAACGCTCGATGCGCCCATAACCACTGCGATCAGTCTCATTTCACCCTGTGTTGCCGAACTCGCTAAGCTGTAGCCTGCGCCAGATGTGTAACCGGTTTTCATGCCATCAACGGTTAGGCTTCTATCACGTAGCAAGCCATTGCGGTTGTGCTGTGTGATGCCGTTATAGCTAAACGAGCGCTCGCTGTATAAACCATATACATCTGGCAGGTCACGAATAATTGCGCGGCCAAGTAATGCGATATCGTAAGGGGTCGAATATAAGTCTTCGGCGTCTAGGCCATGTGCGTTAGCAAAGTGGGTATTTTCTAGTTTTAAAGACGTTGCCCAAGAGTTCATCAAATCAACAAAGGCGTCTTGCGAACCGGCTACGTGTTCTGCAATCGCAACACTAGCATCGTTACCTGATTGAATGATCAAACCACGGTAAAGATCCATCATCGCCACGTCGGTGTTCACTTCAATGAACATCTTCGATGAATCTGGGAATTTTTTCGCCCAAGCATTCTCACTGATTCTTACTTGATCATCAGCAGAGATGTTGCCTCGCTTCATCTCCTGTCCGGCTACATAGCTGGTCATCAGTTTGGTTAAGCTTGCTGGGTTTAATTTAGTGTGTGCGTTTTTTTCGACTAGCACATCACCAGAATTAAAGTCGATTAACACATACCCTTTCGCACCTAAGCTAGGTGGAGTTGGTACTATAGAAGGTGCCGCGATAGCTGCATTACTAACCATCGCTGCGTTACTTACAATGAATATACTTAATAGAGGGAGAGAGTATTTGGAGAACAGTTTCATTGAATCAAACCTAAGTTAACGTTTTGTCCAGTATAGACAAATGCTAGCAAAAGGAGCGCTAACTTTACGTTGCTTTACGCAAATGTACCTTTAGTTACAAATAAAAAAGTATAATCTGCGATCTGTCCATTTTTTAAACAAGTAATATTGACTCAATGAATATGTTTGACGTTTAGTTTGAACGTTGTGGCATGTGTCTAAATAGCATCTCAACAAAGCCCGAAATACGTTGTTTGCTTTCACCTGTTCCCAGTTTCGGTTGAATACCAGATTGCGCTAGTGCCCGCCACTGTATCACTTCTGAATTCGGCACCGAGAACACAATGTACAGTGAACCTTTTTCGGCCAATTTACCTTTGCCATCATAGAATGGAACACCAGTAGAAAGCTGAACCGCATCAAAAATCGAATTATCATTGAGCTCTGATTCTTCAGCTAAGCCGAAACCAACCACCACATCGCCAATACCGCCTCCCTGCTCTAGGCTATATCCTTTCGCAGACAATTGATCTTCAATCGCGTCACGCACCATATCGGTCACTACAGTTTCATCGTATTTTTGCGAGAGGTATACCTGTTCCGAGCGCGGGTGCCATGAGTATGTCTTCACCCCATTTTTCATGAATTCGAAGTCACCACTGGTCACCACACCATAGTCATGTACTGTTGGCTGTTCTTGTGTCGTACAAGCAGTCAGTCCAACTGCCATTAACACCAATAGAGCGGCTTTTTTTATGCTTTTTGTTGCACAAATGGAACGTTTTATCATTCGTGGCGTCCTTTCCTATATAAGAATAACTATCAATTCAACCTCCAACATAATTAGTAATTATGTTAATAGAAAGGTCATTAAACGTTTGCGTAATCGCTAACCTTCACTTCTGCCAGTTTTGGGGGTTTAATCACAAAAACAGAGTTGGTATAGTTTACCCCGTTAAACAAAACCAGACCATTCGGGGCACGGAGCTTCCTCAATCATCTCATGAAGAGAAGAATTGGTACCGACAAAGTATCGGCAAATTTAAGAGGGTCACACAATGGAATTCAATATGGTTGAAATTTTAGGTTACGCTGCGTCTATTATGGTCGCAATTTCATTAACAATGAAAGACATCGTTCGTCTGCGTGTCCTTAACTTTATTGGCTGTGCTCTCTTCACAGCATACGGCATCATGATTGATGCATGGCCAGTTGCAGCCACCAACGGCTTTATCGCTTGTGTAAACATCTACTTCCTTGCAAAAATGCAAAAGGAAAAAAAAACGGAAGCGATGAAAGCAGCGAAAGCATAAATTAGCGATTCGCATTTCAAATAATTCTGAAAAAGCCCAAACGGTTCCTCTCGTTCTAATAATGAACAGAAGCACAGTTTGGGCTTTTTTCTATCTGTCGTTTTATAAGGTGCTTTCAAGGTGGCCGACTTACTTCAACGCGACACCGTTGAAAGTGAATCAGGTATACGCAATGCGATATTCATTCTCACGATACATCTGAGTATTATTGCGACCACTCTCTTTAGCTTGGTAAAGCGCTTTATCGGCTTTTTCGATTGTACCTTCTATCTGAAACAACACCTGAGCGTAGCAACAACCCGCACTCACCGTCACAGGTGATACCAAACCTTCTATCTGCTCAACCCTGTGTCTCAACGCTTCTGATAATTCAAACAACTGAAGCTCATCACAATCAAAGGTAACCAGAATAAACTCTTCTCCGCCATAACGAGCAATCAAGCGATGACTATTTGTGAACTGCTTTAAGGTTTTTGCGACGGCACAAATTACGCTGTCACCCTGCGCGTGTCCGTGTAGGTCGTTCACCGACTTGAAATGATCAATATCCAGCAAAATCACACCTACGCCTTGCAAAGGGTAAGGTGAGTTATCCGATATTCTCAGCTTTATCTGTTCAATAAAACTGCGTCGGCTATGAAGCCCTGTTAGATAATCAAGGCTTGCCACATCTAAGATCTTTAAATGACGATGCCGCAGGTAAAGCACCAGAACAACAATGATACTCAGCAGACTGACGACCAACGTCATCAAGCTTGCAAGCAGCAAACTGTGGTTTTTGTTGAGCTCTTGTTCCAAGACTCCCGCCGAAATCACCCAATTCAGATACGGATAAAACTTGTAGAAGATGTTTTTACTTGTCGTGCCGTCTTCTGTAGAGATTGAGTAACTGAAGTGGCCTTCGGGCTCAGCGACGACTTTATCGATAAGCAACTCTGAAGAATCATCAATCAAAGCTTTTAAGTGCTCATGTTCAAAGTTGGGTTGTAGGACTAACTCGCCGCGTAAATCAACGATATACACATAGCCACTATCGCCATACGAGTACTTTCTCAGCTTGTCTTTCAGCGCTTCGAGATCAACCAAATACATCAGCTCATCTTTATAAGTGGTCGCCACCAATGTATTACCACTCGGTAACCTCACCGAGTACGCGACCTTCGCACGCTTGCCGACTTCATGTGGATTAGCGTGCGAGTACTGGGTCATTCCAGACTGTAAGCTCAGTTGTTGTTGAATATGGGTTAAATGCGCGCGATTTTGCCCTTGTAAAAACGGGTGATACAGATGAATTCCTTGGGGTGACATCAGATAGACATAACCAGACTCTCCAATCACCAATTCGTTGGCAATTCGGATGACTTCTTCGACTTCTTGTTCTGGAGTTACACGCAGTGTGTGAGAGGCGACGGTATCAGTCACACCTTTGAGATAGGTTTTGATCGCTTCGTTAACTGTGGTGTCCACGATGTCGTAACTCGCGTTCACAATCGTACGAAAGAAAAATTGGTTGGATTCTAATAGTGATTCTTTCGTTCGGTTGAATTGAACAGCAGAGAGGATCAGAGAAACTACGGCCAGCACAATTGAGAAACTAAGAATGTATTTACGTCTGACTTTCAAGATTACCCCATAGCTTTCTAATTTTAGGTAACGCTATTTTTTTGTTATAGGCAGACTGTTTTATATCATACTTATCTTTTTTACTGAACGAGTGTCGATATTCTGAGAGGTTTCTATACGCAATCTGTGACTTATAGCAAAAACGCCGAACTGGATTCAGTTCGGCGTTTTAATTTTACGCTTCAGTTATGCATTTAAATCAAACTAAGATACTGATAAATAAACTTAAAATTATTCGCATTCGTTATCTATAAATACATGACCTAGCGTTAGATTAAGAACAAACCTGAGTCCAACTACCATCACTACCTGGTTCAGAACTTGTCCACCAGTTTGCTTGGTAAATACTGCCGTTGTGAACCACTTGGTCCCCTGTGTTTGCATGGCTTGGATTACCTGCCCAATCTTTCTGAGGTAAGTCTGGGTAAACCGCTAAACCAGCTGTATCACATGTACCTGGGTTTGTACCACCATCGCCAGGGTTACCGCCACCAGTGCTGATATCACCTAAAGGTAGGTCTGGTTGCTCAAAGCTAAAGGCATAATCGACACCATTCACGCTCACTGCATAGTTAGCAGGGCCCGAGATTGGCAAGTAATACACCATATCTAGCTCATACACACCACCCGCTGGAAGCTCTTCCCATGTAGGCAAAGTAAACGCCACTCGGTGCATGGTTCCATCTAATCCACCAATGTTATCTGCACGAGTATGACCCGAAGCAATCACAGTTAAACCACCACCCGATTGATCTTTCGCGTTATCAGGTGCTGACACTGGGATGTCAAACTGGAACTCGGTACCACCCGGAAGTGCTTGACCTGTGTTGTTTGTAAACGTGATCTTAGGATTGATTGGGTAGTTTTGGTCACCGACTTTGAAACCACCAACTGAAACCGTAATATCTAATGCTTCTGTCGGGATAGCGCCCGTCGCCACTTTGTTTCCATATGGAGTCGCAGACTTAAACTTATCGTAGATAGCTTTCGTCATGGTGTTACCCATGTGGAACTCACCGTTACCGCTATTACACGCTTGTTCGGTCGTATCGATTGAAGTTCGGTTGCCATTCGCATCGAGTACATAACAGTTATAATCCCCTGCTAGCTCCCAGAACATGATGCCGCCGATCTCTTTGTCGATAACGTAGTCTGCTTTCACATCAATAGACTGTTTGTCTTCCGTTGAAAGGAATACGCCCTTCTCTGCATTCCACAACCAAGGAGCAACCGCCACGCTGTCATAGTTACGCGTGTAAGTACCAGCTAAAACATCCGATGGATCGTTCACAGGATCAAGCTTGTAAGCCTCAGCGTAAGAACCCCAAATACCTTTCTCTAGGTTCTTAGCGTGCCACATTGGGTTAGAGCCAGCGCCCATTTCGTTGCCCTTCGGATCGGTATCGTGCCACATGTTGTCGATACCAATGGCGCCATGACCACAATTGTTTTTCTCGCCTTCACCTGTCCCAGCTGAACATTCAGCTTGGTTTGGAAGTGCAGCTCGGCCCCAAAGACCATTTTCGCCACCTGTCACACCTTGCCAACCACGAGTGTAGTAAGGCACACCGATGTTAATACGACCTGCTGGCATAGAACCACGGAAGTAATGGTAAGCCCAATCCGTGTTCAGATAACCGATTCCACCGTAAGCCGCAGTGCCGTAAACGTTCCACTGTGCTAACTCTGAATCTTTACCTGTATCAAACAATGCAGCGTTATGACCAACGTGATCGTTCCACGCACCGTGAAGGTCATAAGACATAATGTTTACGTAATCGAGGTATTTGGTGACATCGAATGTTTCCATACCGCGCAGTAGGTAACCAGAAGAAGGCGCCGCGATAGTTAACATGTAGTGATTGCCATCTTGCGCAGAGGCTGCATCAAGCTTCTCACGCAACACTTTCATCAACACTTGGTACGAAGCCCATAGATATTGACGACGTGGCTCCATAAAGTCTTTATCGTATGGATTACCTGCGCCCGCCATTGAGGTTGGGTATTCGTAATCGATATCTAGACCATCGAATTGGTACTTACGAAGCATCTCAACCGCGGAAGTCGCGAATGTTTCGATACCTTGATGGTTGATAGAGCCGTCAGCATTGGTTGTCATGGTATAGAAACCACCATCAGCCACTCGGCTGCCATCAGTCGCAAAGTGACCACCGGTTTCAGCCCAACCACCAATAGAGATTAACGTTTTAACGCCATGTTTTTTCTTCGCTGTCGCTAACGCACCAAAGTGACCTTTGAAGCCTAATTCAGGATCAACTTCCACGCCCGGCCATTCTTTACTCACCGCTGCGTTATTTGGATCGTTTACGTCACCCACATTTACTTTGCCATCTGAGCCAATGCTCACGAAAGCGTAGTTAATGTGTGTAAGTTGTTCCCAAGGAATATCATTTACTAAGTAAGCGGCTTGTGGGTCATCCCCTGCACGCCAGCTTGTGAAGTAACCAATCACACGACGTGGGTGATCCGCGCCCATCTTCTCACGGCCTTCATCATCGTAAATCGTACAGTAAGGTACATCGACACCTTGAGTTTGATACAAGCCATCAGGACGACATGTGCTCACTGTCGCTGCGCCATTTACTGTCAAAGAAGCCAGTGCTGAATCAGCCGCAGCGCCTTGGTTGTCGGTCGCTTTCGCGTAAACTGCTAAAGAGCCTGCTTGAGTCGTTGTGTAGTCTAGTGTGTATGGGCTTGTCGCTGCTGTACCCACAAGGGCACCTGCTACGTAGAAATCAACCTTATCGACAGTGCCATCGCTGTCTGCTGCCATTGCTGTAAAGGTAACTACACCACCAACATCCACAGACGTCGCTGAAAGGGCGACTGAAACTGTCGGCGCTTCATTCCCTGGCTGTGCTGAATCAACAGATACAGAAACCGCTCTTGCAACACTCGCTGCGCCTTCATTGTCCGTTGCAACAACTGAAACTTGATGGTTGCCAGACGTTGCAGACCAAGCTGCTTCGAATGGTGCCGATGTCACCACCGCGACCGAAGCACCATCGACAAAAAATTCTACAGAAGCAACATTTCCATCAGCGTCCAGTGCTGTTGCGCTTAATACGACGTTGTCACCTTCAACAATCACATCTGACGCCGTTGGTGCTGTTAACGAAGCCGTTGGTGCTTCATTTGGTGTACCACCGCCTCCATTGCCGCTACACACATCTAGCTTTTTCCACTGTGCATAGTCACCTTCAAATTGGCTCGGGTTGTTGTTTTGATTCCAGTAATTTGCTGAGTACGCGCTGCCGTCATGTGAAACCTGATCACCACCGGTGTATACCGTGGCAGAGTCCCACGCTTCCAACGTTGAACAATCAACAGCCGCATAACTGTTGAACGCCATCAAGCATGACGCGGTGAGAGTACTGAGTGTAAAAACCTTCTTGGCCACTCTTCCTTGGTTTAGGTGCATGTTAGCTATCCCTTAAGTTGTTGTTTCAAGATGTTTAATTTAAATGGCACTTTTCTCACCACTTAAATCTCTTCGCAAAACAACTGTAGGTAACAGCGCCAATTAAACACCTAAAATATTCAGTATTTATAAAATGACTCGCATTAATTTGTTTATAGCATGCAATGAGTCGACACTTATTTTGCACCAACAACTAATATTAATTTATTTCGGAAAGCTAAAAAATAATGTCTCAAAAATCAGAAATGTGACTCAGCGTTGAGAAAAAATTCGCATTAAAACTAACCAAAAAGTAGAGATTTATAGATGATTTGGGTTTCTTTTGGGAATTCGCCCACTTTTTGATAACAAATGTGTTAGTATCTGCGGCTTTTTTGACGAACCTCACATTTCTATGCAAGTGTGGGAGAAATACATAGGCTTGAAAGAGCCAAATATAGCGAAGAAATAATGTCCAACTTGACGCAAGTCGCCAACGAAAACATCAACGCAGAATCTACTTCTATCGATTTCAACAAAGCTCAATCTTTGGGTGAAAAACTGGAACTCGGAAACCCAGTCTTTTGGCTTAGTGGCAGTTTTTTAACCCTCTTTGTCATCCTCGCTTTCACCAACACCTCCGTGTTGTCCGAACTTGTTAACATCGGCTTTAGTTACTCAACTAAGTGGTTCGGTGCTTTCTGGCAAGTCCTACTACTACTCAACTTCATTATCGGCTTAGTGCTTGCACTAGGGCGCACAGGCCACGTTCGTTTAGGAACGCTTGCCCTCCCTGAAATGACCACCTTTAAATGGATGTCTATCGTCCTATGTACGCTGCTAGCCGGCGGTGGTGTATTCTGGGCAGCGGCAGAACCTATTGCTCACTTTGTTTCGGCTCCGCCACTTTATGGCAATGCTGACCCACAAGCGATGGCGTTCAACGCCCTATCACAATCTTTCATGCACTGGGGTTTCCTTGCATGGGCAATCTTAGGTGGTTTGTCTTCTATCGTGTTAATGCACCTGCATTACGACAAAGGCCTTCCTCTTAAGCCTCGTACTCTGCTTTACCCAGTACTTGGCGACAAAGCAATTAATAGCTGGATTGGTAACGTAGTCGACGCATGCAGCATCGTCGCTGTAGCCGCGGGTACTATCGGCCCTATTGGTTTCCTTGGACTACAAATCAGCTACGCTCTGAGCGAACTGTTTGGTATTTCAGACAGCTTCGCGACTCAAAGTGTTGTTATCGTATTTGCTATCGCAATGTACACGCTGTCTGCATTAAGTGGCGTGAACAAGGGCATCCAGCTAGTTAGCCGCTACAACATCATCTTGTCTGTATGCTTAATCGGCTACATCCTGTTAGTAGGCCCAACGAGCTTCATTATTGATGGCTACCTACAAGGCATGGGCGAAATGGTTGATAACTTCATCCCTATGGCGCTTTACCGCCAAGATACAGCGTGGCTAGGTGGCTGGACGGTATTCTTCTGGGGTTGGTTCTTAGGCTATGGTCCGATGATGGCAATCTTCATTGCTCGTATCTCACGTGGCCGTACCATTCGCCAGATGATCGTTTCTATCAGCATCGTTGCACCGCTTGTAACTTGTTTCTGGTTCAGCATCGTTGGTGGTAGTGGTTTAGCGTTTGAATTAGAGAACCCAGGCGTGATTTCTAGTGCGTTTGAAGGCTTTAACCTTCCAGCGGTTCTTCTAGCAATTACAGCGCAACTGCCGTTTCCAACTCTGCTGGCGATTCTGTTCCTTATCCTAACAACCACGTTCATCGTGACGACAGGTGACTCAATGACCTACACAATCAGTGTAGTAATGACAGGCACAACAGAGCCGAACGCAGCAGTACGTACCTTCTGGGGTATCATCATGGGTGCGGTAGCCATTGCACTTATCTCAATGGGCTCTGGCGGCATCTCTGCTCTACAGTCGTTCATTGTGATCACCGCTGTTCCTGTCTCGTTCATCTTGTTGCCGTGTTTATGGCATGCTCCGAAGATTGCGAAACAGATGGCAAGAGATCAAGGCATCGCTTAATACCTAATCCGATTTAGTTTCGGGTAGCGTGAAAAACGAAAAAGCCACTCAAGTGATTCACCTGAGTGGCTTTGTTTTACCTGTTCGCTGTCTAATTGATTAACTGATTAGCGCTTATATCGACTAATGCTTATTTCTACCGATATTTCGGCTTATTGAAACTTTTCACCCGCAGCAACCATAAACGACATCTCAACCAACAGCTCTGGGTTGGCCAGTTCAGCTTTCACACATGCACGGCTTGGTGCGCTACCTTCAGGGAACCACGAGTCCCACACTTCATTCAGTGCATCGAAGTTAGCGAAATCTGTTAGGTAAATAGTTACCGACAATACGCGAGATTTATCGCTGTCGACCAAGCTCATCATTTCTTCAGCTTGATCAAAAATTTGTTGAACCTGACTCTTAATTCCTGCCGATGTATCCGTCTCTGGTACTTCAACAAAACTTGCGATGCCATTAAATACAGTTACATCAGACCAACGCTTGGTCGGATTAATTCTATGAATTTTCACAGGCGATTCTCTTCTTATAATTAGGATTTATGTCAGCGTAATCTAATCCAAATTCCTAATATTGAAAACAAAAATTAGAAAGCTCTATCTCTCCAGTGAGATCACCATTCTGTTATGGACGGCGCTCAACTCGTGCCAACACCGCAATTGAAGAGTCTGTCTTTCTCTCAACTTCAAAACAACCGCCAGAGCTTGAAAGCTGACGAACCGAAAGTTTATCTTTCCCTAACTTATCAAACCAATATGGAGCCAGTGAACATTGTGCCGAACCTGTCGCTAAATCCTCCGAAATACCGATTTTCGGCGCAAAATAGCGCAGAACATAACTGTCATCTGAGCTTTTAGCTGTCACCATCACTGCATGCAGATCTTTAATTTTTTTATATAATTCAAAGTCAGGCGAAAAATTCTTTACGGCTTCCTCTGAATCCAAAATTAGCACTAAATCTCTCGTAGAAAAAGCTTCGATAACAGGTTGATTCAAAGCCGCTAAATCAATAGGAACATCTCTTACCTGCGAGTAAGATTTACCCTTCCAGCTTGGCAGTTCTATTTGAGATAAGCCTTCTTTTCTAGAGATCACGACCTGTCCATAATCACTATTTAGGGTAACCTCATTGAACTTATACTTTTCGATCAAACTAGTGCCTGCAGCCAGACTACCATGACCACAAAGGTTTATCTCACCATCTAAGGCGAACCAACGAATATCGAAATCATTTTCTGATTTCACGACGAAAGCAGTGATTGGCAATGCCAGTTGATGCGTTACTTCTAGTAATTCCGAGTCGGCTAACCATTGGCCAAGTTCTACGACCCCACACGGGTTACCTTTCGCTGACTCCCCACCAAATACATCATATATAAACGCTTTGATAACCTATCTCCTTATTCTGTCATCTAAAGCTCTCATTCAAAGCTCTAGTTTCATTTTCTTTACATAAATCATTAGCATAAGGAATGCCAAAAGTGCCAAGGTTTATGATTCATTTTATAAACTAATACTCTCACAGCGAAATTAATTTTGCACTAGTGCGGTCATATTCAGGGATTTTATTAAATGGAGTACTTTTATGCATGTTCAAACCTATGATTTAAAACAGAGTAATGTGGGATATAACCTTGGAGTGGTTGGCGTAGCATTGGTGCTCGCTTGGATTGGTATTTATAAGTTTACGCCAACCGAAGCGATGCTCATTGAACCGCTAATCGCAAATCATCCTGCCATGAACTGGCTTTACAATCTGTTCTCAGTACAAGCTGTGTCTAACATGGTGGGTGGCGCGGAGATCATTGTCGCGATTGGATTGATCGTTGGATTTAAGAAGCCGACAGTCGCATTCTATTCAGGCATTGCAGCAGCGGCTATCTTTGTTGTGACACTCAGCTTCCTGATTACAACGCCAAATGCTTGGAAAGTATCGGATGGCATCTTAGTCACTAACTTCTTCCTAGTGAAAGATATCCTGTTTTTGGCTATCGCGATTAGCGTAATCGAACGAAACAAACCTCAGAAGTAACCGTAAATCTATAAGTGGCCGTAACTAGAAGTAACCTTAAACCTTGAAATAAAAAGACTCGAAGCTGGCTAGAAGGACACTGCCAGCTTCTAATATATAAGTCGATAATCGATTAAGTCGGTCGTCTATTCCAAATACGGATATCACGCCCTAATAAATTAAATATTTCTACTCAACTTTTACTCTCAACTCTTCGCACGCTAGACCATCCAAAAAACCGATAATAATGTCATTCGTACTTTGCTTCGCCAGATTAGAGCCATAATCACTTAAATCCATGTGTTTAGAGTCTGGGATCTCAACAACACAACTACCATATTGCTTCTGCTCTGATTCAGTCGGTAGTACACCCTCTTTAGTAGGGTATTCAGTTGCTCGAATGGAAAGCACTCGGATATTTTCACTTTTAGGTAATGTGACTCGTTTATGGTCGAGCGTAATTAACTGAGAAACATAGCTTTTATTTTCGTTACTCAACCATGTAGAAATATCGCCACCGTTCGAGTGTCCAACTAAGGTTAACTTGTCAAAATCATAAGCAGGAAAACGACTCGCTAGCTCATGTTGAAGTGCATTGAGAGTCTCTGCCCCTCGCGTCCAATTTTCAATTCGTGTTTTATACAAGTCACCAGTCTTCGATAAAGGAGGATCGCTTGGCAGTTCGTGATCAACATAGACGGTCATGTAGCCCCTATCGTTGAGCATTTCTCCAACAAAACTATATTTAGTGAATGGAACTCGATTACCCGCACTGATAAAAGCTACGTCACACTGTTCTGTTGTTGTACAACTGTCAGAATCCTGCGGCAAAACAACTTCTATTGGGATAGAGCGATCTCTTGCCGAATCAACAATGACCATGGACTGCGCTGTCGCAGAAAGAGATAAGGCACCTAAGCAAACACCTATTAAATACTTCATATAACACCATGTAATACATACAAAAAAGATAGACAGGTTAACGATCGAGTCTATCTTGTTAGAATCTGGCTAATATTAGTCGCACTGATACGTATAACAAGAGAGATATGAATAAATCACGTAGAATTAACAAGTTAGAGCGATAAGTGAGCACTAAACTTTGAGTATCAAAAGTATAAAAGAAGACTCAGGTAGAAGTTAGATACGCACAACGACAAACCAAGTAATTCCTTATATGAGGATAGAATCGGCATTGATAGCATTCACTTAAGCAGATAACGCCTTTCGATAATAATGAGCATCTTGATCCTTCCCTTTGAACACGGCGTAACTTTCAACGCGCTCAACTAAGTCAAAACCGGCCTTGGATAATATTTTATTTGAGCCAACATTACCCACTAACGCATAGGCATCAACGTATTTAAGGGAAGAGTGCTCAGCCAAGTAGATAAGTAACTTCCTCACCGCGTTGGACGCAATACCTTTAGAACCATATGCGTGACCCACTCGATAACCTAGTTCTCCACTTTCAGCGTTCTGGTCGATATCACGAACGTTGATTCGCCCACAAATAGTGCCATTAGCGTCTTTGATCAACATAGGAATCATCTCGCCATTGTCATACTCAGTTAGAAAGCTCGTGACTTGCTCGGCAACACCCGCATTTGAATAAAAACGGTCTTCTCTAGCTGGCACAAATTGCTCAAACCACTCTCTATTTTCGACTTCAAACTCCAATAAAGTACTGACATCGCTTGGGTGAAGTAAGTGTAAAAATATATCCATAATCAATACTCTGATGCTTATCTAAAAAGCCGCACCTTATGATTCATACATTTCAACTTGTCTTCTGAATCTAAGGTAAGTCTCTTAACTTCTTAGCAGGGTTACCTGCATAGATACCTTTCTCGGTGATGTCTTTTGTTACAACACTACCTGCACCAATAACCGCCCCTTCGCAAATGCTGACAGACAATACTGTCGCATTGGAACCGATGGTAACGTTATTTGCTATAACCGTGCGTCCCCAATTGTCTGGGTTTGGATCTGGCTTACCCTCTTTGAACAAGTCATTTGCGAACATCACACCGTGGCCTACGAAGCAGTCACTTCCGATAGTCACATACTCGCAAATAAAGGTATGAGACTGGATCTTACTTCTCTCGCCTATCACGGAGTTCTTTTGAATCTCGACAAAGGGGCCAACGAACACGTCATCTTTAAGCTCACAACCATAAACATTGCTTGGCTCTATGATAGTGACATTCTCACCACTGGTAATATCAGTAATCTGGGCCTTTAAAACTCTAGGACTTGCCATACTTCCTCTCGATATTGGCGTCATAATTCAACATAAGCAATTGTGCCGTATGCATTAAAACGCATCAAATAGAGATGTTGAGAGTTGGTAATGGATCAAAAATTCTGCATAAATTAAAACAAGCCAACCAGCACGACTGACAACAGTATTCCTCCGATAAAACTTGGGGCATGAAATGGGCGAGCTTTAGATTTTACGTACTCTTTCTCAAGGTCTTCTTGATAAGTTTTGACGGCAAGTTCTTTTACGTAGTTGTTTTGCATAATAAGCTCCTTTTCAATGAGTAAGAGAAGCTTAAGACTTGAAGTTAGGTTGAGGTAAAGTGAAAATTAAAATTAATTGAACACTTTATTTCGCTCAACCTTCTAATGTTTGTAAGTGTAGAAATGTAAACGACAGACAAGAAGATTAGAGCAAAGAGCGATATACGCACAACTCACGCTCTCGACCATGAATTTTACGTACCTGTTTCTCAATGAACTCGACACCGAGCTTTCGGATAACTGACTCTGAGCGTTTGTTTTCAGACAAGTGCATCACTTCCAGTTCTGTCAGTCCCAAGTGAGCTTTGCTGTATTCCACTAGAGCAGAAGATGCTTCATACGCGATGCCCTGCCCCCAAAACGGAACACCAAGCCAATAACCAAGAATACCAACGCCACCGACTAAACTAGGAAAGCTGACCGCACCGATGATCTCGTCGTTTCCTTTAAGGGTTATCGCGTAAATCACACCCTTTCCTTCATTAAAGAAAAATTCGTGCGTGTTAATCCATTCAACTGCCATGTTTGGTTGATAAGGATGAGGGATGTTAGCCGTCATATCTGCAAACACTTTGTCACCCGCTAATTCAGCGACGCGTTGACTGTCACTCAACTTAAACGACCTTAAGATTAATCGCTCTGTGATAATGTTCTGCTGCATAACCTTTCCCTCATCTATGGTCTCATACGGCTATTCGATAATGACCCTGAAGACATCGTTATTCACACCGCCAACATCCACTAACTCTCCCGGCTTCATAACAAGCGAGGCGTTTAGTTGTCGTGTTGAACGCGGCTCTTTCGTTTCTCGAATCACGAGTATATCGACGAAGTAGCCAGAATCTTGCTTTCGTATTGCCCCTGAAAAAGTCACGCTTTCAACCCTATCCGCGAGCACTGAACTAAATGTTTTGTCTTCTAAAACACCCGAAGAGATCGACGTATCACCATAAAAAAGAGTGATAGATTTTGGGTCAGGACCTAACTCAGGTTTAGATGAACAACCCATCAAGGCTAGGCAAAGCATTAAAATAACTCGAAATTGCATAAATTGGTTTTCTTACGTGAAGCGTCTGTTTTTCATATTAAAACACTTCGCATCAGTAAACACCATATGTCGGGCAGAAGCTTGTTTAGAGTGAGTGGTATAGCGAGACTTAATGATGGGGGTTACGTCTTGGGGTAGAGTTCGCGAATCAGAGAATAGGCTCTGGTTCCTGGTTAGGAACTAGAGCCTGAATTTAATCGCTTTTATCGAAGGGGGTTCAATGGTTCTAAGCAACTACGTCTTGTGGAGGTGTGCCTTCGCAGTTAGAAACAACGGCATCAATCTGTATTAGAGCATTCATAGGAATTTCTGAAACTCCTACTACCGTTCTTGCCGGTAAATCTGCGTTAAAGAATGTGGTATAAATCTCGTTCACCACATCAATATCTGAAACATCTTTAAGCTGAATATTAATTTTCACCGTATCGTCCATGCTGTGGTCAACACTTTCGATTATCGCCTTAATATTTTGTAGGCACTGTTCAGCTTGTTCTTTTATACCACCAGCAACCACTTCATTGGTTTTCGGATCTACAGGTAGTTGACCAGAAATATGATTGTAGTGAGAGAAAGCAACGGTGTGCGAATAAGGCATGAATGGTGCAGCACTAGTATTATTGGTTTCAATAACCAGTAAACGAGTGTCTTCTGGCAGTTGTGGCGGTGTACCGTCGCCATGTGAAACGGATGTATCGATTTGAATTAAAGCGCCCATTGGTAGTTCAGCGGCATTAACAACCGTTCGCGCTGGTACATAACTTGGGAAGAACTTAGTGCAAACTTCATTTACCTTTTCTGCATCTTCAATATTCTTAAGGTAAATAGTGGTTTTAACCACATCATTCATAACATGACCGATGCTCTCTAGAATCGTTTTAATATTTGCTAAACATTGTGTCGTTTGTTCTGTGATACCGCCTGAAACCAAGTCACCTGTATTTACATCGATAGGCAATTGAGCCGAAAGGTTGTTGTAGTGAGAAAAAGCCGCAGTCTGGGTCGATACAGCACTTTGAGGCGCGTTATCTGTATTTCTTGATACCTTAACTAGCGCGCAAGGTGCTTGTGGTTTAGTGCCTTCGCCGTTTGAAATAAGCGCATCCATTTGAACTAAAGCGTCACTGTTCGGTAGCGCAGCTACGCCCACGACTGTGCGTGTAGGGAGGCTGTTTTGGAAGAAGCTTTTGTAAACTTCATCAATAGCATCGATATCAGAAATATTCTTAACGAAAACATTAATCTTCACCACATCATCCATAACATGGTCGATGCTTTCAACAATAGCCTTAATATTATTTAAGCATTGTGCAGCTTGGTCTTTAATATCACCAATCACAACTTCACCTGTTTTAGGATCGACAGGTAATTGAGCTGAAAAGTTATTATAATGAGAAAAAGCGACCGTTTGTGTAGATACAGAATTTATTGGTGCGTTTTCAGTATTTCTTGAAATTTTAATGATATCGCTACTCATCGGAATTATCCTTTTAATAATATAGGAATACGATTGTTAAATTTAAATTTAAATTTAACAATCGTATTAGAAAGAATGATTAAAGTAGCGCCATGTTAAGTGAATTATTTTAGGGTAAACGTGATATCCATCAGACTATCATCCAACCAAGAATCAGTAGCTTATGGGATAATTAGTCAATGATAGACTAATTATCCAACGAAATTAGGACTACCCAACAGCTCAAGTATCTTTGTTTTTGGGTATATCCAATAATAATGAATACTCTCTCAGATAATGTGATGAGAAATTCCCGAAATTTAGATGTTGTTTGATAGGTTGTTCACAAGAAAACAGCCTTATTGTCAGAACCATTGAACTACCACTAAAATATCCTGCATAAACTCTTAATCTATTTAACTAATTATTTTGAAGAGTCTATTTTGTACAAATACATTAATAATATATTCGATAATCCAATACCAATAAGCTGACAACACCCATAATTAGATACATTTACTCATGTAATTAAACAAGTGTGAAGCTCAGGGCTGATTGCGGTGATAAAGATGGTTTAGAGACTAGGAAGTAGCGCTTTCTGGAATGAAGATGGCGTCAAGACTAGTCATAGACGCCATTGTGTCTGGTGAACTCCTAACTCAAAGAAATTGCAGAACAAAGCAAGCAACGAAAGCGGGTAAACCAGCGATAAACAATACCAAGCCTGTTTGGTAATTCATTCGGTAGTGTTCTTGTTGGTCTTTATCAAAGTCATGCCCTTCGACCATTTTGTAAACTTTATCTGTAATTGGGTCATCAAGGCATGTCGTCTTACTCTGAACGCCACCTTCCCACATTAACTTTGCTAGAACCCAAATGACAATGACCACAAAGAACAAAAAGTCGACAAGTCTTGTCGTGGCAAAGAAAGGAATAAACTGAGATAGCGCTAAAACAACCAATGCTGCTGTTAAATTAATCAGTGCTACTTTTTTCAATAAATCGAACAAAAGCCCCCCTAAGAAATTGATTATATAAGCTTATTTTTGACTAGCTTGAATGATTAGCAACTCTATTTGATTAGCAGACGTGTTAATTAAACTATGTGTACCGAATCGCTTGTTGACTACCATATCACCTGAAGTAACGTGCTCTTCTTTACCCTCGATAATCATCGTTCCCTCGCCCTTCAAGATGATATACATTTCTTCATCATCTCCATGAGTATGCTCTCCCATTGAACTACCAGGTGGCATTACGACACGAATAGCAAAATCCCAAGCACCATCAAAGTCCTTCCGGCGAAAGGCTCGATAAATATCAATCTCTCCATCTCCTCCATGACTGTTGTGGTCGACTTCTTTATCGCACGTATAAAAATTACGTATCATCTATTGTTAGTCCTTTCATCAGTGTCGTCGGCAAATCTCAAGCGGCTCATCAAAGCCATAAGACAGCATAAATTTCGCACTTCAATACGAAACTGTTCCCGTCTAATTACTTATTTTAATTGGCTAAAATTTTTTGATTTGGTTTTCAATGATAGACATTTATAAAATAAATGCTTCTCGATCAACCAAAAGGTACGTGTGATATTGCATAACATGAAATACCGCACGTTTCGGAACATAGATTCGCTAGAAAGAAGAACTACACTGCTCTTGGGGTTGTGTTGAAGTGGCGCTTAAATTCACGGCTGAATTGGGATGGGCTGGAGTAGCCGACTCGGCGTGCAGCGTCATTGATTCGCAGGCCTTCTGACTGAATCAGCTCTTTGGCTTTGTTGAGCCTTACCTTCTTCAAGTATTGAAGGGGCGATTCGAAGGTGACATTACGAAAAGCATTGTGGAAAGCAGACACACTCATGTTCGCTTCATCGGCCAACGATTGAACGGTAATGGTTTGGTCATACTCTTCATGTACTTTAGACAGTGCTTTGGCAACACGTGCGTAATGGCCGTCGTGATGGGCAAGATCGAACAACACACGTCCTTCTGAACCTGTTAGTGCGCGATAAACAATTTCACTGACGAGCGCATCGCCCAGTATGTTGGCTTCGATGTCGCAATGCAGTGTTTTGATCAGTCGAGTAAAGCTGTCTAGCATCTGCTCTTCCATGGGTGTCGACTCTAAACCACTCGAGTTCTGCTTATGCTTGTTGCAGTAGCTTTCGAGAAAACCTTGGTCTTCTAGCTTTTTCACCAAACTGTGTAAACGCTGAGAATCAATGTTGATAGACAAACCAAGCAAAGGTTCACCATCAACAGGTAAGGCTTCGCACTCTAATGGCATTGGTACTCCGACGACAAGGTAATCACCCGCAGCGTAAGTAACAGGCCTTTCGCCAATATAGATGTTCTTTTTGCCCTGCCCAAGCATGATGATGCCAGACTGATAGGTAAAAGGTTGGCGTTGGTTACCACCGCTGCTTCGGTAAAACCAGACGCCCTCGATCTCAGTTTCTCTGATCCCTTCGAGATCATTCCAACCTTTGTATTCTACGTAAGACTGCATTAACTGAGCGAGTGTATTCATAACGGGTTATATTCCATTCAAGGTGCGGAGTGTATTTGCACAAAAGCCCAAAAAGAATAACAACTTTGTAGAAATAGGCAATTAATTTGGAGAAACTGGTCTTCACCACCCTAGTTTCCTGTACTAATATGCAAATATAGAAATTGAGCAACACATCAGAATAAAAAATCTAGCTTTACACAAGGAACCTACAATGCAATTTACTTATGTTAACCCTACTGTGATTCACTTTGGCCAAGGTCAAATCAACGCTATCAGCCAAGCGGTTGATACATCAAAGAAAGTACTTGTCATCTACGGTGGCGGTTCAATCAAAAGCAATGGCGTTTACGACCAGGTAGTCGCATCTCTTAAAGATCACGCTTGGATTGAATTCGCGGGTGTTGAAGCAAACCCTACAAAAGAGACGCTAGACAAAGCAGTCGCTCTTGTTAAAGAAGAAAACGTAGAATTCATTATCGCTGTTGGCGGTGGTTCGGTAATCGATGGTTCTAAGTATGTGGCTGCAGCGGCTAAATACGACGGTGACGGTTGGGACATCCTAGCGGGCAAACACCAAGTAACAGAAGCAACACCAATCGGTGCAGTACTGACGCTTCCTGCTACGGGTTCTGAATCTAACATGGGTGCAGTAATCACGCGTAAAGCGACTCAAGAGAAACTGGCATTCATGAACCCTGCAGTACAGCCTAAGTTTGCGGTAATGGACCCAGATGTAATGAAGTCTCTGCCTGAACGCCAATTGATCAACGGTTTAGTTGATGCTTGGGTACACGTGTGTGAGCAATACATCACAATGCCAACAGACGCGATGGTTCAAGACGGTTACGCAGAAACACTGCTGAAAAACCTACTTGTACTGGGTAAGCAATACGACGAGCGTGACAACGACGCATGGCGTGCAAACCTAATGTGGACAGCAAACCAAGCGCTAAACGGCCTGATTGGTACTGGCGTTCCTCAAGATTGGGCAACACACATGATTGGCCACGAGTTCACAGCACTATGGCACGTAGACCACGCACGCTCACTTGCGATTGTTCAACCTTCACTACTTCGTAACCAAATCGAAGCGAAGCGTGGCAAGCTAGAGCAAATGGGTCGTAACGTATTTGGCCTAGAAGCGGGTGCTGACCTAGCAGAACGTACAATCACTGCAATCGAGGCGTTCTACCACAGCCTAGACGTTGCAACTATGTTCGACGGCTACGAAGCAACTAAAGCGGCAGCAATCGACAACGTTGTTGCTCAACTTGAATCACACGGTTACCTACAACTAGGTGAGAACCAAGCAATCACGCCAGAGAAAACGCGTGAGATTCTAGAGTCTGCGATTCACTAAGATTCGCTAAAACTTAAAGAAAGCAAAAGACAGATCAAAATACAAAGGTGAATTGAACGAGTGAAATGCCTTATATAATATTTATGGCCTCACACTGAACCAAATTCTTTGGTCTTTCGTATATCAAAAGCAGCGTTCATTTTGGGCGCTGCTTTTTATTTGCCCTACAAGATGCTATTAAATTCTCATAAGTCCTTAATTTTATGTGCAATCATATTTCTATATTGTTAAGGTAAACCTGTCTCTTTACTAGGTATGAACAACGATTTGAACAATCTCAAGGAAATGGTTAAGTTTAAGTCACTTAACAAGTGGTATGGTGATTTTCATGCCCTAAAGGATATCGATTTAAAGATTGAACAAGGAGAAATAGTGGTGATTTGCGGACCGTCTGGTTCGGGTAAATCAACCTTGATCCGCTGTATCAATCAGCTAGAACCCTTCGAGAGTGGCGCGCTTTCCGTGCTAGAACAAGCGCTCCCGTGTAAGTTCAACACTCCTGGCCAGGTTGGAATGGTGTTTCAGCACTTCCATTTATTCCCCCATCTTACTGTGCTTGAAAACCTGACTCTGTCTCCGATTCGTACGCTCAAGAAAAGCAAAGAAGAAGCAGAGAAAACAGCGATGCATTATCTCGAATGTGTACACATTGCAGAGCAAGCCAATAAATACCCAGCTCAGCTTTCTGGTGGTCAACAACAGCGTGTGGCGATTGCTCGCTCTCTTTGTATGAAACCTGAACTGCTGTTGTTTGATGAGCCGACATCTGCCCTTGATCCGGAAATGATCAACGAGGTACTTGATGTGATGGTTGAGCTCGCGAGTGAAGGCATTACCATGGTGTGTGTGACTCATGAAATGGGCTTTGCGAAACGTGTTGCCGACCGTGTCATTTTTATGGATGAAGGACAAATCGTGGAATCCAACACGCCACTGTGTTTATTCGAGAACCCTCAACACGAGCGTACTCAAGCGTTCCTAAATCAGATTCTGACTTACTGATGCTGCTTAAAATAGTGAAACCTGCCCTATCCGCATTGGTACAAATTATTGTGCTCGCGGCTGCAGTTATCTGGATCCTCGATTCTGGTGCTCAAGCCATGGGATACAGCTGGCAATGGGAGCGAGTGCCCGACTACATCGCCTTTTATGAAGACGGTGAATGGTGGCCTGCAGAATTGATGGAAGGTTTGCTAGTCACCATTAATATCTCTCTGATTTCTTTGGTCGCTACACTAATCATTGGTTTAACCACAGCCCTGTTACGCAATTCTAATTCTGTGGTTGGTCGTACCCTAGCCACCAGCTATGTCGAGTTGATTCGTAACACGCCGTTATTAGTACAAATTTATTTGCTCTATTTTGTCTTTGGCCCTGTATTGGGGCTAGACCGCTTTAGCACCGCTGTTTTAGCCTTGGCACTTTTCCAAGGGGCGTACACTGCCGAAATATTTCGTGCAGGTTTAAATGGCATTGCTAAAGGACAATTTGAAGCAGCTCAATCTTTGGGCTTATCAAAGACCTATACTTATTGGGATGTGATTCTTCCTCAGGTGATTCAACGCACGTTGCCGCCTCTAACGAATGAAGTTATCTCTCTTATTAAAAACTCTTCGATTGTGAGTGTCATGGCTATTTTCGACCTGACAACCGAAGCCAGAAACATTGTTTCTGAAACCGCGATGCCATTTGAGATCTGGTTCTCTGTGGCGATCATTTATCTTGCACTTACACTTTCACTTTCTGCCGTTGCTGCTTGGCTTGAGCATAAGCTCGGAGCTAACTGGCGAACACAATAAGGATTTATCAGCATGAAGCTATTTAAAACCGCAATTACAGCTCTACTTGCGCTTGCCGTAAGTTTGCCTGCACTTGCATCTGAAACGCCTAACCTAGACAAAATCAACGAACGCGGCTCTATTCGTGTTGGTATGTCGACTTTTGTACCTTGGGCGATGCGTAACAAACAAGGCGACCTTGTTGGCTTTGAAATCGATGTGGCAAAACGCCTCGCTGAAGATTCAGGCTGGAAAGTTGAGTTCGTACCGACGGCATGGGACGGCATCATTCCTTCTCTACTGTCGAACAAGTTTGATGCGATCATCGGCGGTTTGTCTATCACTGAAGCGCGCTCTAAGAGTGTATTGTTTACTGAACCATATTCTCACTCAGGTGTTCAATTGGCAGCAAACAAAGAGTTAGCTGAAGGCTTTACTCAGATCTCTGATTTCGATTCTCGTCGCGTGAAAATTGCAGCACGTCGCGGCGCATTCACAGTTCAAGTGGCTCGTGAAACCTTCCCGAAAGCAAAAGTACTTCAGTTCGATGACGATGCTCAAGCATTCCAAGAAGTGTTAAACGGCAATGCACACGCGGTTATCGCGTCTAGCCCGAAACCAGAACACGAAGCGATTAAAAACGCAGACACGTTATTCATTCCATTTGAAGAGCGTCTGTCAAAAGGTAACGAAGCGTTCGCTGTGCGCCTAGGCGAAACAGACAAAACAGAATTCTTCAACGCGTGGATCAAAGCACGTACTGAAGACGGTTGGTTGAAAGAGCGTTACGAGTACTGGTTCTCTACTCTAGATTGGCAAGATCAGATTGCTCAAGGTCAGTAATCCGAAGCTGAGCTCAGTTTTTAATATGAGCTAATCTGTCGAATCTAAATCAAGGCAGTGCGCTGTTTGCACTGCCTTCTCATCGAAAACTTAAGTAGCCTTTTTAAGACGCTTTATTTGATTCGTTTTAGATCCAAGCAACAACCCAATAATAATTAATGTTTAAACAGGAATGACGTGAGTAGTACTAGCGCATTATCAACGCCCAAGCCCAACCTTCACATGAAGCCTTGGTATCAACGCCTCAATCTCTTAGATGGTGTGTTGTTTGCCATTATTTGTGCGTTCGCAGGTTGGCTTTATTATCGTTCTTCTGTCGGTATCAACTATCAGTGGCGATGGGAAGACGCGTTCACATTAATTTTTATTCCACCTTCTCAAGGCAGTATTCCCTACTTCTTCCAAGGCTTGGTCGCAACATTGCGTTTGAGCTTATGGAGCATGGTGTTAGCGCTCTCTTTCGGCACACTGTTAGGGGTAGCAAGACACTCTAAGATCGCTTTCTTCAAAACACCGGCGCTGATTTTCATCCAGTTGGTTCGAAATATTCCACCATTGGTATTTGTGTTTATCTTTTACTTCTTTGTCTCTAACCAGCTGATCCCACTACTTGGCTTAGAAAGCATTTTACGTGAACACAATGGCGAAATTAACGCTGTTCAAGATTTCCTATTCGGGCCCGCAAACCTATGGGAAAACTTAGCCTCTGGTGTTATCTGTATTGGCCTGCTCTCTTCCGCTTATATCGCTGAGGTGATTCGAGCTGGTTTAGAAAGCATTCCTAAAGGGCAATGGGAAGCGGCTGATTCGCTCGGGTTGTCTGCATTCTCTAAATATCGATTTGTAGTTGGCCCTCAGGTATTAACGGCGATTACACCACCTTTGGCAGGTCAGGCAATTTCGTTGGTTAAAGACACCTCAATTGTGTCATTGATTTCGATTCAAGAAATGACGTTTGTTGGCACCGAAATGGCCAACTCTTCCGGTTTGATCTTCGAGATCTGGTTGATTGTAGGCGCGGTCTACTTCGCACTATGTTTCACTCTTTCAAGTATTTTCAAAGTAATCGAGCAACGATCGAGTGTTTATCTAAACCGCTAACATCGCTGGCTATTTGAACGTGAATTCAAGCATCGGTTCGATGGCCAGAATTAACACCTAATTGATAATATTCATCAACTTAACCTGATTGGTTTAACTCATTGACCAATCAGGTTTAATTCGTTAAAAACTCTCTATCGAAACACAGCAAACCCCTCATTTAAACACTATACTTTTAGTACCCAATTTCATTGATTTTTCTCAAGGACTTCACTCAGCATGGACAATCATAAACAAAGAGCTTTTTGCGCCGTTGTGGGCGCATTGGTTGGAGACGCCGCTTCAATGGGGCTGCATTGGCTGTATGACCAAGAGAGGATCTTACAGGTTGCTGGTTTTGAGCCAGAATTTCGTTCGCCAAACCAGTTCGATTATCAAGACAAAGGCTACTTCGCGCACCAAGGAAAAACCGCAGGTGATCAATCGCAATACGGTGCTCAGTTATTGGCGATGGTCGACAGCCTAGTCGACAATCAACAATACGATGAAGCGAGTTACATTAAGCACTTCCGTTTCTGGTTTGATTTTGGTGGCAGTTGGCAAGGCTACATTGATAAAGCGACTCGTATGAGCTTGCTGAACATGCATCAATTGGAGCTAACTGATGCCCCAATCACAGCCTGTGGCGCTGATGACACCCAATTACCTGCGGTTTCAAAACTTATTCCTTTGGTGGCATGTACCTACACTTCTCACACCTTACCGGCTATGGTCGAGAGTGCGGTTCGAGTCACTAATAATAATGATAAAGCGGTAGAGTGGGCACAAGCCATCACCCTACTGATTCAAGCTGCGATACAAGGTAATTCACCACTACAATCGGTAGAAATGGTAAGACAGACCTGCAGCAAGTTTATACACGATCAAATCGATGAAGCACTGACTGAACCTGAGCTTTCAATAACAGATGCCGCGAAGAAGTTTGGACTCCATTGTGAATTGAATGCCGCGTTCCCATTGCTAATTCGCATCATTGCTGGCGCTCAAAGCTTTAAACAAGGCATTCGAGATAACATCTTATGTGGCGGTGATAGTTGCGGACGTGCGATCGTGATTGGCGCGGTATTAGCAGCCTGCTTCTACGAAGAAGACGGCGCAATTCCAACAGAATGGCTAAACCAAGTCGAACTCAATGGTGGTGTCTTGTCTCTGCCAATTGAATAGCATTGTGGAGCCTGATTAACTGTTCAGACAATCTAAAACTAAAGCGCCTCTCGATTCCTTGCCCGAGAGGCGCTTTAATTTTCATTCGTCATTTAAGCTAGTTACAGAAAGGAACTGCTTAAACGACTGACTTAAAGAATGACTTCAGTTTTGGGCAATAAGCTTTGCGGATCCCTACGACCGTGAGTTTATCGCTCCAACCAAACCTACGAATTTAAACCTTTCTAGAACTGATACGCGGCAGAAAGCTTGTAGTTACGGCCAGGTTCATAGTCATCCAAGGTAAAGCCTCTTTCTGTGCCTGAACGAGATGCGTGTGAGGTGTATTGCTCATCAAACACGTTATCGATACCAAAGGTAACAGACAGTCCGTCAACATTTGATGGCACCCATTGAGCGTAAAGGTTATGAACATCGTAACCTTCTTTAATTGGCTGACCATCGAATACATTGTCTTCGTCTTTCACCAACATTGAGTTCCAACCAAAGATCGTTTCTAGCGCTTCAGACTGATAATCCAGTGTTAGCGTGATGCTGTCACCCATATCAATACTGCGTCCATTTCCACCCGCGACAGCGCCGCCTGTGTCTTTATTTTTAGTATCTGAACGTGCATAAGACAGCTTACTGTTAAACATCTCGTAGCCATAAGACAGGCTAGCTTCGAAGCCTTTTATTTCCACGTCGCCTAAGTTGTAAATCAAGTAACTCTGGTTCGCGGGCTGATACTCTTCAGCTATGTAATCATCGATATTGGTTTGGAATACGGTTAGGTTTGCTCCGATGAAGTGGTTATCTAAACGCTTATCAAAACGCACGCCACCTTGCGTGTTCTGCCCGGTTTCGGCTTTAATATCGTCCGCTAAAAACGCAGCATCTTGATAAACGATAAAGGTTTCCATCAACTCTGGGCCTTTGAACAACGAGCGTATGCTGGCAAACAACGTCCAATCTTGAGTGACATCCCATTGTGTTGCCAGCGACCATGTCACGTCGTCAAAGTCGTCGTTACCAGTTTCGGCTTTGCGTTGATAATCATCGAAGCGGACGCCCGCAGTGATAGAAAAGGCTTGGGTAAAGTAGAATTGGTCTTCAACAAAAAGTGCGGTAGAAATTGCTGACTCGTCCATAAACTTACTGCTGCCGATATAGCTGCTTGATGACTTGTCCATGTAGTCAAAACCATAGGTCGCGATGTTATCAAACGACATCAAGCGATAGTCCGATTGGAACTTCGCGTTCAAGCCAAAGTTTTGGTTCTTCGCCGCGTTATTAGATAAACGATTCGAAGGCCAACGCGGTGCCATAACGCTTTCATCACGCTGAATTTCAGTTTCTGTGTTGTACAGAGTCACGTTACCTTGGTGACTTTCGCCACGTAGCTCATAGCTAGCCGTTATCGTGTCACGGTCATAGTCAGTAGGAATGAGAATATCGTTAGACAAGCCTTCATTCGCGCCACCCGACATATCTGGACGCGGGCTGTAATCACCACTATCACGGTAGAGATCATAAGAGAGTTCAAAGCGGTGTAAGTCACTCAGTTCATAACCAATCTTACCGAGAATGTTATACACGTCCCCTTCTGAGCCGAAGGTTTCATTGCCGTCGCCGTCCTTAAAATCATCACGGCTCATATAGTGACTGTAGAGCATGGCATCAACCTTATCCGACAACAAACCATACACAGTTAAAGAACCTTGCTGACTTGCATTCGTTGCGTAGCCGCCATAAACACGAGCGCCAAAACTCTCGTCATAACGAAGCAGATCTTTCGCATCTTTGGTTTCAAAAAGCACCGAACCGCCTAGTCCATTTTGCGTAACCGAGTTATTACCGACTTGGATATCGGCCGATTTCAAGATGTCAGGGTTAAGCGTCAAGTTACCGATATGGTGGAACATATTGGCGTGCTGAGAAGCACCATCGAGTCGAATGTCTAAGTCAGTTTCGCTTAAGCCACGGATGGTAATTCGTTGGTTCACCGAGTGCGTTCCCCCAACATCAACACCGGGAATCTCACGCAGTAGATCTGACATATGGTCAGCTTGCTTGAGTGACATGTCATCGGCAATGATCGATTCAGTGTTGCTTGATACTCTCGTTCCCCACACCACCACTTCATCAAAGTGCGATGTGTTTTCCTCTGCAATCACCGGGCTACTAAACGCGCTGGCAATTGCAATACAGAGGGCTGAAAGCTTGATTGTTGAGTTGACTGGGCTTTCCATAAATTCAATCCTAGATGTAAATGATAATAATTCGCAAACATGATAGGGTTGTAATTTATAAATGCACAGATGATTTGCTCATGCAGAAACGCATAGGTGTTATGAGGAACGGTCAAATGAGTGAAGTAACATCAAAGCAAACTAAACTTGCCGAAACGGCTATGACTGAAAGAGTCGAATTAAACAAGAAAGCTGTGTTAACGAACAAACCAGTGTTAACTAAAAAAGTCGCTTTGACCAAAAAGCTCGAGCAGACTGAAAAGCAGATCATTGTGACACAAGGGCAGACCAAGCAGACATCACTTGCTGAAGGCAAATTCCTTTCTTACCAATACAATGACCAAATCTTTGTTCATGGCGGTCGTTGTATTGAATTAGTAGACAGCAACATCGTATCGACGGCTCACTCCGCTATCTTGATTACCATTCTTCTCGCAGGGAAACTCACCTTTGGCTATGACGATCTTGAGTTCGATCTCGATGCCAGTAATGGGCCACAAGGCGTAGTAGTAAACTTAACCAAACCTGCCAACTTTAGGCGTTCACTAATCCAAAACAATAAGATGAATAAAATTAACATCTTGGTTAAGCCTCAATGGGTAGAGCCTCGTTTAAGCGACCACTGTTCTAACAAGTCATTCCTAGATTCACACAAAGCGTTTTACGAGTTAGAGCTAAACCCTGACATCATTCAATTAACGAACAGATTAACCAGCCAAGCGACACCGACCAACTTTCAAGACAAGCTCGTCGTCGAGACGTTGACCCAACAATTGATCGCTCAAACTCTTTCTCAGATGCCTATACAATGTTGCCAAGAGTGCACTTCTGAGGACATTAACGCTAATCCAAACGGCACGGATCAGAGTGTTGTTTTTGACCAAAACGATAACCAAGTTTCGGCTGAAAAAGGGTTCGATGCCAAGATAGAAGACATCATCAGCTACATTGAAATCAACTTAGATAAGCCACTCAGTCTTGAAAGCATCGCAGGTCGATTCTCAATGAGTATCTCCAACTTACAGCGTCGATTTAAGCAATCTTACAATCTCACTATCAATGGTTATATCCGACACCGACGCTTAGATATAGCGCGCCAGCACTTAGAACGAGGCTTGGTATCAATAACCGAAGCAGCCTATGAGGCAGGTTATCAGCACCCTTCTAACTTCACCATTGCTTTCAAGAAAGCGTTTGGTGTGCCGCCTCATGCACTTGCTAAGCACTCAACATCAAGAACGAGTTAGCTTCTAAAGTAACAAAGATATCGGTTGTTAGTTTTTAAGATGTTAATAGCCTGGAACACACTGCGACAACTCATTCCTCAGCCAAGTCACAAACGGGTTTTCTGGCTGATCATGCTCGCTGTTTTGCGTGAGCAGTATGTACTGGTGTCCAGAAGGTACAAAACCAAACGGCGCGATCAAGTTACCTCTTTCAATATCGTCAGCGACAAGTGGATAAGACCCAAGCGCAGCCCCTAAACCATCAACAGTCGCCTGAAAGCAAAAGTAGAAGTGTGCAAATGTCTGGTTCGCAGCAGCTTGTGACAATACTCCGCTATTAACTGTGCTTTCAGTGATAGACGCCCAATGACTCCAAGCATCTGGTCGAGTGCTGCTGTGCAGTAATTTCACATCACCTAGATTATCTTTAACCTGTTGCCAATAATCAGGCGAGAATACAGGGCCAACCCATTCTGTGACCAACGGAATCTGTTTGTAGTGCTCGGTTACGTTGAAGTCGTCTCGGCGAATTGCCATATCTAACCCAGTCGCACCTAAGTTCACAGCCCCACCAGCGGTGGACAAACGAACGTCAATGCCCGACTCGGCGTAAAAATCACCTAAACGTGGCATTAACCAACGCATGGTTAGTGTTGGTTCGCACGAAACTTCTAACGCATGGTTATTAAGCTGGTTCAGCTTTTTAACGCCCGTATCCAACGCCTGAAACGCTTGCTCTGTGTAACCTTTGAGTAACTCACCCTCTGTGGTCAAACACACATTACGACCCTGCTTATAAAACAGAGTTTGAGATAAATAGCTTTCCAGAACTTTGATCTGTTTGCTCACCGCACCATGGGTAATATTAAGTTTTGCTGCCGCGTTGCTGTAACTCGTAGAGTGAGCCGCGACATGGAAAACATGAAATGCTTTTAGATGCCTCATGTGTGATTATTTCTCACAGGTTAATGGAGTTCATTTCGATTATAGGCAGCAAACAAAAACCATACAATGACGGCTCATCAAATAACAGAATTGGAGTATTTATGGAGTGGTTGAGCTTAGCGGTGTTAGGACTATTGATTGTTATAAGCCCCGGTGCTGATTTCGTTTTAGTTTTGAAGAACAGTATCAATCAAGGTAGACAAGCCGGTATTTGGACTGCAATAGGAGTCAGCCTCGCGATTTGCGTTCATATTAGCTATTCAATGCTGGGGATTAGTTACTTAATCTCACAGAACGAGCAACTTTTCGACATCATTCGATACTCAGGTGCCGCGTACCTTATTTGCCTTGGAATAAAAGGCATTCTAAGCGCAGACAGTCAACTCGCACCTATGGAAGGAACGACGCAGAGCATCAGTGTTTGGCGTTATTTAGCCCAAGGCTTTTTGTGTAACGTGCTCAACCCAAAAACCATGTTGTTCTTCTTGAGTATCTTCAGCCAAGTGATCTCACCCGATACTAACAACCAACATGTAGCACTCGGCTATGGGCTTTACATGATTGTTCTTCACGGCTTGTGGTTCGGAATTGTCGCAATGCTTTTCACTTCAAAGACATTACAGACGCATTTATTGCGAGCAAAGAAACGACTCAATCAAGCGTGTGGGGTTGGATTGGTGACATTCGGTGCATTGTTGGCGGTTAAGTCGTAAACCACATTCAAAGCTATGCCCCAAAGCCCACAATCTAAGGCTCAAAGCCACTTCATATCATTTGAAGTGGCTTTACCATTTCACTATCAGGGAAGATGGTGTCGAGCTGCTTCGTTTCTATCGACAAATACTGACTTAGCACGCCTTTGATTACACCTCGCATGTCGGTGGTTGGTTTGAGATCTCGCCCTTGATACAGATTCTCTTGGCTTAATCCCGGCCAGTTTGCGATAACTCGGCCTCCAGATTCGCTTGAACTCGATATGTTTGAATCCTTGTTAGCCATTGCCCCACCAGTAACCAACATGACGTTACCAGTGCCATGATCGGTGCCTTTTGTGCCGTTTTCCTTAGCTGTTCGACCAAACTCACTGGCGGCGATGATCACCGTATTATTCCAGCGTGAACCTAACGATTCCTTAAGTGCCGCTAACCCTGCATCCAAGGTTTTAAGTTGGTTACTCAACCTACCATTGACGCTGCCTTGATTTGCGTGGGTGTCCCAACCACCTAATTCTAGTGCTGCAATGTTTGGCCCGTTATCGGCAGATAAGATATCGCCCGTTTTACTCATCAATGACTTAAATTGTTTGCCAACGCCTTGGTCACCCACAAGATCATCTATCTTCATTACGCTTTCAAAGTTGGCAGACAGCATTTGGTCACTTTGGAAGAGTTCTTCAAGTAGCTCGGTTTGTTTGTCGCGTGTTTTCAAGCGGTTTGGATACCAACTTGCCACGGTAGATTCGCCCTGCATGATGAGCGGCAGGCCTGAATCAATCGCGATTCCATCGTATTGTTCTGAGCTCAGTGCAAGTAAACGGTTAAGCCACCCTTCTGTATTAAAAGGGTCGGAAGTGCCGTTTTCTAATATCTTTTGTCCATCAAAATGAGAACGCTCGCGATAAGCGGTTGAACAAGCATGAACGAGGCTAAGTTCTTTATTTTCATACCATTGATGACAATTTTTAAGCGAAGGGTGTAACCCAAAGAAACTATCTAGCTTAAGTAGCTGATCGGGCTTCAAACCTATATTCGGTCTTAGATCTGCATAATCAGGATCAGCATGAGGTACCACAACGTTTAACCCATCCATCGCGCCACGCAGTGATATCCAAACAAAGATATTGTCTGAGCGCATTTTGGCAAAGCTTGGAAATGGCAAAATCGCACTCACACCAACAGCCGCGGCAATGCCCATGAACTGGCGGCGATGAATACTTTGTAGGCCGTGATTGTGTGGCTTATTACTTTGCGACTTCATAGTCTGCGAACCGTTTGTCTTTTTCATACCCACTCCTAACGATATTGAAACTGTGGGCTTAACCACAACAAGGAAAGTTGCATTGCAGCGCTGTCGGCTTTGCGCAAAACAATTTGAGTATGTTCATCAATCGCATCGCCATATAAAGCTGCGATCACGTCATCCACTACCGCCTTTGGTTTTGTACCAGACGCCTTAGCCGACTTTATCGCGATTGAGGCCAGCCTATTAGCGACTTGCATACGTTGAGTCAATGCCGAAGGGCTGTTGTAGTCTCTATCTTGATCCGACCATCCTGCCGGTGAACCCGGTTTAAAAGGTGGTTGACCTAGTGTATTGAGAGTATTCAGTGCTTGCTTATCATTAAGAGGAATGTCGGCGCTGCGAAGTACCGCAAATAGCCACTCTTTCGGCGGTCTAAATCGATTGGGCTTGGGTTCATTTGCCTCTGTGCTCCCCAGTAACAAGCGGTAAACAGGCAGTAAATCACCATTGCCCTTTAAGTATGCAGCAACCATCTGTTCTGAAAGATCGTTAGGCGTGCCACCAATAAAGTGCTGGCAAAGCTTATCAACCAAATGTTTGGCTGTGTCTTTATGGGTAGCTAAGGCTTTTAAACACGACTCCCCCTGTGAGATACCTGATTGAGAGTAGGATTTTCCAAGTAAGGTGATACTGCCTGGCTCATGGAGGTTATTGGCGAATCGAAAACCAGCATTTGGGGATTGGAATTTAATACCCCACCCCGAAATCGCCTTCGCCAATGCAATCACATCTTGTTGAGTATAGGAGCCATCAACACCAAGAGTATGAAGCTCTAGAATTTCACGAGCGAGGTTTTCATTCAGCCCCTTATCACGGCGCTTACCTACTTTGGAATTGGGCCCAATCGAGAGTTGATTATCTAGATAAAGAAGCATGGCTGGATGTTTTGAAGAAGCCATCAGCATATCGCCAAAGTTGCCATTCCAATGCTGGCGAACCACATCATTTTCAATACTTGCAGCCAAGGGCATCAGCTTTCGATTGTCAACCGAAACGGCAAAGTGGTTACTCCAAAACTGAATAATGCGCTCTTGAAAACCATAAGGTGTTTCAACGCTTTGCAGATGGCGAGCTTGAGCTTGTTGTCGGTAGTGAGTACGAAGAAAAGACTGTGCCTCTTTCTTCATTGCTTGCATCTTTTGCTCATCACCCTTAGCCATTCTTCGCTGTTCACGATTCTCACCGACGGTTATCAGGATAGATTCGGTTGTGGGTAGAGCTTGAATGGACTGATGAACGAATGGCTTTTTATCCAACTGTTCTAAAGGAGAATAATAGGCTGTTTGACCTAATCTAGGCCCAAAACCAAACCTTTGCTCACCCACGATTTTTGAAGTCGGGTAATAATTCATTGCACACTCCCTTACGCTCGATCTGTTCTAAGTGTAATCGCTTAGTCATCAAGCATAGGGAGCTTTACAAGGTTTTACGTTAGATGGGTTTCAGGTGCCTATCAAGTTACAGACACGGTGTGACCATTTTGGATGAATGTCTATTTACGCCACATATATACAAACTGGTCGTTTTGCGCGGTGATTTCAAAACCAAATCTTAAGTAAAGCTCTCCAACGCGATTACCTTGCAGATAACACAACTCAACCGGCTTACTGAGCTTATCTGCGTGAGCTAAGTAATCGGTGAGGATTTGGCTACCGATACCCTTTCCATGATATTCAGGCAGCAAAAAGAATCGGCAAAAGTAGAAGTGGTCACCTTTATCTTGCATCAACACACTGCCAATCGCTTTGCCCTGATACTCAATGATTTCAGGCCTTTCTTCTTCCCACTCTTCGGCGTGTATGTCTCGTTGAACTTGCTCATCCCAGCCAAAAACAGCCTTGATTGGCTCAAATTCAGCCGCCTTTTTTAGCTCGAACAGAAATTCATAATCTGATGACTGAGCAGGTCTTGTCGAATACTTCAAAATATCTCCAACAATAATCGATGAACTATAACCAAAGAAACCACCATCAATGGTGGCTTCAATTTAATAAAATCTCGCTAACGGAAAGTAAGCGAACATAAGCAAGTGCCATGCTTTAGTGTTCATTTTGGGTCTAGCTGATAACGCAACACCTCTTGCTGATCTTGCTCTGAATAAAAGATATTTAAGAACTGGCCGCCGCACTTCTCAATCACTTTTTGCGAAGCAACATTGTCGCAGTCACAGGTAATAATAGCGCTTTCGATAAGTATATGACGTTGAACCCAAGACAACATGTGACTTGCGACTCCTCGCCCTCTCACTTGTGGCAGAGTCTCGTAGCCGATGTGCCCGATAACGTCATGAATGTATTCACTGGTACCGTGACGAACTCTAATCACGCCAAGAATCTGACCAGACTCGATACAAAAGTAAGTAGAAGCTGGCGTCCACCCTTCTGGCAAACACTCACCTTTTGAATAAGCTATTCGCCTTTCTAAGTAAGTATCACTGCCATCGGTAATACCGGTATAGATTTCGAGTCCATCATCGATACAAGCTTTTACATAATGGTGGAACGCATTCGAGTGCGCCATGTCGGCTTTGACTATATCCATATAACTTCGATTCCTACCTAATACTCATCTAACTATTCACTAAGCCCAACGCTAGGCTAAATACATGGTGTACTCTTGGTGTCCTGTGTGCTCATCGGCTTGTTCACTTACGATCTTAAAGCCTTGAGAGAGGTAGAACTCAATGGTCGCTTGATTCTCTTTGTACACATTCAATGACAAATTAGGGCATTCAAGCTTGGCGTGTTGCATAAGCTGTTTCCCAGTGCCACTCCCTTGATGCTCAGGGCAGACAAAGATCGCGGCCAATATCCCCTCATAAAGCGAATAAAACCCACGAACTTCCCCATCAACTTGGAACACATAGGTTTGTGAGGCAGGAAGGTAGATATCGCGCATATTGCCCACTTGTGACTCCCAAAATTCAGGCGTCATAAAGTTGTGTGCCTTAATGGAGGCCGTGAGCCAAATATCTAGAACCGTTTCGGTGTCGGCTGCGCTGTATTCTCTGATCATTTTGATTCTCTAACGTTTGAATTTGACTCTGTTTGCTAGTCAGTATGCTCAGAAACGGCCTAATAATATTGAAGATTTACGACAATAGTTCGAAAGAATGGTTACTGCTTTTTCACGTATTTAGCTGTCACAAGCATTTCACCGCCACCATCAAGCTTACAGTCTAGTTGGTGATCTTTGCCTTCATTGATACGTCTGATTACCGCTTTGGTGCCTATTTTCAGTACAGAAGAACTGCCTTTAATTTTTAGGTCTTTAATGAAGGTAACTTTATCGCCACTTTCTAATACAACACCATTCACGTCCTTAACACGCGCAGCTTCTCTTTCTAAACGTTCTTCTTCCGGATTCCATTCATAGGCACACTCAGGGCAGATTAGGTTGTTTTGGTCTGGGTAGACATATTCAGATTGGCATTGCGGACAAGGAGGTAAAGACATACGTTAATACTTCATTTAAATAGAATTTGCGTCCATTTTAATGACTCTTGCTAGGCTTAGCGAGTACAAATCTACCAGATTGTCTGAAGATAAACTTAAAGTAGGAAAAGAGCGGCTCTAAAACGAACAAACACAGCCATTAAGCTGCGTTTGTTTAAGAAACGAGGTTACCTGAGCGGCACCAGTAATCTAGTCAGATTAACGCTCTACTTTTGGCGAGTAGATCGAATATGCCGTGATTTGTCCTGCCACAATCGCGGAGAACATAAACAACGCCGATAAACCAATGCTTGGGATCGGCAAGATTGACTGCTCGAACACCGATTGGCTGGCACTCACTAATACACGGCTACCCGGAACCAAAATGATAATGCCTTGCACGATGTAAATAGACCCAGTGAGTTCCATTTTTTTAGCAATCCAAGTGCCGTACAAAGTAATAAGAACGGTGGTTACCCAAGTACCCACAACCCAACCACTATCAAAACCTAGATAGAATGGACCCCACATACCCAGAACCGCAACTGGCAAGCCAAGTAAGATGTCTTTAGGGCGAGCATTGAACATCACACCGATAGACACAGAGATCAACACCAAGCCTGATATGTGCATCCACACTGGTACCGCATTGGTATAGTCGATAGAAACCGCTTGTCCCCATATCGCTTCACCAATATTGAGACCCATGATAATCCCGACAAACAGCTTGATCAGCGTTAAGGCACTCTGCCCTAGTAAACTAGTACCAGAGACGAGATCGTTGAAGGCCAAACATTCTAATGCGTTGGCTATCGATAATCCGGGGACGAACAAGACGATTGACGCAATACACAACGCCCACACAGGGATTGGCAAACCAGTGCTTGCCAAAAACGCCACAAAGATACCCGTCAATAATGCAGAGATAAATTCAACCGCAATTGCGCGACGTGAATGCAGCACTTGCTGACATACCCAAACCATCAAACCCAATAACGCAGAAAAGCCAACCGCTTCCAACGTACTGCCGACTAGCATCAAATACGCAGGTGGAATGCCCATATTAGCTAGTGCGGTAACAAATTTAGAGTAACCGACAGGCTCTGGTACAGGCTCACTGCTTGGCTGGTTAATACGAATGATGGTATTGGCCAACAAACTCAGGTTAATTGACGCAGGCTTTAGACGCTTAAGAATAACGGCGTTGTTATCGTCTGGAAATTGATAGTTAATAGCAGTTGGCGTTGCTTGGATCATCACATCCACACCATGCTTTTTTGCATAGAATTGTGTGTACTTTTCAAGCTTATAGGGAGCACAACCGCTGCGGTGAAGAGTGTCACCAATTTCAACAATTTTGTTAATTCTGAACTGAGAAGGCATGGGTATTTTAGGCGAGACAAAATGTGCGGCAAATGTACCAAACGACAGACGGAATGACGAGACTTTTGCGTGAATTATCAACTAAATTCGTTACTTTTTTCTGCGAACGCACAGAGGCGTGTATCACTCTACTCATTTGGGATTAGTTTAGTGAATAATACGAATCATTCGTAAGTTAAAACCATGCATCCACATTGTTATAAACGCACTTATAAATTTGGCTTAAATCACGATTGTGTTAACACGTTTAATCTCAGAGTTTGCCTGCGTTGCTGAGGAAATAACATTCAATATCGGGTTATAAATTCATCCCAAAATCCCTCTCAATAAATAATAAACTAACTGCGACGTTAAACCTTGAGCTTAACGAGAGTTTAGTCACATTTTATTCACTCTCAAACCGGCAGATATGATTGAAAAACTAGCGTAGTGGTGGTTATGCGAGCACTTAGAATAAAAATGAAAGAAAAAGGTTTCGTTTTCAGTTAGATGTGGCATTATCAAACTCGTTAAGACGATGTGCGTACATCGTATAATGGCTATTACCTCAGCCTTCCAAGCTGATGATGCGGGTTCGATTCCCGCTGTACGCTCCAGTCTTCTTGATGCCTCAGTCTTACTCATAAGACAGTGTGCGTGCATCGTATAATGGCTATTACCTCAGCCTTCCAAGCTGATGATGCGGGTTCGATTCCCGCTGCACGCTCCAACTTTTCTTTAGTTTCAAATTCTCTTTATTTACAATATCCCTTTAGATTTTCCATCTCATCTTAGCTTCAAAACCTAAAACAATTAGAACTGCGCACTTCATTGTGTGATTTTTTGTATTTAAAAGAGCAATACCAAATGATATTACTCTTTGAATATTCTTAATTTAATTGATTACCTCAATCAAGCTGCCCTTCATCTAAAGCAGAAGTAACCCATACTAGTGGCGCATTCCAGTTGATGGTTATCTCGTTCAACGTCCAAGCTCCAATATTATCGCTGTAACACGTTTGTCCAACACATTTACCTTTCATCACAGCGGCAATAGGATCACTAAAACTTACCGAATTTGGGCCTCCAATTAACGCACCCGGCGCTGGTTTTGGTGAACTTTCATCAGCAGCGTAAGCCCAGAATCGATGATGAGGATTCTCAGCAGGTTTCGTTCCATAACCAGTAACATAAGAGATATTCATCGGGTTACCTCCGAGGATATAATCCATCGCACTAGCCGCCGCTTTGATGTATCGAACATCATTAGAAAAATCGTGAGCGTAAATCAAAAAAATACTTCGGTTTACAAGGTTAGAGTTTGAGCCCCACGAATACTCTTCGACTGTATAAGGGATGTTGTAGCCTTCATTGGCAACTTGCTTGGTATAAGATTCTGCCGTTTTAATGATGTTCTTACGTGCTTGTTCAATAACTTGGCTGTCCAATGAGTTAGGTACCACGGCTAAACTCACGGTGCCCGCAGGCGCTATATACTGCCAGTACATGTCACCATCGGCGTTGATGTTCCCCTTCGGCACTTCAAGATAGTGTGGAGAATCAATCAATACTTTTTTGTAAACCTCTTCATTGGTTGTGATAAAGAGCTCGGCCGCAGCCCAGTATCGCTCATCACTCAATTCAATATCATCATACGGCCCAGAACCTGTGAAGTTGTCGTAAGCATAGATATCTTGATGTTGATTTGCGGCGTTCCATGCTTTGGTCGCTGAATCCAAACATAACTCCGAGAAATCACTGTCGATATCTTTCCAAATACGTGCGCACTGAGCGCCAATTGCGGCCAAATTTAATGAGGCCGCTGTCGTAGGATAACCAACATAACGTTTCTGAGTATCTTTGTGTGGCGGTAATGGCATGCCAGTCCAAGACTCATCTGCGATCTTGTGGAATGCCAGCCCTCTCGCGTTAATCTCGGTAAGTTTTAGCTGTTTACTGGCAGACTGATTACCAACAGGAACGGCTATTGGCGTGTCAGAGTCAACTTGCATCGCCAACATGAACTCTATGTTCCAGCGCGCTTCAGACAACAGCGGATTCACACCGTTATTTGCTTCAGGGATTTTTACTTTCCCATCAGAAAACGGAAGTGATTTGTTCTCTAAGAACTTGCCTCGCTCATATAAATTCAGGAGCGTCCAAGTTGAAATACCACTATTTACTGTGTACTTACCATGGTCGCCCGCATCGTACCAACCACCGGTTGCATCAATAGTCAGATCACAGCCAGGCCATCTATTTCCCCAACTATCGACTTTATCAAAACATGTCACCCTGTCGGACATGTGGCCACCAGGCCTCGCGAGATCGTCGCGTTGAACGAACTCAGGTTTTATATCTATACCGCTACGATTTTGATAAAAATAAGACAAAGCATCGAGCTTTAACTGGCTATAAACATCGCTTCTAATATCGAATGGATAACTGACATCATCGCCGACTTTGATCGTTAATCCGTTCATTGTCTCTGTATAATTTGAAAGGTTAAATCGGTGAATGTGCTCACCCGACGCTTTATTCAGGCCGAACACTTCTGTTTTACCGAGGTCGAGGCTGATCCCAGAATGAGATACTAATGTCCATTTAAGAGGTTCAGTTGACGAGTTTTCAACAAAGATATACTTGTCGGATTGAGGTAAGAAGCCAACTTGGTTAGCTCGAATAGGCATCTTAGTCGCTACTTTTACAAATGGCTTACCTACAACAGAAACGTTATCAACACAGATGACACCCGTTTTCTGTGCTCCTAATTGAAACTGGAATTCTGTATCGGCGTCACTCTCAAGTTCTTGCACAAAATCAAACGTATAGCTTTGCTTGTCTATTGATACACCCACGTCACTTAGAAAATAATGCGTATAAGGAGGCCCTTCATGTTGGATCAAGGCTTTCATCTCAGTATCAGTATTTGCATATATATCGAACGATACCTGATATTTCTGGCCTTGCTCTAAACCAATACCGCTGTGGCCTAAAATTACATCCCAAGAATTGTTCCCCGGGTTTTTAATATCAATACAAGCTTCGTTGTTTTCTGTTGTTACATCGGCTCCTGCATTCCACCAACCATTCATATTGGCTTCGAAGTTACTATTTCTAATCTGCTCTTCTGCGTGTATCGATCCAGAAGATAAAATCATGACAATCGCGAGAGATAACGTTCCTTTTTGCATCATTCTTCCTTAGAAATGTTTCATATATCCAAGGAAACTAACTAAATAGATTCAATAATAGAGAGTTAACATTCGCAAAAAACAGACTCGTAAAAATAAATCTTATGATTTCTTGTGATATTTAACACTAAGGAACAAGCTCATGAATCAATTGCATGGATAGCCAAAACGAGTTTGTGACGGTACTTTTGATTTAGCCAAGAGTTTCACAAAAATGCTGGTTTAATAATCTTGGTCAATATCCTAAAAAACGGTTGTGTTAATGTGCGCGCATTAGCAACAACCCCAAAATAATTAAAAATGTTTAAAAGCAATGAGTTAACAATCAACATCGAAGCAATCAATGTCGCATTATCAAAAGTCGAAAATGCGAACAAAATTCAGCTTAATACGTTGAAAGGTTATGTGAGTAGCGAACCAGAACAGGCCGTGCTTGCGTTTCGTTCTTTGAATGAAGTGGACTCGATCGACGACAAGCTTAAGAAAATAATGTCAGAGCTACCACACCTCAGTGGCGAAGCTCACCACCTGCTGGAAACATCGATCCTATTACAGTAGTGGCCAAGAAAGATAAGTCTCAACTAGCGCGATGAGCTAAGACTTATCTTTTAGCTTTCTGTTTTTAGTACTTTTCTAGCAGCTATTTCTAACTCTATTAGATAATGCCTAAAGCGTTATCGACTTCGTCATGCCCGCTTCCGCGTGTCCTGGAATATTGCAGGCAAATTCGACTTGATTATCACCGTGGAAATGCCAAAGCATCTGCTTCGCTTTGCCCGGCTTAACTGTGACTGTACTGCCCGAGTCATGAGCGTGGTTACCCATATTTTTCATCATTTCTCGATGCTCTAACTGCTCTGAGGCAGAACCAATCGAGAATTCGTGGTCAATCTTGCCTGTGTTCATCACAACGAACTGCACCACGTCGTTCGGCTCAATATCAACCTTGTTCTTAAAGGTGATTTTCATGTCATCGCTCAGTAGGACATGAACCACTTTATCCGGTTTTGCGCCTTGAGCTGGCATCCCAACTTCTGACATACCTTCCATGTCCATCATTCCATCCATATTCATCATCTTCGAATGGTCCATATTTCCATCCTTCATCATGCTGTGATCCATTTTTGAATGATCCATCTCTCCACTCTTCATCATCGAGTGGTCCATGCTTGAATGGTCAACAGCTGAGTGGTCCATTTCAGCAAAAGCCGTTGCAGTAGTTAATGTCAGTGCAATCGCAATAAGTGTCTTTTTCATGATCGTTCCTTAGAATAATTCAGTTATTTATTTGTTAGTTTCACATGTTCATGTGGTACGCCCTTACTCACTCTGTTTTGGTAAGTAAGGGCTAATAATCAATACGTTATTTGTTTGTCTCGTTTTGGCTGCGGGTAATCTCACGCTGCTTCCAAAGCTTAAATATTGCTGGGAGCACCAATAGCGTGAGCAATAACGCAGACGCCATTCCGCCAATCATCGGCGCGGCAATTCGTTGCATCACTTCAGAGCCCGTTCCTTCGCCATACATGATTGGAATTAGGCCAATGATCACCGTAAGAACCGTCATCATTACTGGACGAACACGAAGCCCTGCCCCTTCACGGATGGCATCCGTTAGGTCAGCTTGTTGAAGTGTTTGTTGGTTCTCTTCTGCATCGAGCTTTTTGTAGTGCCACGCTTGATTGAGATACACCAACATGATCACACCTATCTCGACCGCAACGCCGGCTAATGCGATGAAACCAACGCCCACTGCGATAGAGAAGTTGTAATTGAGGTAATGCATCAACCACAGTCCACCCACCATAGCCAAAGGAAGTGTTGCCATGATCATCATCACTTCACCGACTCGTCGGAAGCTCAAGTAAAGTAACAGCATGATGATAGCGATGGTGATTGGCACAACGACACTCAAACGATCCTTCGCACGCTCCATGTATTCGTATTGACCCGACCAAGCGAGCGAGTAACCCGCCGGTAATACAACTTGGTCAGCAACGACTTGCTGCGCTTCTGCCACGTAAGAACCAAGGTCACGCCCATCAATATCCACAAATACCCAGCCATTAGGACGCGCATTCTCTGTTTTGATCATTGGTGGGCCATCTTCGTAACGAATATCAGCGACGTCAGACAGCGCGATACGAGCACCGTTTGGCGTAACGAGTGGCAAGTTCTGCAACTTCACCACAGAGTCACGGTAATCTTGCGGGTAGCGGACGTTAATTGGGTAACGCTCCAGCCCTTCTACCGTTTCGCCGACATTCATACCGCCAACTGCAGTCGAAATAACCTGCTGCACTTCTTTGATGCTTAATCCGTAACGAGCAGCAGAGCGTCGCTTGATGTCTATCGTCACATAACGTCCACCAGCCACACGTTCGGCATACACAGAAGCCGTGCCACTTACACCATTTAAGATAGGCTCCAGCTGAGAGCCAATATCCTCGATAACACTCAGATCTGACCCTGCTATCTTGATTCCGATTGGTGTTTTAATACCGGTCGATAGCATGTCGATACGAGTCTTGATTGGCATAACCCACGCGTTCGTTAAACCGGGGAACTGAATCAGATCATCGAACTCTTTACGTAGCGACTCCGTAGTGACACCGTCACGCCATTCATCGCGAGGTTTAAGCTGAATAACCGTTTCAATCATGGTCAGTGGTGCAGGATCGGTTGCGGTCTCTGCTCGTCCAATTTTGCCCCATGTGGTTTCAACTTCTGGGATGGTTTTGATTAACTTGTTGGTTTGCTGGAGTAGTTCACGCGCCTTACCTATCGAGATCCCCGGATAAGTGGTCGGCATGTACATCAAGTCACCTTCGTCCAAAGGAGGAATGAACTCGCTGCCAAGCTTGCTGGTTGGGTAATACGCAGACGCCATCAAACCAAGAGCAATAACAATCATCACCTTTGGATACTTGAGGCTGAGATTCAGAAGCGGTTTGTACATCGCTACCAAACTACGGTTCACTGGGTTTTTATGTTCAGGTAGCACATTTCCACGAATGAAATACCCCATTAACACAGGAACCAATGTGATAGCCAAACCTGCAGCCGCCGCCATTGCATACGTTTTAGTAAACGCGAGTGGTGAGAACATCTTGCCCTCTTGCCCTTCTAATGCGAATACAGGAACAAAGCTTAAAGTAATGATAATCAACGAGAAGAACAGCGGTGCGCCAACTTCTTCTGCAGCCTTACCAATCACCTGCCAACGGTTTTTATCAGTCAGAGGCGTTCGTTCTATGTGCTTGTGAACGTTCTCTATCATTACGATCGCGCCATCGACCATGGCACCAATCGCAATCGCGATGCCACCGAGGGACATGATATTGGCGTTAATGCCCTGCCAATGCATCACGATAAACGCACCTAAGATACCGACAGGCAAGCTAAGCGCGATAACCAACGACGAGCGGATATGGAACAAGAACAGCGCACACACAACCGCAACCACGATGAACTCTTCAGCCAGTTTCTTCCATAGATTTTCAACCGCAGAATCAATCAAGGTTGAACGGTCATAAGTCGCGACAATTTCAACGCCATCGGGTAAACCGGCTTGCAGCTCTGCAAGTTTACTCTTAACAGAATCAATCACTTCACTCGCATTTTCACCAAAGCGCATCACGATAACGCCACCAACCGCTTCGCCTTCACCATTGAGCTCAGAGATACCCCGACGCATCTGCGGGCCAAGGTTAATGTCAGCAATATCACCCAATAACAGCGGTGTACCTTTATCGGTCACTTTTAGTGGCAGTGATTGAATGTCTTCAATGCTTGTGAGGTAGCCAGTGGTACGAACCATGTGCTCCGCTTCAGCAATCTCAACCACTGAGGCACCCGTTTCTTGGTTGCCATCTTGGATTGCCTTGTTGACTTGCTGAAGCGTTAGGTCGTAAGCACGTAATTTGGCAGGATCAATCTGTACTTGATACTGCTTCACCATGCCACCGACAGTCGCGACTTCAGACACACCATCGACGGTTTGCAGCTCGTATTTCAAGAACCAATCTTGCAGGCTACGAAGCTCTGCTAAGTCGTGCTTACCAGTTTTGTCTTGCAGTACATAGCTGTAAACCCAGCCCACACCAGTTGCGTCTGGCCCTAATGTTGGCTTGGCACTTGATGGCAAGTTAGGTGCTACTTGGCTTAGATATTCCAATACCCTAGAGCGCGCCCAATACATATCAGTATCATCATTGAAGATGATATAGACGTAGGAATCACCAAAGAACGAGTAACCACGAACCGTTTCGGCTCCCGGCACGGCTAACATCGCAGTGGTGAGTGGGTACGTTACTTGGTCCTCAACCACTTGTGGCGCTTGACCCGGATAACTGGTCTTGATGATTACCTGAACATCAGACAGATCAGGAACCGCATCGACAGGTGTATTTTTAACGCTGTATAACCCGCCAAACACGATAGCGACCGTCGCGACCAGAACCAAGAATCGGTTACTGATGGACCAACGAATGATTGCATTGATCATAATGTGCCCTCACCTGTGCTATTCGTCGGTTCGAGAGACTTGAGCACATAATCCGAGCCCTGTTTCGCCACTAGAAACCGGATGGTTTGACCCTCAGCAAACTCGGATAAATCGAGGTCTTCACTCGCTTGGAAGTTCATCTCACCTGCTTTCCAATCCCACTCAGGCACTGGCTTGTGATTTACCGTGATCATTCCGAAGTCTGCCATCAGCATAGTGATGTTTCCCTTCACCCACACTTCGCCAGCCATTTGATGCTCGCTCACCTTGTAATCAACAACTTCATACTGGCCTGACTCTGTTTTCATCATCTCAAAATCAACGACTTGCCCACGCTTCACGTCGGCCATATCTAAGCCTTCTGCGAAGGTGAAATTCATCACCATGCCCGGCCAATCCCATTCAGGAACAGGTTGGTGATTGATGGTCGCCATACGGCTGCCTTGCATCACATCTGCAATTTCACCTTTTGCCCAAACCGTTTCGGCTTGCTCTTCAACGCCATTGATTCGTGACAAATCAGCGGATTGGCTAGATTCAGAGTCCAACATGAAGTGCGCGGAAGTAACAATGTGTTCGCCTTGTGTGAGCCCCTGCAACACCTCGATTTTCTCGCCAGCTTCACGCCCGACTTCAATGCGTGCTGAACGGTATTTGCCCTCTCCTTCGGACAACACCACTCGAGTCATGCCACCTGAATGGATAACCGATGATCTTGGAATGGTGAGCACGGCATCATCACTGATTGGTTTCAACGCAATATTGGCGAACATATTCGGTTTGAGCTCGCCATTAGGATTCGAGAACTTCAAACGAACACGTAACGTTCGAGTTTTTGGGTCTAGGATTGGGTAGACATAATCAACGTTGCCCTGCCACTCCTTACCGGGAATCGCATCCAGTGTCATCTCTGCATTACTGCCCGACGAGATCCAGTGTGCTTGGCGTTCAAACACTTCAGCATCAACCCAAACTTCATCTAAAGGCCCGGCACTGATAACTGCTTGAGCTGGCGAAAGATAACCACCCTCACGAATGTTGAGGCTAGCGATAACGCCATCCGCAGGCGCTTTGATTTCTATGGTTTGCGAGGCTTTACCTCGGCGAGTGATCGAACGAATCTGAGCTTTATCGACACCCAAAGTAATCAAGCGCTCGGTGGAACCTTTGATTAGTCCTTTGCGACCCGTTTTGTACGCACTAAGTAACTCTTCTTGTGCCTTAACCAGCTCTGGAGAATAAAGTGTGAACAGCACATCGCCCTTGTTCACCTTCTCACCGACAGCATTGATATAAAGCTTCTCAACCCAGCCAGCTGCTCTTACGTTGGTTTGCCACAATGTACTTTCATCAAACGCCACATAACCAACCGTTTCAATCCGAGGAGACAGTGCTTCGAAGTTAACTTTCGCTGTTTTGACACCAAGATTGTTTTCTACCGACGGGTCGATAAATACGGTTCCTGCCTTGTCTGATCCTCCACTTAAGTCATCCGCATAAACAGGAATTAAATCCATCCCCATAGGAGACTGACCCGGCTTGTCACGCTGATAATTTGGGTCCATCGGTGCAACCCAATAAAGAGGATCATCACTTGAACTTGCTGCTGAACCTGTCCCGCTAGAAGCAGCCATTGCCGACATATCGTGAGCTGAATTAAAGAGAAAGTGATTTGCACCAAAACCTAATGCGCCACCGACCAATAAAGCGATAGTCGCTACTTTTACTGTATTCATTGTCTATTCCTTTATTGATTGGCTGTTGTTTTGAGTTACGGTGGAGTTGAGTTGCGGTTGATTAACTTGATAGCCAAAACCACTGACCAGTGAAGCCAGTTTGCTATTTACGATGTTGAGATCGGTAATCAAACGCTGTTGCTCTAGTTTCAAAGCAAGCTCATCTGCCGTTGCTGAAATAACGTCATTAAATTGCGCGGTGTTGTTTTGATAGCCTCTTTCCACCGCACTAATACGAGCGGCAGTTTGAGGAAGCAAGGTGCTTTGGTAACGATCTAACCGCTGAATAAGGTTCGACCTATCTACTAATAACGCATTCACTTGCGCGTTCATTTGGGAAAGTAAGGTGTCTTTTTGGGATTTAGCCGCGCCAACTTGGTACTGAGCCGCAGACAAGTTCTTGTCTTGTCGGTTGCCCGTAAACAGTGGGATATCAACCGTTAGATAAGCACTGACAAGATCAGAGGCAGGTTCGCCAGCCATGTTGTTCGCTTGTCGATGGGCATACATCACTTCCACACCAAACTGAGGCGTATACGCTTGCTCAGCTAGCTCTACTTGAGTTTGATTGGATGATATAGTCGCTTCTGTGATCTTAACGAGCGGATGATCCATCAACAGTTGATAATGCTTGGTTGCATCGTTGTTAGTCGCCAATTTACTTTCTAATAACGACCAATCAATTTGATTATTTGCATTAAGTACGCCCTGAGAATCAAGAGCCTGAGCTCCAATAGCTTGAGTCCCTAGCCAGTCAGAACCGAGCCACTCAGACAGTTGAGAGATTAGACGGCGTTGAACTTGCTGGTTGGCTTGCAGTTTCTCATCAAGCTTACTAACTTGAAGCTGCGCATTAAGTAGATCTTGCGCTTCGCTTTTACCTATCGAGTAATTGGTTTGCACATAGTTCTCTAGCTCAACCAATAAGCGTCGATTCTCATTGATGATGCTTTCTGCAACTTGTTGGTAACCCAATTCAACCCAAAGCTGCGTCATGCTATTTGCGATGGTCAGTTCGCGAGCCTGCACTTGAAGAGCCAAACCATCCGCTTGCTGCCCCGCTTTTTTCTGCTGGAGGTCTAGCGTGTCGCCACGCTCGAATTGCTGCATTAGACCGACCGAAATGTTGGTCATCGGGTCTTCATCAAACTGGAAGCTATCGACTGGCAGTCCGCCAAATCCGACTTTCAATTTCGGATCCATTAAGGTCGCGCTGGCAATACCGGTTTCTCGCATCGCTTGCGACTGAGCAAAGTACTGTTTGCGATTGCTGTCTTGGCTCAATGCTATCTCAATCAATGTATTGAGTTGCTGTGTTGAGGTTTGTTGCTCCGCTTGTGTTGAAGCAGGATCCGAAGCTAAAGCACTGGCTGAAATAAAAGCAGCACTCGAAACAAAGGCAGTAGCGACCACGACACTCGCGTTTATTCCAAACACAGAGGTTGTTGGTTTTATATTCACAATGAATGTCCATATCTAGCGTTAAATAACGCGTATAAAAGATTGGCGTATCAGATTTATGACTCTGATATCGCTATGTTTTTAGATATAGATTTATGCGGTGGGTGGGCGTAATAAAGATTGAGCGCGTGCGACTTTCTGCCCGATAATGACAGATTGAAAACGAGCTAAAGAAGAGACATATGGATTGGCGGCTTGAACAGCCTGAATTGGATAAGAAGTCGCAGAGCAAACTGAGGCGCAACAATCGGCACTCGAACAATGGTTACCCATCATGTGACTGCCGTCTTCGTTCATTGAAGACATATCGCATTGAACCATCAAGTCATGGGCACTCATATTAGAGTGTTCAGCGTGTGCATCATCACTCGTCACATGACATCCTGCCATTGAATCATTAATCGACGTATCGCTGTGGTAACAAGCCGATTTACTCGAGCTCATTTCCATCATCATTACTTCAGTCATCATGGCTGATGAGCTTGAGGCATAGCTAGACATCAACATCGCGATGATGCTGAAAACAGTAATCCAAGTTGTTCGGAGTGTGTTTGTCATAGCTAACCTTTAAATTTATAAGACAACTATAAAGGTTCCCCTTAGGGTAAGGTCAACGATGAAGAGCAAATATTTGCTGAAATTGATAGTAACTGCTGCATAGATAAACAAAAGGAACATTCAATAAGCGAGAGATGTGATTAATAAGGTTACAAATATCGATAAATGGAAGGCTAGAGAAACATGAGCCTGCGGTGTTACACAGGCTCACGTTTAGACTCAGACTTGGATCTGGGGTCATCGACTACATGCGAGCTAGCTGTACTTTTCTGTCTTTGTTTACCACACAGAAGTTACCGCGCTTAGTACGACACTTGGAGCATCGTTCACATTCAACAGGGCTTCGGTCACCCTCTTTCCAACGCTTCACTAGGTGCGGTTCAGAAAGTAGTGGACGTGAGAGCGCGAAGTATTCAATGCCCGTGTTATTTGCAATAGATTCAATGGCATCAAAATCGGTTAAGCCGCCCACCGTGATAACAGGAATGTCGACATCTTGGCTAATTGCATGGCCATACTCATGGAAGTAACCTTCAGCTTGAATGGTAAAGCCATCGTGTGACTCGCCAATCATGGTGTCGGCTTTGCCATGAATGTTGCCTGACACCACGATGCCATCAACACCCACTTGTTCTAGCTTTTTACACACTAAACGCGTTTCATCAAAGGTCACGCCACCCTCGAAAAATTCAGAGGCTGTTAGTTTAACCAAGATAGGGAAATCATCACCCACCAACTTGCGTGTTGCCGTGTAGATCTCAAGCAAGAATCTCATGCGATTTTCTAAGCTACCGCCGTATTCATCTTCACGCTGGTTATAGTAAGGGCTTAAGAACTGGTTGATCAAGTACGTGTGTGCCGCATGAATCTCAACACCATCAAAGCCCGACTGTTTAGCTCTTAGTGACGCTTTGGCAAACGCATCAACAATGTAACCAATTTCGTCTTTGGTCATCGCTTTGCCCAGTGTTTGAGTTCCTTTTTCTGGAACTTCACTTGGTGCGTAGATTACTCGTTCGCCAAGGTCATACGTGGTTTTGGTACCGCCATAAGCCAGTTGCATCACGATTTTAGAGTCGTTGTCGTGAACCAGTTGAGTTAGCTTTTTATACTCCTCGATAAACGAGTCGTTATACATGCCCATCATGCCTGCGTTAGGCTTCTCTTCTTCAACGATGTTCGCGTAACCCGTCACGATCAAGCCAACCTCACCTTGAGCCAACTCTTCATAGATAGCGTAAAGTTTATCTGTCATATGGCCATCTTCTGTCGCCATATTTTCCCACGTCGCACTTCTCATGAAGCGGTTTTTCAATGTCATGGTGCCAATGCGGGTTTCTGTAAACAAAGTACTCAAGTCTAATCCTCATTAAAATCGTTTTGCGAGTTACCCATTGCTGATGGGCACTGATTCAAGCGGATAGTACAGAGAATATCGCAGGCAAAACTTAATCTAGATTAAGAGAGCGGCACTCTCACATAAGAAAGCGACAAGAAATGGATTCAATAGATAGGAAATAACAAAAGATATAGGGAGCAAACAAAAAGCCGTTCAGTCTCACTAAACGGCTTTGCAAGTATCTAGATAGGTAGAAATTTCTCTAACCAACGCTTTAATAGCATTAGCCATATTTAACCGTCGGATCGATACATTGATAGACCTGGCCGATACTCGCTTCGTTCGCTAATAACGTTTCAATAAGTCGTGCGACTTCTTGTCGATAAATCACACCATGCACTTCCACTTGCTGAGAAAGTTCACCGTTACCAGTCACCTCACCGTCTAGCAAGCCGCCTGGGCGTAGAATCGTGTAATCCAACGAGCTCGACATTAACCAAGCTTCCGCCAATGATTTTTCACGAACTGCAGCGCCGAAGCCTTTTCTAGAACGTTCTGATAGGTACTGCCATGAATCACCACAACCTAAAGACGTCACCAACACAAAGCGTTTGATTTCATTCGTTTCCAGAGCATCAATCACATGTCGGTGGCCAATGTAGTCAACCGGAACATCTACTCTAAAACTGCCCATGCTTGAAACAACCAATGCCGATTTCGGTAATTCAGCAATCGTCTTCTCAACTTGTTGTTTGTCGGTCGCATCACAGCTAAGTGAAGTTACGCCAAGAATTGCCAAGCGCGGGTTCTTCTCTGGATTTCTAGCAATCGCAATCACTTCAAAACCTTGCTGATGAAAGTGCTCGACCATTGCAGCGCCCAAACCACTGCCCGCTCCCCATACAACGACTGTACTCATAAATACCTCAAAAAATGATGTTGTTCCTAATACTAACGACACAATCTAATTGGTTCTTTCACTCAGATCAACAAATGCGAATAAGTCTCAATATTAAAAGCCATATTTATCAAGCAACCATTGATTGGCTCAAAAGCACGACCACTTATCACAATTGAACATTGCTTGATTGAATTGCCCCAACTTGTCTACTAAAGTAATTTTAATACAATGACTTAGTATCGGTAGCTATGAAAAAAGAACGTATCCAGTATTCTTTCGACGTGTGGTTGTTTGTCCCAGATGAAGACAAGCTCATCATGGATAACGAAGACGTGATTATCGACAACCGTTTGTCCAAACTACTGGACTTCTTTTGCCAGAATCCAAACATAGTGTTCTCACGAGATGAGTTGATTAATGAGGTTTGGAACGGGTCGATCTTAACGGATCAAGTGATCACTCAAGCTATTTTCGAATTACGCAAAACATTGAAATCGGCTGAGCGACACTCGATGGGTTATATCATCACGGTACCCAAGCGAGGATATAAGCTGGATGTTGATGTTCAGAAAACCATTTTGATTCACCCTTCAATGGTGACCAAGACCTTGCCAGTTTCCGATGTATATGAAAATACTGAACAACCCGAATCTGCATCTATTTTCGACTCTTCAATGAAGACGCAACAAGATTCACCTCAACCAATCAATGGGGCGGCGGTCATTGCTGACCAACCCATAAGTCACGATGAAGTTGACGATTCAAAAGCCCTTCATGAACAAGTGCCTCGTGCTCATGCCCAAGACAAAAACCAAAACCAAAACCAAAACCAAGCTGAAACTGAAAATCATCGAACTCAAAACTTACAGAATCATCGCGACAATACACCAAATAACCAAACACCGCTTTCCAATATCCAACCTAATCGGGATGAAGCATCGAGTAAAACAGTTAACTCTAATGATCTAACAAATGGATCAGCTCAGCCTTCTGCCAGCAATACAAAAAGTACAGCGACAAGGAACGACACCACCACAAAGCCAGAAACAAAACAGAGAAAACCCTTTCGCTTGGCTATCGTGGTAAGCGCTATTGTCATCGCCATTGGTGTGTTTTGGTGGAGTTCACAGTCATCAACTTCGTCCTCATATACAGCTTCATCTTCCGACAATGACGCAAGCTCATCCGTTAATGGCATGACTGATCTCTTTGATTCTGAAAGCCGCTCTTCGGAGACGACTGACAAGACAAATCAAGTAACGAATGCCCAAGTTCTTGAAAACCACAAGGCCCACTCTTCGGTTCATTACTTGTCACTTGAACCGCGCTATATCTACGTCAGAATTGATGAGAGTTTGAAAAATGATGCCTTTAAACGCGGCATTGTCCATAAATTGATGAGCTACCTTACGACCTATCGTGACTTTCGCATCGTGGTCGATGAAACCTTGGTGCCAAACTCCGCTAACGTGGTCAGCTTTAAAAGAAAAGTTGATGGCGATAGAGAGTACTTGGACATTACCTATTTCAACCGCATCTCCAACTTCAAACATTTAGGCCGTGATTACCTGATTGATGCTTCTTCACTGCACACCACTATGCGTAACATGCTCGACGATTTATTGGACTCATTTAATATCGACATCCAAAAGTCCATTTTAAGACAACAGATTTCTGAGTTACCTAAGCAAGAAGAAGCGCTACAACTGACTCTTGAATCACTTGGTTTGACCTTCATGACATTGGACAGAACTGATACCTTGAAAAAGATCATCGCCGCCAACGAGCTTGAACCTGACAATCACTTTGTAATGTCGAGCCGATATTTGTATGAGCTTGCGGACATCTTTTTGTTGAAGTCTTCACAAAAGGAAAAGCTGGTTCAAAAGCTTAACGATCGGTTCGGCAAGAAGCTTCTTTTAGCAGAGAACAATCCAACCTCTTATCGCATATACGATGCATTGGCTGCCTACTCGCTCACCCAAGATAACCCGAACGCCGCCGAGCGTTACATGACCTTGATACCGAGAAGTGAATACAACGTCATGTCGATGATTATCTTGGCAAAATTGGAAGAGTCGAAAGGCAACCCTGCTGCTGCCGAAGAGTACTATTATGAAACCATTTTGGAATCCGGTTATCCGGTCGTTCTGAAAGTCGCGCAGACCTTGTTCTTCAATAGCAACATCTCTGAAATTGAGTCGAAAGTCGAGATAGTAAAATAGTTCAAACGCCTTCATTCTCACCTCAAACACCGCAACGCTAATTTCAATGCACCGCCATTCTCGGCGGTGCTTTTATCTCGATAGGCTCCAAAGTACAACTCCAAAGCAGACGTTCTATAAGGCGTTGGTCAGCAGAATACCAACGCCGATTCGCTCGCTGCTATAGTCATAATCAATCAAGCTTTCACCGTAGCCTTTGTAGTACTGAACATACCCTTTTAATCGCCCAAACAATGGGAAACTAAGTGAGGTTTGAACGCCACCATAACCAGTTTGAAAGTTGTAACGCCCCAACGCAGACAGCTCAAACTCATCCCATTTATAAGCGCCCGATAATTCGTAATGCCCTAGATAATCTTGGATGTCAGGGTTGTCGTCACTGCTGCTCGACTCTGGTATCCGGTACCAAGGCTGAAAGTACACCGCAAAGTCATCTTCCATATAGCCCAAGCCCGCATAAACACGGTTCCAACTGCGACTCAGTTCGGCGGTTCGACCATTCGACTCATGTTCAAGCCCCAATCGAGAAAACCATACACCTTCTGTCGACTCTATATCTAAAGGCGTCTCATAGAACACTTCTGGGCGATAGTTTGTTTCCCTAAATGGAGCCGAGATATCGGATGAATATGCCTGCCAGAATGACTTCAATGTGAAACCAAAATAGATCTTATCGTCTTGATTGAACACACCATCGTCGACCACGGGGATCTTCAAACTCAATTGCAGCTTTATCTCTTCATCACTAAGGTCATCCGCTTTTCCACCGAATCGCTCATCGCCATAAGGTTGAGTGTTGACGTTCGTCATATGGGTGACTGGCAAAATATAGTTTAAGCGATAAGGCGTAATCACGAAGGGGTTGTCTTCCGTCGAGTATTCCAACTTCAAGCGCGAAATCTTTTGTTCAGGTGACAGTTCCGGTGTTAGTTCAGTGGTTTGCACTTTTGTGCTGTTCTCACTTTCCTTAGCCGCAGCCTTAGCCTTAGCCTTAGCCTTAGTTTCAGCTTCTGAATCAGCGACTGCATAACTACACTGTTGCTTTAGCCACTCTACACTTTGCTCGTTTGTCGCGTTCGCTAATGAATGCAGAATACATTCTTCGTAGCTGCTATCACTCGCAAACGCAGGAACGCTTAAACTACTGCTAAGCATTAACAGAACAAGCTGACGGTAGATTTTATAACTGCCGTGTCTATTGTTGTCCGCTTTATTGTCGCTGTTCACGAGCTTAACCTTGCTTCTTGTTTAGGTAAGTCACTTCAAAAGCAAAATCGACCGCTTGCTTGGTGATTTGATCGATATTTTTATCAAGCATGTCGATGGTGATATCAGACTTTTCGTTCTCTAATACACCATTGTCATTCACCACAAAGATACGACGGCCAATCAGTTCTGAAGAATCATGATCTTTTAGGTCGACACTTGCCAACACACGAATTGAACGATCTCGAGTACCCGCAGCGTATTTAACCGCACCGATAATAGAACCAACAGGGATAAACTCCGTCACACGCATGTCCTCAGGGATGTCATCAATGCCATATAGATCAACACTAATATCGAGCACTTTATTAGCCAAAATAGAGTTCTCGTATCCTTGCAGTTTATGCTTCAACTTGTCGTTCATACTGGTAAGAATTTGTGCTTTGAATTGCTCTTGCACCTCTTTCGATACTCGCTTGTCGATGCCTGCATTTTTAATCTCTACACTATTGAATTTGAACTGATTAAAGTGATGTGAAGCACTGTCTTTTGCTATCCACGACATGCCCGCCATGTCGTCATCAAACTGGCTATCGACAAAGTAATGATCTGAATCGACGCTTTTGATTTCTTCTTTGTTTGGGACTGAACTTGCACAGCCAACGGTGAACAACGCAAGCAATGGATATAAGTAATGTAGTTTCATGTGAACCTCTAATTTCCTGAATTTTGAATGCACGAACCCCTAAGCGGTCAGGCTCATAAATGGGATTCGTGTTGATTAAATTTTCTTGTTAATGAATGATTTGTTTGGAAGAGCTTTCGTGATCATTAGCTCTCACGTTACTAAGCTTCTTGTTCCTGAGCGGTATGATCCGCCGCTAAGTAGGTGTAAATCGTTGGTACCACGAACAGCGTAAATAGCGTGCCCACAGACATACCCACCGTAATCACCAAGCCAATTGAGAATCGACTTTGAGCCCCTGCACCACTCGCTATTAGCAGCGGTACAACACCTACAACCATGGCGGCAGTTGTCATCAATACTGGGCGCATTCGCACGGTCGCTGAACGGATTGCGGCTTCACGGCGGCTGCATTTCAACTCTTGTTGCATCTGGTTAGCAAACTCAACAATCAAAATACCGTGTTTACTGATGAGTCCGATTAAGGTCACCAATCCGACTTCTGTATAGATGTTGAGCGTATCAATGCCCAAGTACAGTGGCATTAAAGCACCAAAGATCGACAACGGCACACTGGTTAATACCACCAGCGGATCGCGTAAGCTTTCGAACTGCGCTGCCAATACCAAGTAGATAATCACCAAGGCTAAGAAGAACGTCGTTACCAACGAAGACCCTTCTTGCAAGAACTGGCGTAGCTGCCCAGAAGTATCCGTGCTGTATGATTTAGGCAATATCTGCGCAGCACCCTCTTCCATCACTTGGTAAGCCTCACCAATACTGATGCCCGGCATCATCTTCGCTTCGATCATGGCACTGTTTAACTGTTGGAACTGATCCACTTTTGAAGGTTGTACCGATTGGCTAATCTCGATTAAAGACGCCAGTGGAACCATTTCGCCAGTATTTGAACGTACGTGGTAATTCTTCAGATCATCCCAAGAGTTACGATTCTCGTTCGGTACTTGCGTGATAACCTGATAGCTGCGTTGATCCATCGAGAAGTAGTTCACGAAGCCCTCACTAATAAAGCGAGACAGCACGGTACCGATGTCCTGAGCACTCACATTCATTTGCGCCGCTTTATCACGGTCAATTTGGATCTCAACTTGCGGTTTATTGAAGTTAAGATCGTTCTGCACGTAGATAAACTTACCGCTCTTCTGTGCGTATTCTTTTAGCTTCTCAGCGTATTGATACAGATCCTGATACGAGCCTGTTGGTGTCTTCAATACCATTTGGAATGGCAAGCCTTGCGGTGTGCCTGGTAAATCCGGTGGAGAGAAGGTATACACCTGCAAACCCGGTAATACAGAGCTCTCTTTTTCGAAACGTTGCATCACCTCTTTCGCCGTTGATTCGCGTGAATCCCAATCTTTCAATACACCTAAACCAAAGAACGCGTTGTTGTTCATATAGCCGTTATCCAGCATGGTCATTTCTACTTCGTCGTTTTTACCAATGGCGTCAATCAGAGCCGGGGTAAAGTGGCGAATGTAATCGGTATTGGCTTGCGCAGGTCCTTGTCCCATCACAATCATTACGCCCTGATCTTCTTCAGGTGCCAGCTCAGAAGCAGTATTCATAAACATGAACACCAAGCTAATCAGCAATGTCCCGATTACTGGCCAGATATAAACTCGGTTATTAAGCACATGCTCAAGCACCTTTCGGTAACGCTCAGTTACACCAGCAATAACAACGTCGATCTTCTTAACCAGTTTTCCATCCAATACCGACTTGTTGAGCAGCTTTGAACACATCATCGGCGTCAACGTAAGTGCGATAAAGCCTGAAATCAGAACAGAGCCCGCCAAGGTGAAAGCAAACTCGGTAAACAACTTACCGGTCAAACCGCCCATGAAACCGATGGGTGCATACACAGCGGCTAAGGTAATGGTCATCGCAATCACAGAGCCTGCGATTTCACGCGCACTGTCAATCGCTGCTTTGATTGGGCTGGTACCATCTTCTAGGTGACGGAAGGTGTTCTCCACCACCACAATCGCATCATCAACCACCAAAGAGATCGCAAGAACCATCGCCAATAACGTCAGCAAGTTAATACTGAAACCCATGCTCAACATGAAGAACATCGAGCCAATCAGCGACAATGGAATGGTCACCAATGGGATCAACATCGCACGCATAGAGCCGAGGAACGCAAAGATAACAATGACAACAATCAGAGCCGCTTCCATCAGCGTTTTTGCTACTTCATCAATCGATGTCTCAATGAACTTGGTTGAGTCGTACACCACATCCGCTTTAATACCGTCAGGTAGGCCTGCTTCTATCTGAGGCAGCAATTCATAAATGCCCTCAACCACGGTTAACGGGTTAGATGTTGCGGTATTGCTGATCGCAGTTGCAACAGTCGTCACACCATTAAATTCAACGTCTGAATCATAAGTAGCCGCGCCGAGTTCCACAGTCGCAACATCTTTCAAATGCACCAGTTGTCCGTCATGTGCTTTGAGCGACATGTTTTTAAAGTCTTCTACAGAGCTAGAATCGGTATGAGCATTGATATCGACTTCGATATAAGGGTTTTGTAACTTACCCGCGGCACTCACGATGTTGTTTGCTCGCAACGCATTTTGTACATCAGTTGCAGTTAAACCATAAGACGCCAACTTTTGAGGTTTTAACCAGATACGCATCGCGAAATCTTGTTGCCCCAACATATCGACTTTAGATACACCCTCAACGGTTGAGAATGTTGGCTTCACCACTCGGCTCACATAGTCTGACACCTGCTCTGTTTTCAGCGTATCGCTTGAGAAAGAGACATATAAAATTGGAGATTGAGATGTCGATTTAAGAATACTCGGATCCAATACCCCTGAAGGCAGCTTGTATTTCACTTGTTGTACCAGAGACAAAATCTCCGTCAGCGCGCCGTCTGATGGGTAACCCAGCTTCAAGTAAACCGTAATGACCGATTTACCCAAGGCACTGTCTGATGTCATATAGTCAATGCCCGCAGTTTGGGCGATTTCAGCCTGCAACGGCTGGGTAACATAACCTTGCACGCTCGATGCACTGGCACCTGGATAACTGGTGGTAACGGTAATCACACCTGTTTCAATTTCTGGGTATTGGCGCACTTGCAGCGAGGTAAAGGCCTTTAGACCCAACACCAACAACACAAGGCTTAATACCGTCGCCAAAACCGGACGTTTGATAAATACATCAGTAAATGTCATGGGAGTATCCTATTTACTTGGCTTAGTATTGGTAACAAGAGGTCGTTGATTGTTCACTAAAACCAGACCGCCGTTTTTAAGCTGATGTTGATTCGATGTCACCACCACATCGCCCTCTTTTAAACCAGAAATAACACCCACATAACCACCCTGTTTCGGGCCAATTTCCACAGTACGTTGCACCACTTTGTATTCATAAAATGGTGTCTCTGCTTTCTCTGAACCTTGACTGCTTGGATCTTTGTCGTCAGAGCTTACGCTGCCTGAATTCGTGCTCACTTGTTTCGTTGACGTATCAAGAACAAACACAGTATCGCCAGACAAGGTGTAGCTGATTGCCACTGATTGCACACTGATCACCGAGTTTGAATCTGAAGTGGTCAGCGTCGCATCCACATACATTCCCGACTCCAACGGAACAGGCTGAGTCGTCACCGCTCGCAGTTCGATATTGTGTGTGCTGGCGTCTGAGCTTGGTTCAATTGCCGTAATCGTTGCGTGATACTCAGCATCGTTAGCTGCGTCAGATTCAAACTGGAGATCCTGACCCACTTTCACGCTGTGAAGGTAAAGCTCCGAAATAGAAAAATCGACATACTGTTGAGAGCTATCTTCAAGGTCAACAATCGCTGTGCTTGAGTTAATAAAGTCACCCACATCAACATTTCTAATTCCAACATTGCCAGAGAAAGGCGCTTTAACTTTCATATATTCAACCTGAGTAGAGATGTATTCGAGTTTCGCGGATTCAGCATTAAATTGAGCTGCAAGTTTATCTACCGAATTCTGAGAGACGCTATTATTTTTAAGTAGCTTTTTATTTCGTTTCAATTCCGTTCTCGCCAATTCAACTTTTGCTAACTGGCTTTTATGATTAGCTTTCAATAGGGCATCATCCAATTTAATAAGAACATCGCCTTTATTGACAAATTGACCCGATTTAAAAAGCACTTCTTTTATTTGCCCTGACATTTGGCTTGTCACATCTATAGATTGGTTTGCATGAATGTTACCTATCACTTGCAAACTCTCATTCCAAACTTCTTTATTTACTGATTCAGTTGTTACAGATGTCGCTGGTAATTTAAAACTTGCTACCTTTTCTTTTATTATTTCGCTTTTCACGTAATGAAAGCCGAATACAAAAGACAATAATATAAATAAAGCTGACCCGACGATTACGCCTTTATACTTACTCATGTGTTCACCTTGTTTTTAAAGTCCGGCTATTCTATCTATCGACACCGTCAATAAATCAAACTGATATAACATCGCAGTAAAGCTATATAAAATAAAAATAAAACCAACAAATACAATGACTTGATAAACTTTTATCAAGTAAAAATCATTTTAATCCTTTATGTCGATTTTATTTGAACATGATTTATATTCTCTCTCGATAGATATAATTCTCATCGTTCCTTAAACAACTAACTGAGATTAATATGTCTAATCAAGCACACCACACGAAAGTCGCTATTAAAGAAAAAATGAAACGTGTATATGGAGAAGAAGTCGACCATAAACATAACAAGGACCATCTAGAGTATAGAGCGCATCAGCCTTCTCATTCAGGTCAGCCACATGGCGGAGAACCTGAAGGTCATAAGCATTTAGTTAATCACCATCCGGATGGTCATCATAATAAGCATCACAAAGATAAAACTCATGACCATAAAAAGGCTTCACGATTACACCATAAGAAAAACAACTCTTAGGTTCAAATAACTACAGATAACGAAAACACTCTGTAATTTAACATCAACATATTATTAATTATGAAATATAAAAACCATTTCATTAAAGGTTTATCATGTCATTTATTATTGAACAATTAAGAGACTATCCATTTATAGCTCTATTCCTATCATTAGGACTTGGTTACTTAATCGGTAAAATTAAAATCGGTAAATTTGAACTAGGCGGAATCGCAGGTTCACTTTTGGTTGCGGTAGGGCTTGGTCAAATCGGCGGAATCGCGATTTCCAACGAAGTAAAAAGCATCTTCTTTGCGCTATTTATATTCATGGTGGGTTACAACGGCGGACCGCAATTTTTCTCATCATTCCGCCTTTCATCACTAACACGCTTATTCGCTTCATTCGTGATGACGTTTGTAGGATTGGTGACGGTTGTGTTGCTCTCTAAATGGGCAGGACTAGACAAAGGTTTAGCGGCAGGTCTTGCGGCTGGCGGCTTAACGCAATCGGCAATCATAGGTACAGCGGGCAACGCAATTGATCAGCTCAACCTAGCTCCCGATGTCACATCAACACTTAAGACAAACGTGGCTGTCGGTTACTCAATCACCTACATCTTCGGCTCTCTTGGCCCAATCTTAATGATGTCACTCATTCCTATGGTAATGGGTTGGAACATCACTAAAGAAGCGAAAAAACTCGCAGAGAAAATGGGCGCTGGTAACAAGCAGTTAAACGAGGGTGAATTCCCAGCACTAAGCCGCGTATCTTCACGCGCTTACCAGGTTACCGCCAACTCGATCTTTGTCGGAAAAAGCGTTGTTGAACTAGAAGAAGCATTCGACACAGATTTAACCATCGAAGCTATTTATCGCACCAAGGACGAAGCAGAGTCGACTTTAGATATCGCTAAGAACCCTATCTTAGCGGCTGGAGACAAGGTTTACCTAACTGGCTTAACGCGTGCCTTTCCGAAAGTGACATCCCTTGGGGTTGAACTGGGTGAATTTAGCGAAGAAAACAACGTTATTCAGACACAACAAAAAGTCGTACTGACCAACAAGAAACTAGCAGGCATCACTCTACGTAAGCTTCACGATGAAACCAACGCACGTATTCGCCGTGGTGTTTATATCGCTCAGCTGTCTCGTATGGGTCATGACATTTCAACATTACCAGAAACTGAATTACACCTTGGCGACGAAATCACGCTAGTGGGTCTCAAAGAAGACCTTGCCAAAGTCGTGAAGAAAATCGGTTACAACAGCCCTCTTCCAAGTGTGACGGACTTTGTGACCATGTCTTTCGGCATGGTGCTGGGTTACCTGATTGGTGAGATTGGCTTCTCAATCGGTGGTTCTCATATTGCGCTTGGTTCTGGTTTAGGTTGTTTGGTTTCCGGCCTGCTTGTTGGCTACCTAAGAATGCGTACACCACGTTTAGGAAGCGTTAACCATGGCGCTGCTAACTTTATGCAGACATTCGGACTAGCAGTATTTGTTGCAGTTGTTGGTATCAACGCAGGCGCTCCAGCACTGACTGCAATCAAAGAGAATGGCGTAACGCTATTACTGCTCGGTGTATTAGTCACTTTGATTCCTCAAATACTAACGTTCCTATTCAATTACTACGTGTTGAAAATCAAGAACCCGGTAGAAGCCTTAGCCGTTGTCGCAGGTAGCCGCAGCGCTAACCCAGCCTTCGCATCGCTTCTAGAAAAAACACAGAACAGCACACCCGTACCAAGTTTCACGATGACTTACGCGGTTGCCAATATCTTCCTCACTCTATGGGGACCAGTAATCATCAACCTAATTACCAAAATTTCTTAGAAAAACAACTTAATCAAGAGCCTGGCTCTTACCCCAAAAGATCATTAATCAAACGTTAGCTATTCAATCCAAACAATAGCTAACCAATAAACAATTTAGAGAGAAACGAATATGAAACGCACAGATGAAAAACGCCTAGAAACACTGAGCCCTTTTGAAGTAAAAAATACACTGATCGACCTTGCTCAGCATTCACATGAAAAAACGATGATCAACGCTGGCCGCGGCAACCCTAACTGGGTAGCAACAGCACCACGTGAAGCTTTCTTCCAACTCGGCATGTTTGCTCTTGAAGAGTCGAAAGCGACCTTCTCTGGCTACCAAGGCTTTGGTGGAATGGGCGCTAAACAAGACATTAGCCTGCGTTTTCTTCACTTTTGTGAAAAACACGAAGAGCAAGAAGGTGTTCAATTCCTAATTGAAGCTTTCCAGTTCATTACCGATCAATATCAAGTAGACAGCGATGAGCTGATTTATGAGTGGGTTGGCGGTATTCTAGGTAACAATTACCCTGTTCCTGACCGTATGCTCAAGTATTCAGAACTGATCGCTCGTAAATACATTGAACAAGAGATGGCAGGCTCTCAACCAGTACCTGCTGGCAAGTTTGACTTGTTTGCTGTTGAAGGCGGTACGGCAGCCATGGTGTATATTTTCAACACTTTGAAGAGTAACCGTCTGTTAAACAAAGGCGATACGATTGCGATTGGCGCACCGATTTTCACACCTTACATCGAGATGCCAGAGCTTGAAGATTATTCACTAAACAAAGTAGAAATTATGGCAACGGAAGAATCAGCGTGGCAGATCCCGGATTCTGAATTAGAGAAGTTGAATGATCCAAGCGTGAAAGCTTTCTTCTTAGTAAACCCAAGCAACCCAGCATCGGTAAGACTGAGTGATGAGACACTCTACAAAATCGCAGAAATTGCTAACCGTCGTCCTGAGTTAATTCTACTGACTGATGACGTATATGGCACCTTCGCGGATAACTTCACTTCGTTAGCGATGCTTGCTCCGAAGAATACGATTCTGGTGTATTCATACTCTAAGTACTTTGGTGCAACAGGCTGGCGTTTAGGGGTGATTGGCGTGCATGAAGACAACAACTTCGATCGTATGATCGCTGATCTTCCAGAACAAACCAGAGACACGCTGACGGCACGATACAAAGGTATTTCCCTTGAACCAAGCAAGATTAAATTTATTGATCGATTGGTTGCAGACAGCCGAGCAGTGGCACTGAACCATACTGCGGGTCTTTCTACACCTCAACAAATCCAGATGACGATGTTTTCATTGCTGTCTTTGATGCAAGGTGGTGAAGAGTATAAACGCTTGGCTAAGCAGATTGTGCGCCGTCGTTACCATACGTTGATGCAGAAGAACTTGGCGGCCCCAATCATTGCAGAGGGCGATCAAACAGGTGCGTTTTACTATGTAGAGATTGATCTGAAAGAAATTGCTCAAACGATTCATAGCAATGGTTTCTTCTCTTGGTTAGAAGAAACGTATGAGCCTTTGGATTTCTTGGTTCGTCTTGCCGAAGAACATGGCGTGATTGTAATGCCGGGCGCAGGGTTTGATGCTCCAACATGGTCGCTACGTGTTTCTCTCGCTAACTTAGAAGAAGAGCAATACGCCAACATCACTCAAGCGATGAATGCCGTGATGCAAAGCTATGTAGAACGTTACGAAGCGATTTGCTAACGCTATTCAACAGCTGAGAATCTAATAGGGAAGTAATAAGTGCTGAGTGTAAGTTCACCTAAATCGGTGGTCATACACTCAGCTCTTTATTTATGTAGAAGCGGGATAACTACTAGTTGAACTCGTAGGTATAAGAAGCGCCGACACTGTTATTCTCACCGAAGTCATCCTCAGCAAAAATAGTGAAGAAATTGAACGACTGGGCGTCACTCAATTTGTAGCTGGCACCAACTCCAGTCCAATAACCTGAATAATCATCAGAACCCATTGAACCACCGCCAAAGCCCATAATGGACCATTCATCAGTAATCGTTTTTAAGCCAAACGCACCAATATAACCACCATGCGTTGAACTCGGCATCAATACATAATCAGAACCCACATTTTGGTCATCGAACACCGCTACTTCACCATCATTATAGCTGTAGCCAGCCATCGGGAAGATTTGCCATCCGAACGGCTCAATATCGAAATAACTCAACGGAACAAATGTCCCGATACTGTAGTTATTCTTGTAAGCATCGTTGTCGTATTCAGAGCGACTAAAGTTGAAATTGACGATCCCCAAAGGCAATAGCCATGAACCGCCCACTCGCCACTCTTCACCGTCTGCGTTAACGCGAGCGTTGATCATTCGCGCTTCATCAAGCCCGATTGAACCCGAGAACTTAAGCTCTTCGTTATAAGCAACGCCTGCTTTGGTTACGATCTTAGTCGGATCATCTGGGTGCTTCTCTTCAGCCAAAACACCCGTTGAGCCTAGGATGACCGAACTAACAATTAATAGATTACGTAATGTCATTAGAAGGTCGCGCTAACGCCAACGAAGTGGATACGACCATCGAACGAACCATTAAGGAGATTGCGTCCAGTAGGACCATCACGATCCATTTCAACTGAACCCAGATCAGCATACTCGTAAAACACATCAATTAAGATGTCGTCCCAATAGGTAGATGCACCCACTGAGTAGCGATACTGTTCGCCCACTGGAAGGTCAACCCATTGCATTGAAGGATCGTCTTGTGGCGAGGTTTCATAAGAGAAGCCTGCTTTTAAACGCCAATCTGAATTCAATTGGTAGTCAGCGCCAACTGCAAACTTCCAAACATCATCCCAATCACGTTTGATTGGGATTCCATCTTTGGCGGTCACCCCAAAATCTAAAACGGTCTCATCCCACTCACTCCAACGGTGGAACTGAATACTAGCAAGTAAGTCAAGTTGAGAGTTCAATGCATAGCTTGCGCTTAAATCAACGATCTCAGGCAGCGCTAGGTCTGTCGACAGAGAGCGATTGTTACCAGGCAGTGAACCTTTTAACTCATTATTGAATTCATGCTCTAGCTTCGAGCGGTAACTCGCACCTAGTTTAAGTTTATCTGTAGGTGTGTACATTACACCAAGGTTATAGCCATAAGCCCAATCAGTGTCTTGTTTTGCTGTAAATCCAGATGTTGTTTGTTGGAATGCACCCCAGCTGAATTGCACACCTGCGCCTACAGACCACTGATCGTTCAATTTGTAGCTCAGTGATGGGTTCACTTGCATTGCGGTTAGGGTGATATCCTCTAGAAGCCCAGCTCCCGCCCATTCACTGCCGTAATCAAGGCTAGAGCCACCTACAGCACCGAGAGCGATACCAAGGTGTAATTTGTCCGTCACTTGGTGAGCATGGAACGCACCAAATGACGGCATAACTGAATGAGCTTTACCGCTATCACTTGAATCTAGGTTGTCTTGATATTGCATCTCAAGATCAAACGCCATGGTATTGATGGTCGTTTTGCTTTCGCCCATATGAGACATGGTGGCAGGGTTCGTCCACATCGCAGCAGCAGAGCGAGTATAGACACCATCACCAGCGCCAGCAGTACCAGCGTTGGCAACAACGGCTTCTTGTAAAAACAGGCCACTTGCGAAAGCGTTTAGACTTGTAAAGATTGCGGTGGCAGCTAGAGAGTAGGTAAAAGTTTTGTTCATCAGGGTGCTCATTCAGCCTTAGACATTAAATTGCGCTAAGGTTACCGCAAAGCACCATAAACAAAGGGAATATCGATTATTCCTGTACAAATACTATTTAAACTTCCTAGCCACATAAGCGCGTGGTTTGTCGCGATGAATTTCACGCTGAGCGGCAATCGCCCTGTTCTTACCTAACCCCACTTTAATCTGGTACCAAGTCTCGTAAAACAAGGCGATACCGGGGCTAGACCACCACGTTTTGTTGTAGAGTTTTTTATTGGCAGCAACCACATCTGGCGATCGGTTCGCGCACTCGAGTGCCAAGGCATAAGCTTCTGCATAAGGATCTTCTGCAATTTTAGTCACAAGTCCATATTCCTTTGCCGTTTCGCTATCAATCACTTTAGCGGTCATTGCCATTTCTAAGGTGTGATCTTTGCGCATCAACTCTCTAAAAGCGATTGCACCGCCCATGTCAGGAATCAAACCCCATTTCGCTTCTAGTATCGAGAAATTGGCATCTGGGCTAGCGATTCTAAAGTCGCCACCACTGACCAATTGCAAACCACCTCCCCAACAACGACCATGAATCGCAAAAATAACGGGACACGGAATATCTCGCCAACCCAGCGAAAAGCACTGCGCTGCATTTGGCAATGTAGGAAACCATTTGAACAAAAGCTTCATTGCGCCAGACTTACTGGTCAACAGAGATTTAATATCAAGCCCTGAACAAAAGTCGGCCCCATTGCCCTTCACTATCACGGCGCGAATCTCGGTGTTCTTTTTCAGCTGATCCACCATGTTGTTCACCCCTTGGAACATCGCCATATCAATGGCATTCAGCTTATCAGGGCGATTCAACACAACCGTTGCGATCTGGTTTTCATCAATGGAACAAGTGAGGCGTTCGAGTTCAGGCATTTGGTTATCCAATTAGGTGGTCAGACCTTTAGCGTAGCCATCTTAATCACATATGCAAAATTGACGCTTTAGAAGCGAGATCTGTGTTGGCTAACACTTTGTCTAGGAAACACAAAGCCCAATAAAAAAGGCAGTGATGGAGAGCTCCAATCACTGCCTTAATGTTTGTTTCGATTGATAAAGAGACTTGTTATTAATCTACTGACTGGCTATCAATCTACTAACTATAAACTTAAGTTCTTCGAGATTTTAGTAACAAGAAGATGAAGTAACTACCACCAATTATGGAAACTAGTGTTCCTGCCGCAAGTTGTGCTGGGAAGACAACTACTTGCCCTAACCAGTCGGCGAATAACATCAGTGCCGCACCAATCAAAAACGATAAGATGATCTGTTCACGAACCAAGCGAGCACCAACCATGGCTGCAATATGTGGTGCTAATAAGCCAACAAAAGCAACTGGTCCCATGGTGGTTGTGACCATCGAACATAACACCGCGACAATACACAGCAGAGCCACATAAGCGATGTTGATATTCAGCCCTCGAGCGCTAGCGAACTGTCGGCCTGTAGCAATTAACGTCACCCAGCGACTCAACAGTAAAGCACCTCCAATACAAACGGTGATCACGATAGCCATGATCATTGCTGCATCAGGTTCAACACGATAGGTAGAGCCTGCCAACCAAGCCAATAAGGTGTATTTCCCCTCACCTACTCGCGTTAGAGAAAATTGCACCAAGGCTTCCAGTACTGCGGTTAGCGAGATACCTGTCAGGATTAGAATAGACGGTGCAAACTGATGCTTCTTGCCAAGGAACAGCAACAAACAGAGTGCTATCGCACTTCCTAAAAACGCAACCCATGGGCTTAGCGAGTGAATCGAGTAGCCCATAAACAGGCTACTGAAAATCAACGCTAGAACCGCTCCTGCCGACACGCCAAGAATGTCTGGACTTGCAAGCGGGTTGTAGACCAATCTTTGTAATATGACGCCAGCCACCGCCAAGCCGCCACCAGCGAATATCGCCGTTAACATTCTCGGCCAACGAATCGACCATTCAAATGCATCTGGGATAACGAAGTAGCCCATATCTGAAGAAGGTTGTGACAATGTACTCAACGCCAGCAACCCAAGGATCATCGAGCCCAACAAGAAGTAAGCCAAAGATGAAATAGACTTCGGACCTTTAGGCATCGAGAAAAATAGCTGGTCTTGAGCAGACATTTGCTTGCGAGCAATAATGATCAACGCTGGAGCACCAATCACTGCAGTTGCTGTCCCTGTTGGAATCATGTCCAAAGACCACTGCGCTAAGAAGATCGCCAAACTGTCGGTGACACAAAGTAATAGCGCACCTAATACACAACTTGCGATGAGTTCAGATTTCGCCTTTAAGAAACCTAAATGTCTCGCGATATTTGGCGCAATCAAGCCAATAAAGCTGATCACGCCCACTGAGGTAATCGATACAGAAGCCAGCCAAACACCAATCGCCATCAACACAAAGAAGGTCGTGCCGATGTTAAGACCACGCGCGGCAGCCCCTTCAGCACCGATCGAAAGCAGAGTCAGGACTCTTGGCGCCAATAAGAAGATGGCGAAGATCGGCAGTAACTTGGGCATCAGCCAAAGTACTTGTTCCCAACCGTTCTGTCCTAGATCGCCCGCTCCCCATACGAACAAGTTCTGCGCATACTGGTCGTTGAGCAAGATAATCGCGGTCGCAAATGCCCCTAGTAATAAATTCACCGCCATCCCCGCCAAGACAATCGGTAAACCACTCATATTTTTGATGCCAACAATGGAAACGATAAGCCCCATTGCAAGCAGCGCCCCAATCAGCGCAAACCAAACTGAATATTGAGCGACCAACATCGGCGCGACCACATTCAGAATGACCAGACCAAGCCATGCGCCTGATGATGTGCCTAAAGTAAGCGGAGACATCATGCGGTTCTGCGTTAACTGTTGGAACAAACTACCTATGGTACCGAGTGTTCCACCAACCAAAACCGCCATTACTAAACGTGGCAAGTTGACATAGATTAGCGCCATCAGCTCGAATGATTCATCGACCATTGAGTTGAATGTCGCGCTGTCATTGATCTGTGAGACTTGTTGGAACAACTCACCGATAGGGCCAAATTCAGACTGGCCTAACCATAAATGAACAAGGGCGGCGATAAATAACACCGCCACCATCATCAAACCACTGGATTTCATTACTGCTCCGCTAACGTCAACAGCGATTGCGCCATCGCTTCTGCGTTATACAAAATCGACATTGCACCGCCGTAGCTCCAACTTGCTGCAACGGGGCTAAATTGACCATTACGAACGAAAGGCATGCTCTTCCAGATAGGTGAACGATCTAGTTTTTCTTGATATGGGAAAGGTTCAAAGTAAAGCGCAATGCCACCCTTGACGTTCTTAAGTTCAGTCATTCGTTTTTGACTGATGCCCCACTGACTCGCAGGCAGATCCATCGCATTTTCAAAACCGAGCTGCTCAAGCGCATATTGCGGAATCGAATTATCGCCGTAAATGAACACCGAGGTGGTGCTCGCAAAACGGAAAGAGGTGACTTTCGGCTTATCGCCCGGATACGCTTTATCCAGTTCAGCTTTTAAAACCGCGATACGTTCATCCATCGCAGCCAGTTTGTTGTTCGCTTGTTCTTCTTTGCCAAGCAATTGACCTATCTTCTTAAAGTTCTCGATAGCCGCCGCCGCATTGCTGTGTTGCTCACTGTATGTTTGGTAGTAAAGCACGGGCGCAATTTCAGAAAGACGCGCCTGAAGATCTTTCTGAGGAGAAGCGATAAGAATCACATCTGGGTTTAGCTTCTTCAAAGCAGAAAAATTAGGTTCAGTTCGTGTACCAATATCCGCCACGCCTTCAGGAATCGCAGGTTGAACAACCCAATCGCTATACGCTGCAATATCAGGCACCGCGACTGGCGTAACACCGAGTTCGATAACTTGTTCTGCAATGTCCCAGTTCAGCGCCGCGACTCTAACAGGCTGAGCTTCAAGGGTTTTAACACCCTCACTGTCTTCTACTTGGTAATTAGCCATCACATTAAACGATAAAGCACTCGCTAAGATGGATAGCGCGAGCTTTGTATTCAAATTCTTTGCTTTAGAAAAATGGGAAGCTATTGGTTTTAAGCTCATATCTTTGCCTGCTCAATCTAAATTCTATATTTCTTCAAACGACAAAAGCAGCCTTAACTAGGCTGCTTTAAAATGGATAACCCTAACCTAGTTAGAATTCATAGTTCACGCTTAGCTCTACAGACTGCTCCGCACCGAACCAGCAGTTTGATTGGTCGTAACAGGTGTAATACTCTTCATTAAATAGGTTATTAACCAACAAGTTAGCCGTTGCACCAGATAGTGTCTCGCTTGCCTCACCTAGGTCATAACCCACGGATAGATCGACGACCGTGTATGACGGTACTTTGCCCTGAGTGTTTGTTGCATCCATTTCCATTTCACCCATGTAACGAGCGCCTGCACTCCAACGCGTACCGGCTAAAGCACCACCGTAAACATAGTAATTGCTCCAGAGATTCGCAGCGTGTGTTGGTACGTAGATCGGTGTCGTACCTTCTAGTTCAGGATTTGCATCTTCCGTCACTTCCATATCGACATAGGTGTAGCTCGCGTTCACATCCCAATCTTCCGTTACAAACCATCGGCCTTCGACTTCCACACCTTGAGAACGTACTTCACCTAACTGAATCTTAGAGCGATATGTTGGATCTGATGGATCGGCAGCAATTGAGTCTTTCTTAGTAATGTAAAAGTATGATGCGGTAAGTTGCTGTGCCATATCAGCAGAAAGGTATTTCACACCGAGTTCGACTTGCTCACCCAACTGAGGCTTCAACGAATTACCGTTGATATCAGTACCTGCTGCAGGCTCAAAGCTCGTCGCGTAACTTACAAATGGAGAGATGCCATTATCTAACTCATACAACGCGCCTACGCGGTAAGAGAACTGGTTGTGATCGGCCTTTTCAGTGCCATCGCTTGTTGGGTAAGTGCTCGTTTTATCGTCACTCGCTTTAAACATGTCGTAACGTCCACCAGCAAGTAAAACCAGCGCGTCGTAGCGAACTTGATCTTGGAAATACAGGCCCAGTTGTTCAGTCGTTATGTCATGTGATTCACGATAATTCTCTTGTAGCTGACTTTTATCCAAAAGGCTGTTATTCGGATTGTATGCGTTGAAATCACCGAAACTACTGTTTGCATCAAACTCTTTGTACAAAGAGTCGCCGGTTAGTTTTAGGTAATCGAGACCAAACAATAAGTTATGCTCTAAACCAGCAACCTCGACACGACCTGACACTTGGTTATCGATAACAAAGCTTTGAGAGTCTTCATCCGTGCTGTACACATTTCGAATTAAGCTACCAGTTGCTGCGTTAAAATTCGTACCGCGATGGTAGGTGTTTTCTTGATATAACGACGCATCGGAATAACGAGCATTCTGAAGGAAAGTCCAGTTGTCATTGATTTGATGATTGATCTTATAGCCTAACATCAAGACTTCACGTTCAAAGGTACTCCAGTTCTTGTCGCCCATGGACACAGATGGATCACTTGCCTTCAGCACTTCAAGCGGCATTGCAGAGTTAGTACCCATTGACGGATCATTCTGATAGTAAAGATTGAAGTTAATAAGTGTTCTATCAGATACCTGCCAATCTAACGATGGAGCAATCACATAACGCTCTTCTTCTGCGTTATCAACTTGGCTGTCTTGTTTACGAGCTAACGCTACCAAACGATATGAAAAGTCACTGTCGCCTAACTGACCTGAAGTATCAATTGACGCTTCCATCAGATTTCTTGAACCTGTAGATACACCAACTTTTGTAGACCCATCTTCTTGCGGTGTCTTCGCGATCATGTTGACCATGCCACCCGGTGGCATCGATCCATACAACACAGACGTAGGGCCTTTAAACACTTCAACTTGCTGAATCGCAATAGGGTCTATCTGAGGTTGCAGGTTCCAACCTGTTAGGAACGGGAGCACCAAGCCATCATAGTAGCTTTGGTTATTACTGAAACCACGAATCGAGAACGTATCGTACATCGTTACTGATGCGCCCTTCTGTTCGGTTACAACACCCGGCGCGTATCTAAGCGCTTGGTTGAGGGACTTCACACCTCGTTGCTCTAACTGTTCTTCATCAATAACGGTAATACCTTGAGGCGTCTCTTCTGGCTCAAGTGCCGACTTAGTCGCTGTATTACGATAGGCTTTACCCATAATAGTGACAGTCTCGATATTCGAGTCTGCCGCTGTAACGGTTTCTTCCGCCAACGCTTGCGCTGAAAACGCAGTGAGCAACGCTACTGCCAATGATGAATACTTAAAACGAGTGTGAGTGGTCATGATTCCCTCGGTACCAACGCTTAATATAAATAATAATAAATCTCATTTGCATTGTATGTATCTAGAGATGGGATAATTAACAATTTGGTGCAAATTAAAAAAGAACTTGGCCTATTTTTAATGTAAATCGGTCAATTGCTGATTAAAAACACAATTGACCTTATTTTGGGAGAGGTCTTACAGGAAGAGATTTTGTGAGGATATGATTACGATTTAATAATAGGAACCCAGTACTCCATTTCAGCATCTGATGCATGGGCTTGATAGCCAAATGGGTACACTTCGAGCTCATAACCATCGACACCGCGATAACCAGAACTCGGCAGCCAGTTAAGCACAAACCAGCTCAAGGTATGTCGCAAGTTTTCAATCGGCCCACAATGCTTAACCACTGCATAAGTTTGCTTAGGGATAGTCAGCACCTTCAATTTATCGGAGATAATACTTGGTAATTGCGGGATTGAGATTCCGTCATGCAGCTCCACACCAGCCCAATAGTGAATATTCGTGCCATCGAAACAAGACTGAGTAAGATCAACGACGCCAATAAACTGAAGTACATTATCGTTTGGTATCGTCACTTCCTGCTCCAAGCGAGACCAAAGCTGAGGGACTTTCTCTGCAAAATCTTGTGTTAATGAAAACAAACCACTGATTTCTGATGTCATACCTTTAACAAGGAAAGACTCTCTTTCATCAATGCGAACTTCCACAAAACTGAGTAGCCCTTTTTCAGCAGCACTTGCGGTGTCAGACACTTGTATTGGTTTTCTCAGCCCTACCCTTTTGCCCGCTTTTCGATATTGGCTTGGGCTAGCTCCAAACATCTGCTTGAACGAACGGCTAAAGCTAATTTCGGAGTTGAACCCGAGGCCAAGCGCAATGTCGATCACGCGCTCTTTTCCGTCTAGCAAGTACTCGGCTGCTTGGCTTAACTTAAGCTCTCTCACATAGTTTGCTACAGTCAGCCCAGTTTCCGCTTGAAACACTCTTTGCAGTTGCCAGCGAGACCAACAGCTTTGTTTCGCGATATCTTCTAGCGATAGTGTCGAGCTTAGGTTCGCATGAATATAAGCCAAGACGCGGCTGATACGATCAAATGCTGGTGTGTTCATATTCAAGCTTTCATATTCTCTATAGTTGGCAGTGACACATTAGTTTCACCAATACTTTTATCATTTAAAAAGGCTTTTATCACTTAAAAATGTACAGCCTACCCACACTTTATAAATCTCAAAAACGTCAAAAGCACCCTGTAGATGCTCCATTTTGTATGGTTATCCTCGATCATGTCCGTTATGATAACGCAACTGATTCTCATTTATTGATTTAAGATGCTTCCCCAACTGCACAATATTATCACTCGTCGGAAAGCGCCGTCTCTACATCAGAAAATCTTCGCTTACTCAAAAGAAGTCACCCCTTATTTAAGCGGAAGCTTTGGCGCACTTAACAACAAGAGCATTGCGGTAACGAATGATAATAGCCATAAAGAGCTCAAACGAGTTTACGATGGCCTTGCGCAAAGCCACCCAGAAGCAGGCAAAGCGTATTGGTTAACGCGAACGTGGGATCTCGTGTGCTGGCAGCCTATCTATGTGACTTTCATTTCTATCTATGGACTTCATTCACTGCCCGACATCAAGCATATCGGTCAGTTTAGATACAAAGAGTTCATTACTGGCTATCGCTTTTTTAATGGTGATCATCAACATGGTTCACCTGAAGAGCTTATCCCACAGGCTGGAGAAGCCATTCTTACATTGACTGAATTTTATCGCAGCCAAATAAGTGAATGGACACGCATTCGCCCAGGGTTTACCAACCACTTACTGGCCGATCTACTGTTAAGTAGTTTGATCAAGCTGCAACAGCACGAGCCAAGCCTGACCAATGATTATATCACTGGGCAAGCTAAACTTTGGTTAGAAGCATGCCAATTACCTGAAAGTCATTTAGACAGTCTTAAGGTCGATGCCCATTCAGGCATGCTAAAACTGATCAGAGTCAGTTGCTGCCTTGTTTATAAGTGTGATTCAGGAAAGTATTGCGACGATTGTCCTAGGCACCCTGACAACAAGAAAACCGCTAAATAACACCCACTATTTTAAAGATCAGTGCGAAAGATTTGCTTTCATTAAGCATCGCTATTGGTCTCGATACAGGACCGACATGTTCCAGCTTTCAAACATCAACATCATTCGAGACAACCGAACCATCCTCTCAATAGAAGAGCTTACTATTCCGACCAATGAACTGATCGTGGTTCTTGGTCACAATGGTTCAGGAAAATCCACACTAGTAAACTTGCTGTCAGGACAAATGTCTCCAGATCACGGCACCGTCGATTTCGAAGGTACTTCCCTTTCTTCATTTAAAAGCAAAGAGTTAGCAAAGAAGATTGCCTATTTACCGCAAAAGCTTCCCGCCTCTGCAGGTTTGACAGTAGAAGAGCTGGTTCGTTTAGGGCGTTTCCCATGGAGAGGCGCATTAGGTCGTTGGAACTCTGAAGATAAATCGATCATCCAACAAGCAATGGAAAGAACCGGTATCGCGGAGTTTTCACAAGCATTAGCGGATGATTTGTCTGGTGGTGAACGTCAACGGGCGTGGGTCTCTATGTTGTTGGCTCAGCAATCACCAGTATTGATCCTCGATGAACCAACATCGGCATTGGATGTTCATCACCAATTTCAACTGATGGGTTTACTGTCTGAGCTCAATAAGAAGGACAACGTTGGGGTGATCGTCATCTTGCACGATTTGAACCTTGCTCTGCGTTACGCGACACACATTGTCGCCCTAAAAAAAGGGCAGATCGCATTTGAAGGTAGTGCGGATAAGTTGCTCGATGAAGAGGCATTGTCTGCTTTGTATGAATCCCCTATCCGATTGATCGATCATCCAGTTCCCGCTAACACAGCCGCGAGTGAAAAAGTTGCGGTGGTCTGCGAATAGATCAGACTTTCAAGCGCTCCAAGCCAAGTACAAAGACCCAATACCCAATACCCAATACCCAATACCCAACAATAAAAAAGGCCATTGAATCGTAAAAATTCAATGGCCTTTTTCTAATATTTATCGCTAGTTAAGCTGAGATTCTCTTGCTTCTTGGCTACTAAAACCACGCAAAATATTAAACAGAGTAATCAGTGTGAACACCGTAATCACGATCGATAGATGCCATGCTTCTCCTAACCCCAGTTGAACCAGTCCCATACTGACCATGGAAGACACCACCATTTGGCCACCGCCAGACATCGCAGCCGCAGCGCCCGCATTCTTTTTGTATGGCAACATCACCAAGGCTTGAGCACAAGGCAGTGCAATACCATTACCCAGTATCATCAAGAATTGACCAGTCATTAGGTACAGAGGTTCAAGCGGGCAGAAGAAAAGCCAAAATGCAGCCGAGATATGTAACACAGGCGTACACAATAGGGTTTTCTTATTACCGAATATCGGACGAATACGGTTACACAGACTGGTACCGCCGAGCATCCCTAATGCGGGAATCACTGCCCACATCGCGTATTCGTCTGACGTCATACCAATCTGGTTCTGCATGATAAACGGCATCACCGATACCGTGGTGATCATCAAGCTAAAGTTAAGCCAACCAATACTCGCAAAACTCATAAAGTAGCGAGAAGTAAGTAGCTCTTTGTATTGCAATGCCATTTTCTTCGGCGAAGGAATTGCGGAGGTCTGAGTGACGGTTTCCTTAAACTTGAACGCCAATACCACCCAAGCTAATGACACATATCCAAGTAGCGATATGAACACCATGCTCCAGCCAAAATGGTAGTTAATAAAGCCGCCGATTACTGGCGCAATCAAAGGTGTAATCGACGCGACCATCGCGATGTAGGACATCGCCAAAGGCAAATCAGCCCCGCTGAATCGATCTCGTGTTGAAGCGCGAGCAAGTACAGCGCAACAGCCAGTCCCTAAACCTTGAAGAAAACGCCCCATTACCATGCTAGTAAATGAATGGCTAAAGAAGATGATCATCAACAAGCCCAGCATGGCAATCAACAAACCGGTTAACAGTACCTTTTTACGCCCTAGCGCATCTGAAACGGGACCATAAATAAACTGAGAAGGACCAAAACCTAGCAAATAGACACTCACCAAGAGCTGAGCTTGCTCTAGCGAGACATCGAAATCTTTCGCGATCCAAGGTAAAGAAGGAAACACCAAGCCCATACTGAGTTGGCCGATACTGATGACCAAACACGCAAGTAGGATCGATTTAAAGTCAAATCGACGGCTCATGATGTAAAGTATCCGATAGAACAGCGGTTTCGAGAGCGAGTAGTTTGAGAATAGATCGCTTGAATATCTACCTGACAACGTAAAGACAGAGGAAATAACGAAAATGTTGCAGGGTAAGTATTCATTGTACTCCGAAAAATCGAATAGAAGATGGCAGGGTAAACATACGTGAGCTTGTATAATCATACAATACTCGCTCGACTAAATATGTGAATAGTGACTTTTCACTGACCCTAATTATCTACTTGCCGACCGCAAGCTAAACTAATACAACGTCATGACAATCAAGGGACTTCAATGAACACTCATCATCGTATTCTTTCCTGTGCTTTGGCACTCATCGTATCAGGTCCAATTGCTTCAACCCCAGTTTTTACATGGCAGGCAGAAAAAATCACAGACGGCCTCGAGATTCCATGGGGTCTCGCTTATGTCGATGACGGTTCTATGCTTCTCACAGAAAAAGCAGGCGTTATCAAACACGTTGATTTAAAAACTGGTGAACAAAGCACACTGTTCAGGCTGCCCAATGTTTGGGCGAAAGGCCAAGGTGGTTTGTTGGATATCGCGCTCTCCCCTTTTGAAGAAGATAAGTTCTATGTTACCTACAGTAAAGATGTCGACGGCGAAGGCGTAACCACGCTTGCTTCTGCTACGTACAAAGGCGATGAGGTGTCTGACTGGCAAGATGTGTTTGTGTCTAAATCGAGAACAGATACAGGTCGTCACTTTGGTAGCCGCATAACCTTTGATGATAGCCATCTGTATTTTTCAATCGGCGATCGTGGTGACAGAGACAACGGCCAAAATACGCTCACTCATGCAGGCTCGATATTGAGATTGAATGCCGATGGAAGCCCACCTAGCGACAACCCATTCACCGATAACGACCAGATTCTCAATGAGATTTGGAGCTTTGGTCATCGCAATCCGCAAGGACTTTTTTACGATTTCCCCAGTAAAAATCTTTGGTCGATTGAACACGGACCTCGCGGTGGTGATGAAATCAACCTAATTAAAGCAGGCGCTAACTACGGCTGGCCAGTTACATCCCACGGTAAAGAGTATTGGGGCCCTATCAGCGTGGGAGAATCTGAAACCAAAGACGGCATTGAAGCACCTAAAAAAGTCTACGTGCCTTCAATCGCTCCGGGTAGTTTGATCGTCTACCAAGGTGACAAATACCCTGAATTACAAGGCAAGATGTTGGCAGGCGCACTTAAACTTACTCACATCAATATTGTGACGGTCAACGAGCAAGGTGAGGCAATCAAAGAAGAGCGTATTCTAGAGGAGTTAGGTGAAAGAATAAGAGACATTGAAACCTCTCCCGACGGCGACATTTTCTTCAGCACTGACAATGGCAATCTATATCGCCTGAAGAAGTAACACGATACGCAATCACACAGTGATATAAGGTCTGATTGCGTCAGTTTTCCCGCTATTTATCTATTTATAGCTACTATTTAACGACGTTTCTACCAAACTCGCGGTTTGGAAATCTGACGTTAGAGATGGTTGTTTTAAGGGCTTCGGTTTAGTGATTACACGTATAAAACCAGTGTAATTACTCCAAATTTGTCATCAATTTCACCCACGTTTTTCACAAAAACGACAACAAATCACCATACTACTGTAACTCCATGATATTTAAGGAATGCAAAGTTTGACTGCCCCCAAGTTTCTGCAACCTTTCGTTATGGATTCGATTGACTATCCCTTGATTTGATTTAGACTTCATCTCGGCTAGAAAGAAAGTTCTTTGTATATAAACATTTCGTTGGATTACTAGTAACCCCGTTGTGTTGTACGCAATAGCAATAAACTTTTCCGCGCTATCAGTGCCACAATTGGCTCAAAATAAAAATTTAATTTTAGGATATCATCATGTCTAACACAGTTACTGGTACAGTAAAATGGTTCAACGAAACTAAAGGCTTCGGCTTCATTCAACAAGAAAACGGTCCAGACGTATTCGCACACTTCTCTGCAATCACAGGCGACGGTTTCAAAACTCTTGCTGAAGGCCAAAAAGTTGAGTTCGTAGTATCTCAAGGTCAAAAAGGCCCACAAGCTGACAGCATCAAAGTACTTTAATTTAGTATTTTAAAGCTTTCTAAAAATAGCCAGCCTCTGCTGGCTATTTTTTTACCCGCTATTCAGAGATTTAAGGTAATATTCCCCCTCACTATTTCTACCTAAGACACCCCCTCAATGGCTCTTAAACCGACAATCTACAAGTTTCGTATCTCTCTAACCGATATGAATCGCGACTATTACGACTCTTTTAATCTAACGGTTGCACAACACCCTTCTGAAACAGAACAGCGTATGATGGCTCGAATCATGGCTTTCTGTATCAATGCCTCTCCTGAACTTGAGTTCACTAAAGGGTTGTCTAGCATTGAAGAACCCGATTTATGGCAGAAGTCGTTAGATGACCAAATCCTAGACTGGATTGATGTCGGCGAACCTGATCCAGAGCGCGTGAAAAAAGCGACTCGCTTATCTAAGTCTGTGCGCGTATTCAGCTTCAACACCAAGTCGAACGTTTGGTGGGAACAAAACAAAGGCAAGTTCGGTTACCTGAAAGCTCAAATTGTCCGTCTGGATAACGATGGTATCGAGCAACTGACAGCAATGACACAACGTACAATGGACCTTTCAGTGATGCTGTCGGGTAACTCTGCTTTCGTTAACAGCGACACGCAATCTGCAGAAGTCACTTGGGAAGAGCTACAGAGCAATGACTGAGATCCAAGCTCAGACTGAATCTCAGCGCCAGACTAAGCTCGAAGCTTGTTTGCAGCTCGCTGGTCTCGATTCAGTAAAAGCACTGACAACTGGCTATGAAAAAGAGTTAAAGTCATTTACCGACGAAAACCATGCGCTTTTCAAACATGCTAGTGAGAATAAGCCTGACAACTCAGAGCGACAAACCTTACTTGGGCTGTTAACCAAAGTGCATATCGATGTGAGCTACCGCTTTGAAAGTAATAAAGAAGCCAGCGAGGCGATGCAAGGCGTTTTCGATAGCACAGTAGGCAGTGAACACGGCGACAAATTTCAAAACTCCAATGCTCAGCAATTGAAGTTAGTGACGCATTTGTGGTTGTTCATTCAAGGACGACTAGGAATGGATTACAGCCTAGCGAATGATCATGCAGCTGCGACCGCGACGTTGTTGTCTCGCCTTTCGAGAAGTACTGATGACGAGATTCGAGTCGATTTCATGGGTAGCTTTTATGATGGTTTGAACCTCTATCAAGCTGAGAACAAACCATCAGGCTTTGTTCATCGCTTTAAGCGTTTGTTTAATCTTACTTAAGCATTCCACCAGCTGCTGCACCCTAATTTGCGCTTTATAGATTCTGTAGAGCGCATCTAATTTCCGTTCTAATCAAACAACTCTCCTCGAAAAAGCAGATTCCCTATTACGCTCGTTCCTCGCTTTAGGGAATGACGAATGTGTGTGCTCCACACTTCTTGAGTGCGCTTCACCTAGACACTTACACAGATAAACAGGCGCACAAAAGGTCCCCCTCGATTCTCAAGGTTCACCTGAACAAACTCGGCGAAATTCTCCGTCACCCTCGAGAAGGAGGAACGACTGAGTCGGGGATCTATAATCCACGCACGCGAAAGCTCATACTACAGATACAAAAAAGCCCCGCATAAAGCGAGGCTTAGAATATTTTCAACGAACTTCAATTTACAGAGGCTAAATTGAATTCATCTAATAATGCAGCGAATTAACGTAGGCCGTGTAAGAACTCATGGCGCGTTGCTGGGTTTGATCTAAAAATACCGCCCAGTGCTGTTGTCGTCGTTTCACTGGTTGCATCCATCACACCACGCGATTTCACGCAGTAATGAACCGCATCCATGGTTACAGCAACATCATCCGTTTCTAGTAGCGTTTGTAATGCTACAAGGATTTGCTGCGTCATACGTTCTTGAACTTGTGGACGCTGAGCAAAGAAACGAACGATTCGGTTGATCTTCGAAAGACCAATGATCTTACCTTGCGGAATGTAAGCCACTGCAGTTTTACCATCAATGGTTACTAAGTGATGCTCACATGTGCTGGTCACGGTAATGTCTTTTACTCGTACCATCTCACGAACACCCATCTTGTTTTCGATCACGGTGATTTTAGGGAAATTGGCGTAATCCAAACCAGAGAAAATCTCATCCACATACATTTTCGCAATACGTTGTGGTGTTTCTTCCAGACTGTCATCTGCAAGATCAAGTTCAAGGAGAGTTAGAATCTCACGCATATGGTGTTCGATTCGTTCCTTTTTCTCTTCTCGGCTAACCTGATTAGGACGCATTGGTGTCTCTAATCCGCGGCTTGCTAGCGCATCTTTAACCAACTTCGCTGATTCGCTAAGACCTGACATTGAACTTCCTCTTTTATTGCCCCTTCTGGATGGCAAACAAGGATACTCGGAATTTTGAATAAATACACCCATATTTTAAGGGAGGTCATTATTTACGGGGGTTAAACTATGCTAAAGTGGCTGCAATTTCGTTGGCGAATAGTGTTAATTTGATCATTATTGAATCACTACTGCCAGCCACCAAATCAAAATAATAACGACCAAAGGATTTCAATTATGAGCTGTTGCGACGCTCCCGGCTTAATGCCAATTGAAGAAGCACTAGATAAGCTGCTATCACCAATCAAACCAATCCAAACGACTCTGTCTCTGCCTCTTGCAGAAGCATTAGGTTATGTCCTTGCTGAAGATATTCTTTCCCCTATTTTCGTACCTCCTTTTGATAACTCAGCAATGGATGGTTATGCATTACGCTTAGCAGACCTAGAGAACGGTAAAGTACTGCCATTAGCAGGCAAATCTTTTGCAGGCCAACCGTTCGAAGGTGAATGGCCAACAAACACCTGTATTCGCATTATGACTGGCGCAAAAATCCCTGAAGGTTGTGACGCGGTCATCATGCAAGAAAATACGGTCGAAACTGACGCTGGTATTGAGATTCAACAAGACGACATCAAGCTGAACAATAATATTCGCCCTACTGGTGATGACATCAAACAAGGTGATATCGTTCTTAGCCGAGGTGAACGTTTAACACCTCGTGATATTCCGATGATTGCTTCACTGGGTGTAAGCCATGTGACAGTGCTAAACAAGCCTAAAGTCGCGTTCTTCTCTACTGGCGATGAGCTAAAGCCATTAGGTCAACCTCTTGAAGACGGTCAGATCTACGACAGTAACCGTTACGGCATTAAGCCGTTAATTGAAGCTTTTGGTTGTGAAGCTATTGATTTAGGCATCATCCCAGATTGCCCTGCAACGCTTAAAGAGACGTTCGAGAAAGCACAGCAAATAGCAGACGTGGTTGTGACTTCTGGTGGCGTAAGTGTTGGTGAAGCCGATTACACCAAAGATATTCTTGAGGAACTGGGGCAAATCGGTTTTTGGAAACTGGCAATCAAACCGGGTAAACCATTTGCATTCGGTGAATTGGATGATGCGTGGTTCTGTGGCCTACCGGGTAACCCAGTATCGGCGATGATGACCATGTACGTACTGGTTCAACCTATGCTGGCTAAGCTTGCGGGTCATACCGCGTGGACAGCGCCAGAATCTATTCCCGCTATCACCAAATCTGCATTCAAAAAAGGTCCAGGTCGTACTGATTACCAGCGTGGTATCTACTCGATTGAAAACGGTCAATTTGTTGTTGAAACAACTGGTAACCAAAGCTCAGGGGCTTTCCGATCGATGAGTTTGGCAAACTGCTTTGTGGTGCTAGAACGTGAACGTGGTCGCGTAGAAGTGGGCGAAACGGTTCAGATCCAACTGTTTAACTCGACGCTTTACTAACGAGGCTTGCTGATGGAAATACTGTCTGACGCAGAGATGCTTCGTTATAACCGCCAAATCATCCTGAAACAATTTGATTTTGAAGGCCAAGAAGCGCTGAAACAGAGCTCAATCTTAGTATTAGGTGCTGGCGGCCTTGGCTGTGCTTCCGCCCAATACCTTGCGACTGCGGGTGTTGGTAAGCTCACGCTCATCGATGATGATATTGTCGAACTTTCTAATTTGCAGCGCCAAGTACTTCACACCGATGCGGATATTGGTAAAAAGAAGGTGGTATCTGCAGCTGAGTCGCTTCAGCTATTGAACCCTCACCTGACGATTGAAACTGTCGATCTCCGACTTGATAACGAGGATCTTGCGAAGTTGATTGAAGCACATTCGCTTGTTCTTGATGCCAGTGACAACGTGGAAACACGCAATCAACTCAATCGCTTATGCTATGCATCGAAAACACCACTTGTTTCTGGTGCTGCGATTCGCATGGAAGGTCAGATTAGTGTGTTCACTTATCAAGATGAAAACGCACCGTGTTACCAGTGCTTAAGTGCTCTGTTCGGCAACGCTGCTCTAAGTTGTGTGGAAGCGGGGGTTATGGCTCCGGTTGTCGGCATGGTTGGCGCCGCTCAGGCTTTAGAAGCGATTAAGGTGATTGCAAAATTCGGACAGCCAAAACAAGGTAAACTCTTGATTCTCGATGCCATGTCACACAGCTGGCGTGAGATGAATTTGATGAAGATGCCTAACTGTTCGGTGTGCGGATAGACTCACTCGTATCACCTCTTATCGAAAACCTAAGCCTTGACTAAAAGTCAGGGCTTTTTTAGAGCTCAACACCCGTTTCTCAAATCGCTTTATCAATTTGAAATACTCTATGAGAGATTAGTTTCATTTGAGTTCTCATTTTGAGAAAACAATAAAAACCCGAATCAATCAAAATAAAAACATTAAAAATCAACAACTTAAAACTGGCACATAACTTGATTAAGTATCTAGACCTTCCATGACAAGGATGTAGATATGAGAATTACAACGTTAAGTTTGCTAATATGTGCGCCATTGGTCGCCAACGCAGCGCCATTCGATACCTGCCCTAGTAAGGCATACCTCTTTCAATCCACCCCAGTGCAAGTTTGGGGGGTTAACCTCGTTACCGGCTCAACTACCCTGCTAGAAGACGATACAGGGATGAATGCCAATATCAATGGAGTCGGATTTGATTTCCAAGACCGTTATATCTATGGCTACGACACCACCAACAAACGATTAGTTCGCCTTGGACAGGATTTCCAAGCCGAAGTAATTAGCGCTAGCGGCTTACCAACCGACCATACTTTCTATGTAGGTGATGTCTACGACCATGTTTACTACCTCTATCGCACCGGTAAGGGCCTGTTCACTGTTGATCTATCCCCTCTCGATTCCGATCCTAATGCAACCGTTACGGTCAACAAAATCGCAGGCAGCCCAGCAACTGTCAGGTTGACTGATTTTGCCTTCCACCCAAGTGATGGCTCTTTATATGGTATCGACAATAACTCTGGTGGCTTGTTCAGCTTCAATCCTACAACGGGTGCAGAAACCTACATCGGTGATACTGGAGAAACCGGCACATTCGGTGCGGGTTATTTCGATGTAAATGGCTACTACTACGTATCTCGAAATCAAGACGGTAAGATCTACCGTATCAACTTATCACCAGACAACGCAGCCAACATCGCAGCTGGGATTGTTCCAGCCGTTGAGTTTGTATCAAATGGCCCGGCTTCTGGCCAAAATGATGGTGCTCGCTGTGCTAATGCCCCTGTTGTAGATGAAGATTCAAATATCGACTTCGGTGACGCGCCAGATAGCTACCTGACTCTTCTCGCAAGCAATGGTCCTCGACATGAACTTGATGGCATCACATGGTTAGGTACAACACCTCCAGATGCGGATTTGGATGGTTATGTCACACCTCAATCAGATGAAACCGTTGGAGTGGATGATGAATGGGCAAATGGTGGTATCGGTTTTGTTACCGCACTTGAAGCCGGACTCGATTCAAAAGTAGTGATTGAAGCTTCAACAACCGGTTACCTTTCAGCTTGGATAGACTGGAACCAAGATGGCAGCTTCGATGGTGCTAACGAACAAGTATTTACCGACTACCAACTGGATGCGGGTGAGAATGACCTGTTCCTAAATGTCGATATCAACGCACTAACAGGGACGACTTGGGCTCGCTTTAGATTCAGCCAACAAACCAACCTGAGCTACTTTGGTGGTTCTACATCTGGTGAGGTGGTCGATATTCAAGTCGATGTTCTTAATGACGGTGCCACAGCCCGTTACTTCCCAAGTGCTTCTGGTTACGCAACCTTGGCGTATGAAGACAACTGGCCTTATAAAGCCGACTACGATATGAATGATGCCGTGATTATGTATCGAATCACAGAAATCTTAAAAGACGGAAAAGTCGTGAAATCCACCATCGACGGTCGCCTAGCTGCTGTTGGTGCAACCTATAGAAATGGCTTCGCCGTTCGCTTACCAAACCTTGCACCAAGCTCGGTAGACAGTGGTAACTCTTACATGAAACACAATGGTGTCTTTACTGACTTAGATATGGAAGACGGACGCAGCGAGGCTATCTTTGTTGCCGCCGAGGATTTAACGTCAAAAACCGACACATCATGTACCTTCTATCGAACCAGTAACTCATGCAAAGACAACGAGCAGTTTTCTTTCCAAATAGGTATCAGCTTATCAGGCGATGGAATTAGTACTGATACATGGACAGATATGCCTTACGACCCGTTTATCTTTGCAACACCTGGCTACTATCACGGTGAAAATCTACCTCTGCACCCAGGACGCAGTTGGGAAGTTCACCTGCCAGACCAAGCACCAACGGAAGCCTTTGATACCGATAACCTCTTTGAAGCTGGGCTAGGTGTCGATGACAGTAATCCATCAACAGGTAAATATTTCAAAACGGCAGAGAACCACCCTTGGGCACTCATCATTACGTCAACCGATGAGTGGGAATGGCCGCTAGAGTACGTGGATATTGTTACCGCTTACCCTGAGTTCAAACAATACGCTGAGTCCGGTGGTGACACGAACCAAACATGGTATGAATCACCTGCAGACAACCAATGCTACGTGCCATAAGGAGAAACGTTATGAATACTCACAATAAACAATATCGAGAAACTCACAGCGTTGATTCGAGTCACAATCTAGCTAAGGAAGATGGTATGTCTGCACACAGAACTTGGAACATGAAGAAATCGTTGACTGTTATTCTCGCTGTCACTCCACTGATATTAGTTGGGTGTGGAGGCGGCGGTGGAGGTGGCGGCAGTTCATCGACACCATCTCCAGCAACACCGTCGACGCCAGCAGCGCCTTCAACTCCAGTAACAGGAACGACATCTTCAGCGACAAGTGCAGCAGCGGCACCAATCTATACAATGAGTGATGTGGTTGTGCCCGATGGCTTTGATTACTGCTCTGTTGAGCAGTTTGATCTCGACATCGACATCAGTAGTATTTCTACCGCTCGCTCATTTGTCACTGTTTATAGCCGTTTCAGCACACGAGATGACTCTACCTTAAAACCAGACTACTCAAGTAAAGTGATTGCTGGCTCATTAAACAACGGAGTCTTCGCGTCTAACTTTACGGCTCCAGTCAATCACGACTCATTGTTAGTCGAAATTTGGTTTTATGATGGTCAACCGCCATTACAACAAGTGGTATCAAGCAGTGATTCCCAGATCGTTTGGTAATCGGCGGAGACAGTTTGGTCGTAAACAGATGAAAAACTGATTCTGTATCAATCCAAAGTGAGCAGCGATGCTCACTTTTTGATCGTATAAGAAAGGATAGCCACTCAAACTTTCTGATTGATTACATTCACTTTACTGCCAATCTGACTTATCTTTTCAAGATTACCTTCAAAGACTTACTCTCATGAAACAGTTAAAAATAGGTCTATTTATCTTAATGTGTGGTGTCGCTGTACTGTTGGCTCTCACCTACTTCCCTTTGACCTCAGAGACAGGGCAACGTATTCAAGCCAAATTAACGTTTAGCTTACGAAAATTCTGATACCCATGCGATCAAGGTTTAAGCGCATTATTTGACATCGCAGTACCTACTAATAACAACTACAACATCCATAGGGCCCTTGTTATAGGTATAGTCGTTGACGTTTAAGCTGCATAAGCAATTTAGATTATTGGCCAAGGTTGGACTGTAAAAACAAGGTGATGATCTGGTTATACGAACCACATCACGCAGTTAGCTAGGGGTGAAACTGATAAAGACATCGCAGATCCGATGTTTAATTAGTTCGTCCTCAGAGCCAGTTATGCTGGCTCTGAGTATTTCAAAAACATCGTAAATTTAAATGTTTCACAAAGAGTTTTGCAAAAAATAGTTTTTGTCGTTTATCATTTTAACTATAATATGTGGTGAAGATGGAACTCCATGATAAAAGCCTTGTTGATTAAACCCACCAATACCCTCCAAAAACTCACTAGTATCTCTATTTTCAACTCCCTCATAAACAATACGAGCATTTTTCACAGAAACTAATTTTTTCAGTTCATCGAGCTTTTGCATGTAATCTATATGTTTATGTAAGCCCCAAGTGATTTTTTTATCTATTTTTATCTCATTAATCGGTAGTTTTATAACACGCTCAATATTAGAAGCTTCTATCCCAAAGTCATCAATCGATATTTCAAAACCACTTAACCTAAGTTTTAGTACATTAGCCAATAGTTCCTTTTCTATATTTTCTTCTAATCCTTGCTCGGTAATTTCGACAACAACAGTGTGTTTTACACCATGGTTATATATGTCAATTAATTGCTCAACGACATTTTCATCAGTCAATAAATCAGGGGGTATATTAATTGAAAACCTAATTGATTTATTTAGATCTTTAAAATACAGACGATAATCTTGAATAAACTTTTTTATCATTATATTTGTAAAAACCTTCTTCTTTCCTAGCTCTTCAATCACAGGAAGAAAATGACTTGGTGGCAAAAGTGCACCATTTTCATCTGACCATCTAGACAAAACTTCAAACCCATAAATAATGCTTGATGTTGACACAACCTGAGGTTGATAAACTAAACTTATGGGGAAATCATCATCATCAATCTCAGCAAAACATTTATTTTTCGTATGTGAATGAGTTTCGATATTGAATAGAGCCTCTGTTACTAATTGTGAAATTTGATCTGACCATATTGGCTTTACCAAAGAAGCAATTACATCCAGTTCATATAATTTACCAAGCATGCTTACTGAACTTACTATTGATTTATCTAGACCTGACGTAATCATAATCTTAGACGTAACCCCATGGTGAGACATCATACCTAACAACTCAAAGCCATCTCCGTTTGGCATCATAATATCCATTATTATCAAATCGAATGAAACACCATATATTTTATTCATCGCATCAAAAGCATTTTCCGCAAATTGAACATTGATTTTTTGCTCCAAAGACATAACGGCATTTTTTATAACTTCTCGTGAAAGCTCGACGTCATCTACAATTAGTACTGTCTTACTCATCATCATCACCTTTGTAATTAGCTATGATATCCATCCAAGCCCTTTTAGATTTCATTCTCTTTGAATCCGAATGCATTACTTTCATAGAATTATTATCAGTCGCTATGCTTCTATATTCAAATCCAAGTAAAAAAAATAAATCAAACATCTTTTTGTTTTTTAATAAAACAAAAAACTTAGTATTTGGGTTCAAACTTTGAATAAACTTATAAGCCTCTCGCCCCATTGTACTTATAAATGACAAGTAATGAGTACAATTAAAAGTTATAACTAAATTAACTTTTTCATTTTTTGGGAATTGTTTTTGTTTTATGAAATCAGAAAATAGACTATAATTCGAACTTAACAAGTGACCAATTAATTGACCATTCACTGAAACCAAAGTTAATTCTCCATTGTATTGATTTAATATCTTCTCGATAATAGATTTGCGACTAAGCCCAAGCTCTACCATTTCTACAAATATCAAATTATCTTCATATTCAAATATAACATTGATAAAATTTAGGAATTCGCCTAGCAAATGTGAATTCATTGAATTTATAATTGTCGTTTCAACTTCAAAATTAGCATTCGTATCAATGTAACCATTACTATTTAATTTATTTTTAAATCCATTTAAAATGGTAGTCGCGTCGTTAGTTTCCCATACCTCGAAGATATTCACTCCCAATAGATCTAAGAGCTCGTTTTGACGCTTAAGATGAGGAGTGGTTACTCCTCTTTCCCATCGACTCAGAGTAACTACATCTAAGTTATTGAAATTAAAGTTACTTCTTTGAACAACATCAACAAAATTTGTTTGCGACAATCCATTATTAGTGCGGAATGAACGAATTATATCTCCGAACAACATCAATTAATTCCTCTCATTTCAACGTTTACTTAGCTTATTTTTATTTATTTTTGACAGCAAGCTAAGGGCAAGTATGAATTTTATTTTTACAAAATGCCCAAAAAAGCAAAGCGACGCAGCAAACTAGTCCATTAACGCATACGATTATAAGAGTATATAAATTGAATCTGATTTTAAAAACCAAAGAACCGTTATTGACTAACATAAAAACGTGTCAAACCCTGCAGTTCATGGAGACTTAAGATCTAATTGAAAATATAGTTAATATTGATCTACTTGTAATACGTAAACAATACTAATGACGCCAAACTTTCGACTAACAAGAACCTCCAAAGAGAGAACAATTCAAAGCATTAGTCAGAGCCATCTCGTCAATAGGCTTAGTCAAATAACAATCAAAGTACTGATTCATTCGGGATTCCTCTTGAACCGTAGCTCTTGCTGTAACCGCTATTATAGGTAAATCATGTTGAAGATCTTTCAATCTTGTTGCTAACTCTATACCACCCATTTTGGGCATTGAAATATCCGTCAATACAACATCAAACTTTTGATCTTTAATAAGTTCAAGAGCTTCTTGACCACTACTCGCTAGAATGCATTGAAACCCATACTCATTCAGGTGAAATTGTAGGATCTCTCGATTAAACTCAACATCATCTACTACTAAGGCTTTCATTTCCGAGTAATTATGTCTTCTGGTGGTAACCGTATCCCTAGCTATAGGGATGTCCGAAATCAAATTCGCTTCATAAAGGATATCAATAGGCAAATATATTTTGAAACCAGTACCTTTACCTACTTCGCTAGCTACCGTTATCACGCCTTCCATAAGTTCAACAATAGCACGTGTAATAGCTAATCCAAGTCCAAAACCAAATTGCTGGTCATCATGATTTACTTGTTCAAAATTATTGAATATTGATTCAATTTTATTTTCAGGAATACCAACCCCTGTATCATCAATTGAGAAAACTATTTTTTTATTACCTTGATGCATTTCGACTGATACCGTTAGTACTACTCTTCCTTGGTTTGTAAATTTTATCGCATTTGAAATTATATTACTAATCGCCTGCTTAAATCTCAACTCATCAATATATATGGTTGATGAATAACCTATACCTACACTTTGAACAATTAATTCTAACTCCTTATTTACTGCGAGTAGTGAAAATGTCATTTCAATATCATCAAGTAGCTTAGGTAATGAAACTAATTTTGAATGTAAAGTATAGTTTGATGCCTGAACTCGTTCCAAATCGAGTAAATCGTTAACAATACTAAGGATAGTATGACTAGCTGCGGATATTCCATCCAAGTGGCACTTATGTTTTAAGTCCATAGCACCACTCTTATTCAACATATAAGTATAACCAATGATAGCATTAAGCGGTGTGCGTATTTCATGAGAGACATTCGATAGCAATATCGACTTATGCTTATTTGCTTCTTTTGCTTTTTTAGTTGCTATCTCATATTGGTTTGTTCGCTCATCAACTTCACTTTCTAAGCCTTCGATAAGCACTTTAATTTGCTCCCCAGCTTCACAATAAGCTTTCGATAGTTGTTCTATTTCATCACCATTACTGAGTACAAGACTAGTAGCTTTAGTAAAATCTCTTCGTTTGAGAGACCTCGCTTGGTCAATAAGCTTTGAAATCGGGGCTATAAGTCGGTTAATTGCTACATAGTTGAAGGACAGAGATAACAGCAAAAGCGCAATTGTGGAAATGAACAATTTTTCCAATAACAAACCATCTTCTGAAAGAAGTAGTTCTTTGGTTGTTGAGAAGCTAGATCGAACAACAGACTCAGGTGTAACCAAAATTAATCGCCAAGCTGTGTTTTCATTTTTAAAAAAAGTGATGTTGTAAACACCTTCGTCCGTATTAATTGAAAAGCTTCCTGTACCATTCGACATTATTTTATTAGCAACATTCGACATTGGTTTTTCTAATGGTATATTATGTTCCATAATAGATATAGCGTTTTGTCTTAAATTGGAAGCAATCAAATTCCCTTGATCATCCACTAAGAAATAGCGATATTGTAGCTTTTCTATCATATCTTCAAAAGTCAATGAGTCAGAAAAATAATCTAAATTTAATTCAAACTTCAGCAAGGAATTGGCCCAGTGCTCTGGCTTTATATACATGAAAAACTTATCGATAGATCTTCTATAAACTCTTTTTTCTATATAAAAATCTTGATATTTTTTAAGCTTTTCTAGGTTGACTTTATTTTTAAAGTTTTCCAACACGCCATCATTAATAACCGTCTCTACATTATTGTTCATATCAATAAAACTAACATTATTAATAAAAGACTTAAGATTATTATTCAAAAGAGTAATTTGATTGTTACGTAATTCATCCGTTTTTTTTTCATCAGAAAAATCATGAGCAAAGTCCAGAGACACATGATGAATTTCTTCACTGATTAATTGTATATCCTTATTTAAAGTAATACTTTGCGATTTAACAAAAGTCAAAAGTAACTGTTCGTTATAACTGATTATACTTTCTCTTATGTCTTCAAACTGATTTTTTGAAGTTATTTGAACTATTTGAAATGCTGAATAGATAAGTAGGGCCACAAAAATCACTAATATTGAAGCGTTCATCATAATAATTCTATTTTTTAATAACAATTTACACCCCCTATTCTTCACAAAGATGGATCAATATATTAACGCTATCTTTTAATGCTTTTTGTGCCAAATGATCACTAATGACTGAATCATATAGCTCTATCTTTGAACAAATTCTTCCGATGTCGACAACACCACATGATAGTGCTATGCCTCTAATACGATGAGCAAGATGTTTAGTAGACTCTTGGTTATGTGCGATATCTTGTTCGACCTTCTGCAGGCTTCTTATCGCAATCTGACGAAACCTTTTTCCTTGTGGAGATTGATAACTGACACCGATAGCTTTCGTAAATAAATTTTCATCGATAACATACATCATTATTCGACCTGACCATGATAATTGAACTGACATTTTGACTCACATTCTTCAAAAAAATATAGCATCTAAGTATTTTTATTTTACTTACTTGCATAATGGCACTTTCTGAAAATTTATATTAATAATGCCCTTCTATGGTCTTATTGAATAAATGGTAATTTCTAAAACCAGCCACTATTTGAAGTTTATTTTGGCCGAATATTGGATACGCGGCGCTAGATACCTTGTATTTTTAGTCGTACAAATATTTATTTTAAACAGTGTGCATGCACAATATGATTTCTAGATTAGATAATCTAAAACAATTGAATACTAGCGCCACGGCAGATGCCACCATTTGAAACTTAACCTGTTCCGTGATGTTGAAACCATTCGACGACAACTCCATCACCTTAAAACAATCCGTTTACTTAACACCTCCTCGGCTTCATTCTTCAAATAAATATTTATAACTATTTATTTTACGGTTTGCTAGATCAACGCCCATACTTGGCATTCAACAAAAACAATAAAACAAGGTGCCTATGATGAACTCATACCTATTTGTAATAACTGTATTAACGATTTTATTTTCATTTGATGTATCTGCTTCAAAGGCTACTGTCAGGTGGGTTGGTAAGGTTCCAACATTAGATTGTGCATCAAATCCGGTTAGCAATCAGACAAACGTAGAAGAGCTTAAGACCAAATGCCATTCTGAGTTTATCAGTAGCACGCGGCCTAAAGAGTTAACGAAAATAAGTATCATTTCGTTCAATATATAACGTGATAGTACAAGAAACCAAACTAGGCATTACACGAGATGATAACTAATAGCAGACATTGTTAGTGAGTATAAACCGCTGAATAATAGTTCTCAATTATAAGAATCTGGTGTTATAGAAAATGAAATTACAATTACATGAAGGATCGTTGAAAGCAGAGCTCTTTGACCCTAAGGAAAATAAAACCATAAGTAAGCGATTTAGTCGAAGTGAATTCTTAATTTTAAGAGAATTGCTTGCTCATAGCGAGGTACATTTAACCAAAGAGCATTTAACCCAAGTTGGTTGGCCTGATTCTTACGTAGGGGAAAATTCATTAAACATGGTAATTATGACACTAAGAAAAAAACTAGCGATACTTGGTGATTTTTTGGAGATAACCACTATCTATCGTGTTGGCTACAGCTTAAATTTTAAAACTGGTTCAAGCTCCTTTAGTTGAGGTAACAAAACTAAGAGAGCTTGAATTTAGACATGTTCAGATTAAAACGACACGCAATTTTGTTGTTTATCTACTATTATCAGTTCAAATCTACTAGTGGTTTCTCCTATTACAAGATCACCCTGATCTGATTAAAAATATCACGTTGATTAACTGCATACTGTTGCCTTTAGATGTAACACATTGTCAATAGAACATACATGAAAATGAATAAAGTTGAGAGTTGCTTAAGCATAGGGAAGATCTATAAATGAATGTAGGTCGGAGGCATACTTGGTACTTATAGATTAGTTTTCTGATGTTTACTTACCTTAAATTTTGTCCATGTACCGATTTTTACTACGAATCAATCCACTTCTGCTTTGATATGACGCCTATCGAGCCAGTATAACTGCACTTCAGTAAAATGTTTATATCAGCTTTACGACTTCATCTAACCACATAAGCACTTCCCTAACAATTATGACCCCAGTAATCATTTCCCGTATTAGACATAAATGGGCGTATAACCACCTCCACTCATAAAACTTAACGATAAATAAACGCAAATAGTCATTATGAATAGTCTACTTAAAAATAGACCTTGTTATGTTTAAATGATCGAAACGTGATCTAATTCTTTATTGATCACAAAAATGGCCCGACGGGCCATTCAATTCATAATTGAAATATATTAATTTCGTGACACACAAGAGGCGTAAACACTATCGTTCTTATTGCTAGCACCACCATCACCATTACGAATACGCATGAAATAGTTCTGATTAGCATTATATACCGATGACGTCCAATAGCGATACCATGTCGCCCAACCTTTACTTGTATAAAGAGAACCATAAGTCTCATACAGGTTGAACAGTTCATCGTAATCAGGAACGGCCCAATCAGATCTGCCGTACAGGTTTAGTGAATTATAAAACACACATAAGTTTTCAGCTTCGCTGTAAGTAAAACGTGCAAAAGGTACTTCCGCGTCCTGTCCTTTAGGACCGTTGTTGTTGTTTTCCTTGAAAGTTGCAGAGTAACCATCATAATTTAATGAATTTAGGAAGTTGATATTCGGGGTTCCTGTAAATAGTTTCCCATCCGCTTTAGCAATTTTGACACAAATGTTAGTTGCGCTAAACATGTCATCATCATTGGCAGTACCACCACACGTATAAGACGTAAAAACAACCTGACTGACGTTGTTAGTCTCTGTATTCGTTGTTGTAATGTAAGATGATGTCACATCAAAAGCCATATCTGTACCTGGCGTGGCATACGTTGGGTCCCATTTAAAACGAGTTATTTGTTCTCCATTTACATCCGTTTTCGCATCCACTTCAACAATAATTGGAACGACAGACTCGCCCGTATCCGGGTGTAGTTCAGAGCTTACTTCCGTTTGAACAGAATACCCTTCAACCAGATTGCTGTTTTGGTCTACCAACGTAGCGATTACCTGATTACCTTCTACTGAAGTGAAAAATGCGCCGTCTAGTTTTAACGTTGCTTCCGATGAGACTGCGGCAGTTTTTTCATCACCAATAAACTTGATATCATAACTCTCTAAAATACCGCCTACGTCGAAAGTCAATGTCACTGTTTCAGCCTTTAAACTGGTCATCCTAAATTCTGCAATACCATCAATATTTGTAGTTACTGCATCGCTATCTAACGTAATATTTGAGCCAGATACGGATACAGTGATAACAGCATCTGGCCTTACTTCTTCACCAAGTTTCAATTCGACAAATACAGAACCAACATCTACTCCATCCGCCACTACTACTGAGTCCGAAGATGGCAATACTTCAATCAAGCCTTGTTTAACGCAACTAATATAGTAACCTTCTACCGGATCAAGTTCTCCCGAACTAAATGCCCCATCACTTAAGTCAACCCACATAGGTTGTTCGGTCAATTCATCATAAGCGATATATTGTGCTTGCGTAGGCCAATTATGTAAAACCTGTACATTGATGTCTGATGTCATTTGTGTAAGCTGTTCGACTGTGGGAACCGTCCCACCTATCGTTTCACAATAAGCTATAGAGGTTGAATAGCGAAACCCTGCCATATCAATTGCGGGATTGTATGCACTATCAATCAATTTAGTATCATAAGGAACATCTTTACTCACAGCATCCAATGCCGTGAGTGGGCTGGTATATAAATCTAATAAATGTGAAATATCATTCCATTTGGCTGACTGGTTTGGGTCAGATACGCTTACGCGAATCAATCCCATATCGTAAACGCCATTATGATCACTTACCGCAAAACTAATATAATGATATCCAGCAGAAGTAGCGTTAAAAACAATAATTTTGTTGCTTATATCCAACGGGTCTTTTGACGCAACATTAGCATTGAAAGAACCTACATAAACCACTTGATAATCATCTTCGTCATCAGATTTTACATAGTCACCAATATCAATATCAATATCTGTATTTACAATTATCGTGTCCTTGTAAACAATATCCTCGTCAATGGTAAACCCAAAATTTAATTCGTAAGCGACAGCGATATCTAGTACGCCCATAAAAACTAATCCGTTAGAAGAATCCTCTAAGGTGTAAAGTACACGATCAATACCAGAAAAATCTAACGCTGGCGTATAAACAATAACTTGGCTATCTACACTATTAACTTGAACAGTACTTGAGTAATCATATGCTGAAGTGACCTCCGTTAGCACAAACTCTTCAGACAAATTAATACCAACTTTCTCTAGTTCTTCTTTTAAAGAGACATGAATTTCCTCATTTATTAAACCAGTACTACTAATAGGCATTAGTTCTGTCGCTGTTGGTTCAGAACTAAAAGCGACTCTAGCAATCGCAACACTTGAAGTAACACCCGCTAAATCCGCCTCTGTCGACTGAGCATTATGCATCAACAAGGTCGATGCTATTGGAGAGGCATGATATCGATAATTACATACTTTCGCATTAACACCACTAATAACAAAACCTGTTTGCGTGATAGATTGGATTTGGCATTGATTATCGTCTGATAGCACTTCGACATCAGTAAGAGAAAAACCACCACCACTAGATGAAAAAACTTTAGAAGATAGATCAACTTCATAAGATTCGACAAATCCACTTGAAAATGTAGCATCTTGGGCAGAAAGCGTTCCATAAGTGTTTATAGTAGAATCATCATTTTTGCTGGTGTTTTCATCATTGTTACCTCCTTTACATCCAATAAGTGTAAAGGAGATAGCGAGAATAATACCTAAGCCAACTTTTCTGTTGTAGATTCTTGAAAAATTCATTTATAAGCCTTATACCCGTGATCATTGAAGGTGCTTGATTTTCTTTAAAATCAGGATCATGCTACGAACCATGAAAATTACACTGACTCCTCAGCAGAAACTACAACTCGAACAAATGCACGACATTGAACGTGATAGTCGGGTCTGCGACCGTATTAAGGCTGTTTTGCTGGCTTCTGAAGGCTGGAGTCAGACTATGATTTCACAAGCTCTTCGTATTCACGAATCGACTGTTGCTCGTCATCTCAGTGATTATGTTTTCTCTGAAAAACTTAAGCCTGAAAATGGCGGAAGCCAAAGCAAGCTTTCTGCAACTCAAACCATGCACCTAATCGAGCATTTGACTGAGAAAACCTATTCTCACACGCATCAAATTGTCGCCTACGTTAAAGAGACATTTGGACTTGATTACACGGTTTCTGGTATGAACAAATGGCTTCACCACAATGGTTTTAGCTACAAGCAGCCGAAAGGCGTTCCACACAAATTTGATGAAGCAAAACAACAAGCTTTCATCGAGGCTTATGAAGCGCTAAAGGCAAGCTGTGGCGAGGATGAATCGATAGTCTTTATTGATGCAGTTCACCCAACACTATCAACAAAAATATCTCGTGGCTGGATACGAACTGGTCAGGATAAAGTGATTGAAACAACGGGTAATCGTAGCCGATTGAACATTATTGGCGCACTGAACCTATCGGATATCGGTGCAACCATTGTTCACGACTATGAGAACATTAACAGTGAAACGATTGTTCGCTTTTTCTGTAAGTTAAGAGAGAGTTATCCGTTAACCCATAAGCTTCATATCATCTTAGATGGTGCGGGGTATCACCGCAGTGACTTAGTCAAAGATGCGGCGTTTGTCCTGAATATTGAACTGCATTATCTTCCACCTTACAGCCCAAACCTCAACCCAATAGAGCGGCTATGGAAAGTAATGAATGAGAAGTCGAGGAACAACGTTTACTTCAAAAGAAAACGGGACTTCAAGGAGGCAATAGACCAATTTTTTGCAGTGACTCTTCCAGAGATCGCAGGCTCTTTGACATCTCGAATTAATGATAATTTTCAGATTCTCAAGCCTGCATCTTCAAGTTGATTCGGTATAGTTATCGTTATTTAAACTTATATACCCGTGGTCATTGAAGATGCTTGATTTCCGATGAAATCAGGATCATGCTACGTACCATGCAAATAATCCTGACTCCTCAACAGAAACAACGACTCGAAGAGATGCACGATTCAACTCGTGATGGTCCAGTGCGTGACCGCATCACAGCGGTTTTACTTGCGTCTGAAGGTTGGAGTCAGACTATGATTTCTCAAGCTCTTCGAATTCACGAATCGACCGTTGCTCGTCAGCTCAGTGATTATGTTCTCTCTGAAAAACTTCAACCTGAAAATGGTGGTAGCCAGAGCCGACTTTCTGCCGGGCAAACCATGCGACTTATCGAACATCTGGCTGAGAGAACGTACTTCATACCCAGCAAATTGTCGCTTATTTACAGGCTGAGTTTGGTATCCGTTATACGTTGCTGGAATGAACAAGTGGCTACATCATCGCGGTTTTTCATATAAGAAGCCGAAAGGTGTACCGCACAAGTTTAATCCAGAGATGCAACAAGCCTTTTTCAAACATTACAATGAGACATTAAGAAACAACGAAGACCCTGTGTTGTTCATGGATGCCGTTCATCCTACGCAGTCAACAAAACTCAGTTATGGCTGGCTACGAAAAGGCCAAGACAAAGTTCTTGAGACAACAGGCTGTCGAACTCGTCTTAATATTATCGATGCGTTACCACTTCAAAATATTGGCACAACGGTGACAGACACGTATGACACAATAAACAGCGAGAGCATCGTTCGCTTCTTCTGGTAGCTCAAAAAGGAGCATTACCCGTTGGAGAAAAAAGTTCACCTAGTTCCTGATGGCGCTGCCTATCATCAGTCAGAATTGGTGAAAAATGCGGCAAAAGTGCTCAATATCGAGCTTCACTACTTACCACCTTACAGCCCAAATTTTAAATCCAATCGAGCGGTTATGGAAAGTGATGAACTAGCATGCAAGGAACAATATTTACTTCTCCTCGAAGGCTGAATTTACAACGGCTATTAATGAGTTTTTCAATGTAACGTTACCAGAAGTTGCAGGCTCACTGGTATCCAGAATTACGGATAATTTTCAGATTTAGAAACCTGCATCTTCTAGTTGAACGGGTATAACTAAATTATCAATAAACCCTAAAGAGCTGATACGCACGAGACGTAGCTCGGATCGGGATCGTTCCAGGTGACGGTTCTGTCTTCGCCAAGGAACACGTGGTAGTATTTATTACCATACGGCGTCGGCGTCCAGTAAGCGTCTAGGGTCGCCCATCCCTTCGCTTCCCACATACTACCTAGGTCATCGTAAAGACTCTCCAAATCGGTTTTACTTCCTAAAGTCCAATCACTTTTACCGTAGAGCTCCATTTTGTTATATTGAGCACAAACTAAAGCGGAACCAGAAAGATCATAGCGAGCAAACTTGCCGCCGGCAGGGCCCTTTCTGCCATCTTCAGTATATTGATTAGGTGCGTCGTAGTTTATCGCTTGTAAAAAACTAACACTTGGGGTACCGGTATACAGCTTACCGCCACTTTCCACCATTTTGATACAGTCACCAGCGCCGTTTTCTTTATCATCATCGCCGACTTGACCACCACAAAGATAGGCATCAAACGTCACTTCGCTGGTTGATTCCGTGTGTTTGTTCGCAGTCGTGGTATAAGACGAAGTGACATCAAACGTCATGTTGGTTTTTGGCGTCTCATATTGAGAGTCCCATTTAACGCGGACTTTTTGCTGGCCCTGTGTATCGGTTTTTGTTGTCTCTTCCACCAAAAGTGGTTTGACTGTCTCGAACGTGTCAGGGTGCTCGCCGCTACTTACTTCTGACGTAACCGAATAACCTTCTACCGGGTTGTCATAGTCATCTTTTAGGGTTGCCGTTACTTGGTTGCCATCCACCGAGGTGTAGGAAGTGTTGTTAATCGTCGCTTCCGATGTCACACCTGCGGTCTTTTCATCACCAATAAAGCTAACTTCATAGGCTTGAGTAATACCATCAACATCAAAGGTTAATGTGACGGTTTCGGCTTTAAAGCTGGTCATCCTAAATTCTGCAATACCATCAATATTTGTAGTTACTGCATCGCTATCTAACGTAATATTTAAGCTAGATACCGATACAGTGATAACAGCATCTGGCCTTGCTTCTTCACCAAGTTTCAATTCGACAAATACAGAACCAACATCTACTCCATCCGCCACTACTACTGAGTCCGACGACGGCAATACTTCAATCAAGCCTTGTTTAACGCAACTAATATAGTAACCCCCTACCGGATCAAGCTCTCCCGAACTAAATGCCCCATCACTTAAGTCAACCCACATAGGTTGTTCGATCAATTCATCATAAGCGATATATTGTGCTTGCGTAGGCCAATTATGTAAAACCTGTACATTGATGTCTGATGTCATTTGTGTAAGCTGTTCGACTGTGGGAACCGTTCCACCTATCGTTTCACAATAAGCTATAGAGGTTGAATAGCGAAACCCTGCCATATCAATTGCGGGATTGTATGCACTATCAATCAATTTAGTATCATAAGGAACATCTTTACTCACAGCATCCAATGCCGTGAGTGGGCTGGTATATAAATCTAATAAATGTGAAATATCATTCCATTTGGCTGACTGGTTTGGATCAGATACGCTTACGCGAATCAATCCCATATCGTAAACGCCATTATGATCACTTACCGCAAAACTAATATAATGATATCCAGCAGAAGTAGCGTTGAAAACAATAATTTTGTTGCTTATATCCAACGGGTCTTTTGACGCAACATTAGCATTGAAAGAGCCTACATAAACTACTTGATAATCATCTTCGTCATCAGATTTAACATAGTCACTAATATCAATATCAATATCTGTATTTACAATTATCGTGTCCTTGTAAACAATATCCTCGTCAATGGTAAACCCAAGATTTAATTCGTAAGCGACAGCGATATCTAGTACGCCCATAAAAACTAATCCGTTAGAAGAATCCTCTAAGGTGTAAAGTACACGATCAATACCAGAAAAATCTAACGCTGGCGTATAAACAATAGCTTGGCTATCTACACTATTAACTTGAACAGTACTTGAGTAATCATATGCTGAAGTGACCTCCGTTAACACAAACTCTTCAGACAAATTAATACCAACTTTCTCTAGTTCTTCTTTTAGAGAGACATGAATTTCCTCATTTATTAAACCAGTACTACTAATAGGCATTAGTTCTGTCGCTGTTGGTTCAGAACTAAAAGCGACTCTAGCAATCGCAACACTTGAAGTAACACCCGCTAAATCCGCCTCTGTCGACTGAGCATTATGCATCATCAAGGTCGATGCTATTGGAGAGGCATGATATCGATAATTACATACTTTCGCATTAACACCACTAATAACAAAACCTGTTTGCGTGATAGATTGGATTTGGCATTGATTATCGTCTGATAACACTTCGACATCAGTAAGAGAAAAACCACCACCACTAGATGAAAAAACTTTAGAAGATAGATCAACTTCATAAGATTCAACAAATCCAGTCGAAAATGTAGCATCTTGGGCAGAAAGCGTTCCATAAGTCTTTATAGTAGAATCATCATTTTTGCTGGTGTTTTCATCATTGTTATCACCTTTACATCCAATAAGTGTAAAGGAGATAGCGAGAATAATACTTAAGCTAACCTTTCTGTTGTAGATTCTTGAAAAATTCATTTATAACTCTTAGTTATCATTATTTAAACTTATAACTAGACTATCAATAAACCTAAAAAAGGTATTGAGCAACTAAAATGAAAGAAAACACCAAATGCCTACACGTTAGACTCATAAATGAAATTGATACGTCAGAATAATAAAACTCATTATTACTTTGCGTACAAATCCCTCTATACATACAAAGCTATCTATAAAGAAAACACTATCAGTTGACCTAATGACAGAGTTTTTTAGGATGATTGATTACAATCAATTCTCCAGGATAGATTAAATTGATGTTTCTATCATAAAACTTGGGGTTATGATGAATCAACTCCTCGATAGTCAGTCCATAAATTCTAGAAATTTTCAGAAGATAATCGTCTTTCCTGACTTTGTATATACTAGATATTACTTGACAATGTTCATAATCAACACCGGTAGTGTTATTTTTAACAATTTCTGGCTTAACCTCTTTTTCTTCTTCAACCGCGGTTATAGGGCTAATTTGGAGATTATTATCACCTTGTCCGAATTTATATCCTATCATGACATTAAATGAATACAATTCATCATACTTTAGATCCATATCAAAAATCCCTTGATAACCCACATCAGCATACCAATTTCGATCTATCTTATATTTAATCCCCAACTTTGCTGTAGGATTGAATGTCTTTTCCATAAAAGCATTACCTCCACCAATGTATACAGAAGCAAACTCGCTAATAGGATATAACAAAGATAGCTCAACAAGAAAAGGAGCGATATTTTCTTGTTCTTGATAAAAATCACTATACCCGAAATCTAACTGTAAATGCTTGCTCATATTATATCCAAGCATGGCTTTATACCCAAGAGCCTCAGTTTCTTCCTCGTTGTCATCTAATAACGACAATGTACTGCCCACCGAAATATGATAAGGCAATTCATTAGAATATGCGCATGCAGGTAAATAAAGTGTAACAATAAATACAAACATTTTAATCATGCTATATGCTCGGTTCCAAAATAATAGTAACTTCATCAAAATACTCTCCAGATAAGATATTTTCCCCATTAACATCGTAATCAAACTCTAACGAAAACCCTATATTTGTTTGAGCTCCTGAACCTTCCCCTATTGATACATCGTTGTTAAATAGGATGCCATCTCTAACCAAATTCATTGAACTACACTGTACACAGTTGATACTATATGGAATAGTAACACTAGGTTCAGAAGAATTGACCAATTCATACTCTTGATTTGGTAAAGTTAATATAATTCCATCGTCAAAATACCCAAAAGCATTAATATCAAACGAGGTATTGGAAGTAACTCTTCTATTGGTTGTGTCATATAGTGGTATCATTACTCCATCGCCAATTACATCGATACTGTCTAATTGAACAGGACTATACTTAAAACTAAAAATAATCACTTCATTGATATTTCGAAATGTCGTTATAGAATTATTTTCGTAGTAGTAACGTATGATGATAGGAACTGACGCTGAGTATGTACCTTCAGGAAGACCTTTCAATGCGCTAATAACATCATCATCATCAAGTCCAAACATCGGCCTTAAAAAAATGAATGGACTAGAATTGGTAGCATTTATGAGTTTTGTAGTTGAAATACAATTGGAACCTTCTACGGTTATGATTGGCAGGGTTACTTCATCCAAAGTGCACCCTCCTCCAAGGCTGTTTCCACCTATATCCAAAGCATATTCAATACCTGACGTATTGTATTGAACGCCTGATACATTAATAGGAATAGGATTAGATTGACCTCCGCCTCCCCAAAGGATCATAGTATTCGCCGGTGTTGCGGCAAAAGTGGCTGCTGACCATGCTGCGACAGATTGAATTGAAGGAGGTGTCCCCCATTCGCTAGGAACCATTTTCCCATAACTTTGCGTTACATTATCCCAGATAACACTGCTAGAATTGACATCAGCTCTTATATTAAATGAGGCATAGGTAACATTTGGAACAAACAGGAAGCTTACTATCAGAAAATAAAAACATCTGCGCATTGTTATCTCCCCTTCAGCACTGAAATCGACTTTGAGTAACTTCTATCATGAGAATTTACAGTAATATTTAGTTCGTCACTCTGCATTGCTTCAGTCAAAGGGAAGGTCTTATTTCTACCAGCAACTACAGTGAATTTTTGCTTACATTGTATTGAATTTTTGCTATCACAAGAATCGAGGTACAAATTCAATAATGTGTTGCTTTTATTATTTACAATCATAGTAGCCCCTTTATTTAAAATTTCGTACGAATATACTGGCTTACTCGTTGGTATGATGTATATGGGAGCAAAACCATAATTAATTTCAACACCACTAGTTTCCTGCTCTTCTGTTCGATACTTACTAGGAGAAAAAGGTAACATAAACATCAAATCTCGACTGTCGTCACATGTTGTATTATGACACAGGCTTCTAATACCAATATCTTTTTCCTCTCCAGGTGCCAAAATCAGTTTTTGATTAGTCAACGATATTTTCCATTCATCAAGGTTATTACGATCATACTTTTTCTTAACTATATCATTGCCATCTACCTTTAACTCTTCAATTTCGGAGAGTATAAACAATGGGTCCTCTTCATCATTAGTCAGAGTAATGACACCGTTTCCTTTCTGATCAGAGACGAGAACCATCTTATCTACTCTAAATGCATAAGATTGGGTAGATAACAACGAAAATAGTAAAGATGTTACAACTGATTTCTTGAGTTTCATATGAATACCTTATTTAACTAACACTAATGGATAGGTGATTGAATTTATTTTTTTCGTTGTTCTAGCCAGTGACTTTATTTTTGATATTTCATTTTTATTTCTTTCAACCATTTTCTCCATTTCAATAGACTTGAGTACTGTTATATATACTGCTTTCAAATTGCCAATGTCTTTCTTAATAACTCTATAGCCAAGTCGTTCTAGTTGATACACTGCATCGTCTAACGTATTGGAATTTTCATAAGTACCCAAGAACATCGCCTTTATTTTTTGTTCATTCATTGTTATAAGGTGAATTTCATTATCAGATCCAATAGGCAAACAGTAGTTATTACCAAAGTTCATTTGATCTGTAGACGTCAGTTCGTAAGGCAATAAGCATTGATTATCATTAGAGGAAAGTTCAAAATCCAACCCTTCAAGAACAGTGACTCTATAAACACCATCTGTCATTTCGTTAACTTCAATACAACCCTCACCACGACATTCAATATCTACAAGAGGTCTTTCAGTAATATCGCTGAACGCGCTTACAAAAGATACAATTCTACTGACTTTTGGTGTCATAGAAGCTACAGTACCAGGATGCGAATATACGTTAACTTTATTTTCACCAGAGTTATATAAGTCTACACTTTCCGAATCAAAAGTAGCTTCATAAGATTTGTAACTGTTAAGGGGAACAATGGTTTCATTGTCATAGACAATAAACTGGCTATTATTCTTCCCTTCTTGTTTTAACGTAAAGTAACCTTTTTCTTCAATATTGCTATCGATACTATTCACTTCGTTTACATCAACTAACGCATATGCAGATGAAGATTTATTCGTCAAATAAAAGTCATCTTCAGTTATGATTTGTGTACTAGACAGGCCAGCATTAATACCTTGTATGCCATTTGTAGATTTATGGGCAGATGCATTGATTCTTGCATATGAAGTATATCCACTCGTTGATAACAAAGCATCCTGATACATTAAACTTTGCTGGCGATCGTAAGTATTACTCGCCTCCAATGAAGTTGAAAACGAATCTGACGCAATTAATCTATTTTTTCGCATGGTCGTTTTGAACTGACTAACCCCTGATTTGTTAGAGGTTACCCCTGTAATGACATCAATTGTGCTTGATAAAGGTATACTCCACAAAATATTAAATGACGTATCGTCGTTAATATCAGAGTAATCTATGTTTAGATTAACTTGGGAATCTAAAATTGCTGGTGTACTATACCCAACAGAGACAAACTGTTGTTGTTCGTTATTACCTAGGCTTGGGTCTAACATTTTCTCATTGTAGAGAGAGTAGACTGCATATATTGTTTTCCCACGTCCAAAGCCGTAAGACGAATTCAATGAAAAACGAGAGTAGTCTGAATATCCATACAAATAGGAAGCAACAGAATCTCCATTTTCGTTATCTAATGATTCATAAGATAGACTTAAGCTTGATATACCAACATTTGCATTAATATGCGACGCGTCATCGAATTGGCTATAAACCACTTCACTGTTAAGTCCAAATTCAAGCAAGCTGTAAACCCCACCTAAACTATACATTGTACCTTGCTCAGTAATTAAACCACCAAGCCCTAATTGTAATGAACGTGTCAATTGATAGTTAAACAACCCTTTACCATAGAAATCATCTTCTACGTCTAGAATATCTGAACCAGAATAATCATAATGACTACCAGAAAAGGAACCTGTCGTTATAGCGAAATCAATATCACCAGTTGCTAGTGTGTCATTTTTTGTGTTATACACTTGGTAGTTTTGTGTATTCACGACCTGCCCACCACTTGAGACTTCAAGGACAACTTCATAGCGACCAGAGGGTAATGCGTTGTAAGATATCGAATTTTCCCCTTCAGAAACATTATTTTGATATATTAACCTTTCGTCTCGATAGAGCTGAACCGTGCCACTCGTTGGGACATAGAAGCTAAGAATTTTGTCACTGTTTTGACCGCCCATTAACAACTTTTCTGATGTGCCAACTGTAATTGAATTTTGTCCTAGACGTGTAGTATTATTCAAATAATCTGTTGAGTTTACTCTTGGATCAAATTCGAAATGTCCAATTTTTGCTGTAAACGCATCTATATCTAAGTGATATGCGGCTTCATATAAATCTGAACCAGATTCACTATTATTGATATTAAAATCACTTTTAATGTAGCCATAAGGTAGGCCTAATATAGTTTGGTCATTCAATGATATATTTGAGTTTTGATCACTATAGTCACTAACGTATAGATCAAACGAATTTATCAAGCCATTATATTGGCTTATTGAGGAGTGATACTTTTGATCTGCTATGTTATCTACAAATGACAAAACCTTTGGTGAAACAAATAGATACATTTCTTGATCATTATAATTATGAACTATTTCGAATTTCTCAGGATAAATCTCACACTCATCTAGCTTACCAAGACATTGAGAACCATCTTCGATTCCCCGCAACAACTCTTCTATGATCTCTTGTCTATAATCTACGTCGATTGAATTCATTTCTAAATAATTAGACACACGTTCAATTGCATCTTTATTTTTTGAGTCTAACTTTAGGATATTAAAAGAAGTTAAAAATGGAATTGGAGTCGTCAATGTACCATCAAGATTTCTTACTCTTACCATAGATTCCTTTATTTCAAATAATTCTTCAAACCCTGGTGGTATATTAGATGAAAATGAAAAGCTAGAGTAAATTTGGAATGTAAACACGATGAAAAAGGTAATATTTTTTGAATAAAACATTATATATCTACCTCTATGTTAAGTTCAATTTCACCATTACACCTGTCTGGCTTATTTAATGAAATTATTTGGTCAAAAGGTTTAAAGGTCAGATCTATACTATGTTCGCTGCGTTTATTTATTCCATCATTATTATTGAAATCAAAAAATGATAGAGAACCACCTTCAACAATAATTTTATCATCTATAGTCAGACTAACAAACTCGTCTTGCTGACTAACATTTCCCGAATAATCAATGCAGCTAGCATCATTCTTAACTAAACTTATCAGATAAGGTATGCCCACAATTTCTTTAGGTATATCCGTTTCAACAATTAACATCGTGTTAGTGTCAGAAAATTTGGTTTTGTCATCTGTTGGTATTAGGTCTAGAGTAGACGGGACAAATTCAACTGACTTGATTGCGTTGGTATAGATATTGCTAATATCTATACTCGTAGTTATATTTAGAACTTTAAAGGCCGCATTTACATTAAAACTAATAACTAATAGACATATAATTTTCATTTTCATTTTTGGCACCAACGGAAAAAACAAAGGCTCGCTATTGCTAACGAGCCTTTAAACTCTATTTTATAATTAGATAATTGAAGCCAACACAGATAGAGATGCCTGAACGCTAGCACCACCAACCTCAGAAGCTGGAAGTACAGCTGTTTGGCTAACTTTTGTAGAGATTGTGTCTACACTTGCAATGTCTTCGCCAACCGTTGCTGGAGCACCGTTAATTTCAACAGTAACCACTTGAGCTGGGTTAGCAATACCGTCATAACTAACGGTCGCATCTGTAAGAGTCCAGTTAGCTAACGTAAGTACACCAACTGTTGGTGCATCTGCATCATCACTATCATTGACGTGAGCTTCAAGAACAATAGAATCTGATGTAAAAACACCATCACTATCAGCACTAATTGTGCCAGTCAAAGCAGACATATCGCCAGCAAAACCCGTAATAACTAACGTATCAGATGCATTAGATGTTGGAACAATACCACTCCAAACAACCGTTGCATTTGCTGCCATCGCACCAGCGCTTACACCCATTCCCATTAGTAGAGCAGCCGTCAAAGCACATTTTTTAAAATTGTTCATTATTAATTCCTTTAAGATAATTACTATTAAAATATTTTTATATATTTATATTCGCAGTAACACTGAAATTTCCTTGCAGCGATGCGATGAGATGCATTATGCGTAACCAAGAAAGATTAATATTGAGCATTTTAAAATTTGCATTTATCACTATGCTTACAATGAGAATGAACCCTGAATAATTCATGATAAATCGGCTAAAAATATGGTACTAGTTACGTTACTCTAATATGAAACTATATGCTAAAATAAAACTGTTTAGTCTGAGTTAGCTAAGCTACAAAATAATCTATGGACTTTCATGAATTACGAGAGACATTAAATACCACTTGTAATATATTTATTTTTCCTATTAAAAACAAATACTAACTTAAAAGTACTGGAGAAAGTAATGGCTATATCGTTCGCACGCTATTTACAAAATATGAGAAAGGAACAAAACTTAACTCAACAAGAGGTACTAGAGTTCTTAGTAAAATCAAACACAATCTTTACAAAATTAGATCTGACTACGCTTAGTCGTTGGGAGCGAGGAGTAACAGTACCAAAGCTTACAAAACAGCTCCTCGTTGCAAGGTGTTTTGGTACAGATGTAGCTCAGCTAATTGATCCAATAAAAAATATATCAGTGAAGAAGAAGAAGATTCTTAGCCACGCAAGTGATCGTACACTTAACCCTTATTCATCTAAATCCACAAGTTTTAGCATGCGACATTACTCTTCCTTGGATGACGAAAACGAACTTTGCGAACTTTTGCAAGTGTTTCATTTTGACTATTTAGGTATTGATATCGATATCGATATGCTTAAGAAGAGGAACTTGCTGATCAACACATTTATTGATCAAACCGATAATTTGATTGGTCACTTACTTTATGGGTTTGTCCCTTCCAAGACTGAAGAGTCTCAACTTAATCCTAATAACTTGTCGGAGTGCACACTGATCGCACAAAACATTCCTGAAGAAGAACCAATTAATATGTATCTTATATCAGGTTACAGTTTTCTCTCCACGCCTCGAATGGTCATAATACTTAATGTAATTAATATTTTACGTAAAAATACCGCTATCAAATACCTGTATGTTAACTGTCATAATCAGTTTTTTTTCGACCTTTATAGCTCCAATGTAGAATTCGATGTTGTTTCCAAAGGAAACCTTGTTCCGTTTGGAGGCGTGAAGCTTTTTGGTAAGCACTATAGCTATGTACAACTTAAATTAAATGCTCACGATATTCTCGCTTCCAAAGTAATTGCAGACCTCGTCCCTTTTACTGATGAATACTTGCAAGATTTGCTAGACAAAGATTAGGACAAAAAGTCGGCTTTGTTGCGTAATTCCATTTAGAGACAAAGCCGCCCGTTTCGCATGCTTTTTATTCAATACGACAAATTTGAGGCATACCTAGCCCAGTCAGCTTGTTCAACGCGTAAGTTTCAGCCACTTGTGCATTGTAATTTCTTAAACTTAAACGGCCACCATGCAACTGTTTAACTCGATGCATTGCTGTTTCGCTCCTCTCGTTTTGTCTTAAATGAGACCTCAACTTGCTTAGTTCTACGACTATACAGGTGTAATGTGGACAACTTAACGGAACATGGGCTAGCCCAAATATCGAGTTGATAAATCCTTACATCACTCTCAGTAGAGTAGAAAACACGCGTTTCACCATGAGTGCTGTCGTGATAGCTAATCACTGAATCAACGTGGCCTACCGCGCTTATTCTGCTTGCTTTACGCCCAGTCACTTATCGCTTCTTCATCAATCCAAAAGGCCAGAGAACCACGGTTAATAAGTGACTGATTGCATTGCTTCCAGTTAGTTGTTTTGTGCGAGTTTTAGGCATAAGGCTACGAGAGGGAGTGAATGTTGCTTATCAGATTGTAGACTCTTAATTTAGTTGTTCTATTTGACATACAAGGTCTCCAAAACTAGTAATCTTATTTGTAATAAGTGAAATATAATCGCAATACCAACCACTTGAGACAAGAGCTGATATGCGGCCCTAAAGGACCGCGAATTAGAAATTTGAACTATCTCTACTACTTTGAAGAAGCCTCTGAAACACACGATGTGGTGATGAAGCTTTCCGGGTTGAGAGATGTATGGCGTTCACCATACTGGAGATCAAATGAGTCATAACCCGATTGATTACTAAGAGGTCGTTTCCACAAAGTCCAATTATTGTTTTCAGGCCAACCAAAATTTTCCACCATGTTGCCTCGTCCTGAATATAAATCTCTCAAAACCACAAACGAAGGCATATTCCAATTAGATCTTCCATTCAACTCAATACTATTAAGAAAGTAACACCATTCCATAGCTTGAGCGTAGTTAAAGCGAGCAAACTCCCCACCTTTAGGCCCATCATCTTCATGGTGAATATAGCTATATGTATAATCAATTCCATCTACTTTACCAACACGTTCCATGAAAGGAATGCTCGGATTCGAGGAGAATAGACGACCTTCGTCATTGAAATCTGATGCAACTTTAATACATGCTCCAGCGGCGTTTAGCTGCTCTGTATTATCGACGCTTCCACACATGAACGAAGTAAAAGTTACCGTGCTTTTAGACTCTGAATAGTTTGTTGTTGAAGTAGTATAAAAAGATGTCACGTCGAATGACATATTTTCTCTAGGTACAACATATTGAGGATCCCATTCGACATTTAACTCTTGAACGCCATTAGCATCCGTGCTTTCCTGCTTCTTAACTATAATTGGCGACACTAATTGACCGCTCTCTGGGTGTATAGCACTCGTGACTGAAAATTGGACAGAATAACCTTCAATTGGATTATTGTTTTGATCCTTTAATATTGCCGTAACTTCGTTACCTTTATCAGCCTGATATTGAGCAGAGTTATATGTCGTCTCAGATGTTACAACTGCCGTTTTTTCGTCACCAATGAACTTGATATCAAACTGTTCTTGAAACCCTTCAAGGTCAAATGTCATTGTGACAGTCTCTGCTTTTAAGCTAGTTAGACTAAATTCAACTAAACCGCTGTCATCCGAGACTACTGTATCATTGTCCAATGATACAAACGGGCTTGAAACAGAAACAGTCACCGCCGTATTTGGCCGTGGTTCACCATCTAGTTTTAACTCAATGAAAACTTTGCCAACCTCTACACCATCCGCTACGACTACGTCACTTGATGAAGGCAAGACTTGCATTAGACCTTGCTTTACACAACTTAGATAGTATCCATCACCCGCACTCAAGGCCCCTGTACTAACAACATCATCTCTTAAGTCCACCCATGCAGGCTCACCTGAAAATTCATCTACAGCAACGTATGGTGTTTGAGTCGGCCAGTTATGTAAAACTTGCAACTTAATATCATTAGTCATTTCTAGCAATTGAACGACTGTAGGGACACTTGCTCCGATTTTGGAACAATGAGCTTGCGCGGTTTGCCAGTTATAACCCGCCATAATGATCGTTGGAGAAAACTCCGTGTCAGATAGAGCTATTGTATATAGAGAACCCGCCGCTGCAGAGTCTAAAGCTGTTGGAGGAGCTGTGTAAAAATCAAGTAGGTGACTTACCCCTTCCCAACGTGCTGATTGGTTTGGATCCACTACATTAACTTTAATCAATCCCATATCATAAGCACCATTGTGGTCACTAACGGCAAAACTAATATAGTGATATCCTGCGGAATACGCCGTAAAAGTGATAACTTTATTACTAATATCCAACGGGTCTTTCGACGCAACATCTGCGTTAAAAGTATTGACATACACTAATTGATAATCATCCTCATCATCAGATGAAACAAAATCACTAATATCGATATCAGTTGGGGTACCTATATTGATTGCTTCCGCATAAATGATACCATCATCAATAGTAAAACCTTGATTTGCTTCATAACCAACAGCAACATCCAATATTCCCATCAAAACGATTCCGTTCGAAGAGTCTTCCAGTGTATAAAGTACACGGTCAATACCTGTAAAGTCTGAAGCTGGTGTATAGTCAATGGACTGATTATCAAAACTATCGATTTGAACAGTGCTCAGGTAATTATATGCTGAAGTAGCCTCAGTCAAAACAAACTCTTCAGTTAAGTTAATACCCACTTTTTCAAGTTCTGTATCTAAAGAAATATGAATTTCTTCATTGACTAAACTAGTAGCGCTAATGGGTACCAGTTCTGTCATTGCCAGATCAGAACTAACAGCCACTCTTGCAATAGCCATACTTGAAGTATCAGTAACTAAACCTGCCTCAGTCGAAGACGCACTCTGAATCTTCGAGTCAGAAGCTAACGGAGAAACATAGTATCGATAGTTACATGCTTTTACGTCAGTTCCACGAATAAAGAAACCAGTATTTGTAAAAGATTCGATTTCACACTTTCTTTCATCAGATAGTACATCAACATGAGTAAGAACAAAGCCTCCTCCTGAAGATGAGAAAACTTTAGAAGATAAGTCAATTTCGTAAGAATCTACAAATCCAGTCGAAAATGTTGCATCTTGGGGCGAAAGCGTTCCATAAACGTTTTTATCTGGATTGTTATTTTGACTGGTGTTTCCACTATCGTTCTCAGAGTTACATCCAACAAGCGAAAAAGAGATTGCGATAATAAGGCTTAAGCTAACGCCTCTGCTCGAAATCCTAAAAGAACTCATCTATTTTACCTTCCCCAACTAAATTTTGTGGATGCTAGCAATGAATCAACGAAATAAATTGAGCACTTAAAATAAATAAAATAACAAAATGCCCATGACTCGAAAATCTGCTCCGAACAGATATTTTGGACACTGAGTTAATTGAGTACAATCGTAAAAAAGGTGAGCGATGACAACAAGATGAGGATGACCTAATGGTACAGCTATATCACGAACAGCTTTCGTGACTTAGCGAGCCAAAATATTATGTTATTAACCTTACAGTACTAGTACTAACATAGAAAAGAGTCATTTCAGTCATGGCTGAACCAACGAGAGGTTTTAGTAAGAGGCTACGATGTATAATAAATGCAACTCATCAGATCGTAGGTTCGTTACTGACTTAGCTCCATCGATTTACGAAATATAGCCCCTTTAAAATAACATTAGAATAGTTTGGCTAACTTACATAATATTAGAGACGGTAAGAGTAAAGTCCCAATTATTATCTATTAGGTTTTGAACAGCGGCAAGATCATTCAAAACATAATGCATCCTATAAAAATCCCACTCCAATACACCTTCACTTGTGGAATCGTCTGGCCACTTAAAGGTTGCTTGATAACGTAAGGAGCCAGAAATGGGTGAATAATTGCTTTGTCCAAAAAAGAATTTGGTATTTTCTCCAAAGATAGAAGTAAAACGACTGACGTAAATCTCACTCATATCACTAGTCAAATACTCGCTACCCGAGATTATAGAGTAGTCGCCCATTGTTCTTTTGAAGTAACCTAGATATTCGACATCAACTCCAACAACTTCGTTAAAATACTGCTCAGATATAACCGAAAAGCTAATAGAGTGAGCTGGGGTAATTCTCAACACAACACTATCTTCTAAAGTGTAATCATTCGATAGAAACTTGGCAGTAATAGACGTTGTACCCACGCCTTCCCCTGTAGCCAAGCCTTTGCTTATTAAATTATTAGAGATGGTTGCAACACTCGAATCCTCACTAATCCAAGAAAGGTTCTTGTCTTTGGTCACATCAACTCGTTCATCATCTGACATTACCACTTCGGCTTTGAATTGTTTTTCAGACTTCAGAGGTATCTGAGGGGTATCCGCGCTTAGTTGAGGTTTTGGAGTAACCTCCAAATTAATAGGCACAGCATCGGTCACGCTAAGCTTCGCAGTATCCACAATCTCGTTATTATTAACTTCGACAAACGCTGTAATAGTAGCGTCGCCCATGGAAACGCCAGTAGCATTACCCTTGTTAGATGATGAGTTAGAGATAGTGGCTAAATCAGTATTGCTGCTACTCCAACTAACCTCGTAGTCGCTCGTCGCATCAACTACCTGCCCATCAGACAAATGAGCAAACACCTTAAAAGATCTATCTAGGCCAACTGGTACAGATTGAATTTTTGGTTTAACTTCTAACGAGGTTATAACGTTTTCCATCACATCCAAGCGCGCAGTACCATAAATGTGTTCACCATTAATCAAGCCTGAAACAGCAATGCTTACTGTGCCAATATCAACTCCTGTAACTTGTCCTTTTGAACTTGGGTAATTTGAAATAGTTGCTATCTTTGGGTCACTACTCGACCAAGTAATTGAATCATTTTTTGTTATATCAATTTCTTCATCGTCAGACATATAGATAATTGCAGAGAACTGCTCATCGAGGCCGACTGCAATAGTGTGTTCCTGCGGTAAGATTTCTAACGAAACGGCAATTGCCTCCATAACATTTAGGGTTGCCGAGCCATTATGACTCCCTCCTGCAGTTTCAACGGACGCGGTGATGGTAGAGGAACCTATAGATTTAGCTTCGGCTACACCCTTGCCTTCTCCATCATTTGAAATTGCTGCGATATCCAAATCACTGCTAACCCAAACTGTAGAACTATCGTTTGTTACATCGACAAAACGTCCACTAAATAAGTTCGCGGTTGCAATAAAAGCTCTTGTCAAGCCTATAGGTACGGAGTCATATTGAGGTGTTATTGTAATCGACTCTATACCATCTTCAGTGACGTCGACAATGACAGTATCCGTGTACGTCTTTCTTTTAAAGATCCCCGTTGCGGTGATCTCCACAATACCAATTACATTTTTAGTCGAAACCAGTCCATTTTCGTCAACACTAGCAATAAACTTATCAGAACTGGACCACTTAACATCTTTGCTATCTGTGACATTAATAACCTTTCCGTTTACTAGTACTTTTTCTGCTTTAAGCTGAATATCAAGGCCTACAGGAATATTAGTGATCTTCGGAGTAACTACAAGTTCACTAACACCATGACCACACCCACTAAGTACTACTAAACTTAGAAACATCAAAAACATCGACCATAAACTTTTTATTCTCACCATACATCACCATACATAATTAATACTAAATCATCATTATTATAATAGTGAAATAGAAAGCATATATTGGCACTTATTAGTTTTTATATGTATGGATGCACAATTTACTAAATCATAGTAAAGGTTCAGCTGTAAAATTCCTCATGATAACTATTTATCCTGACAGGACACCTAGTACTCTTTTCATAAAAATCTCCATCTTTAAAGTGAATTTTTATCGAGAAAACATTTATATCTACAATGTATAGTCACGAGAGAATTATTTAATGACAACTAACTAAATATTATTTATGGGATTGGTCATCACCTATAAAGTGTCCAACAAACCAAAATAGATTAAATATTTATTTTCAATTAGTCGTGTTGTAATTAAGTGTTTTCATTTGAGAAAAAATATGAAGCTACTTAGCTGTTTGAACCATAGATAGATGGGCTAACATCCCAATTCAGGAAGCAGCGATGCTCACTTTTTGATCGTATAAGAATGGATAACCACTCAAACTTTCTGATTGATTACATTCACTTTACTGCCAATCTGGCTTATCTTTTCAAGATTACCTTCAAAGACTTACTCTCATGAAACAGTTAAAAATAGGTCTATTTATCTTAATGTGTGGTGTCGGTGTGCTGTTGGCTCTCACCTACTTCCCTTTGACCTCAGAGACAGGGCAACGTATTCAAGCCAAAGTGATTTCTAATACTCTCACTCAATCTCTAGACGGACATAGGCGCTACCTCACAGTTGAAACTCAAGACAACCAAATATTTCGCGTTTCCATTCCACCAACAACAGACTGCCCTCTTGATTCTGTGGTCGCGCTTGATACATTAAACAATCAAATAACCGGACAAAGCAGTTATCAGTTCATCCACTGCCGGACTGCGCCTTAGTCGTCGATATAACGAGACGAATCGATATAACGGCACTAATCGATGTATCAACAAGAATGGACATAATAAGAATGACTCAGCCACTCATTTCACCGCATCAACTTCAACAACGTTTGCTAGAAGAAGACAACATTGTAATCCTCGACGCCAGTATCGAATTTCAGATTCCAAGTGAGTCAGAAAAGATCAAAGGACAAATGATTCCTGGTGCGATTCGTTTTGATTACGACAAAGACTTTTGTAATAAGCACACCTTGCTTCCTCACATGTTCCCGACCGAAAAACACTTCAACACACGTGCACAAGAAATTGGTATCAACCAAGACAGCACCATTGTGGTTTACGATAACTCAGGAACCTTCGCTTCCCCCCGTGCATGGTGGATGTTCATGGCAATGGGCCACAACAACGTTTACATCTTAGATGGTGGTTTACCTGCATGGATAGAAGCCGGTTACCCTACAGATACCGACTACAAAACAGCGGTGCAACCGGGCGATTTTGACAGAAAGGTCCAAGACAACTACTTTGTTAATGCTCAGCAAATCCAAAACTACTCCGACGATAAGAGTGCAAACATTCTAGATGCACGTTCACAAGCTCGTTTCGATTCAGAAGTACCTGAACCACGTGAAGGCTTGCGCAGTGGCCATATTCCGAACTCCATATGCCTACCATTTGCACAAGTCTTAAATGCAGGTAAATTGAAGCCTCAAGAAGAGTTAGTCGACATTTTCTCGACCCTAGACTTAACCCCCTCTCAACCGATGTTCTTTAGCTGTGGTTCTGGTGTGACGGCTTGCATCATCTTATTGGCCGCTAAGCTGGCTGGATATTCAGGTGAAATGGGGGTTTATGATGGCTCATGGACTGAATGGGGTGCTAACGAGCAATTACCTATCGCCGTGACCAAAAAATAATTCAACTTAGCTTAATGCTACTGTTAGAATAGACTGCGCATGCATAAAGAGCTTACTCGTAGTGATGACTTAACGTCTCACACAGTAAGCTTTTTGCTTTGCGGTAATGCTACGTCGTTTGAAAACAAATCTGGATTGACTCGGTTGCTTCTAATCTATAGCGATTTACTGACCATAAACCGTGATTAATCATGAGCAAATCGTTATCAGTGTGGTGAATATTAATATTTTACTCAAGAATCTCTGCTCGTAGTCGTTACACTATTTAATCACTGATACTTTCATCATTGATGTTTGTATCTTTCGTTGCATGAATCACGCTGACGACCTAATAGTTTGTCGCTTGCACTCTGTTAAAAGTAGTCACCAACAAAAGGCATCTCATGGCTCTATTTAAGAAAAATATCTGGTCTCTGTACGCTCTGATCGTACTGCTGACCGTGATACTTTTCGCCGTGTTGGGCGTAACTAAATGGCAAGCCAACAGAGATGATTTCACCCAACAACAACATATTCAAGTCGAGCTATTTTCTAGCTCTGTAAGCTCACTGTTGACCAGTCAAGAAGCCCTGCTTGAAGTGGTTGGCCACCAATTGGCCCAGCAGTCTGACTTCACTCGTACTGCCTCCATTCAAATTCGACCAATACTGGATAAGCTGCTAGATACTCACCCTGCGATTGCAGCTTTTGGGCTACTCAATCCCCAAGGGGACTATCTCGCCATCAGTTCCAACATGCAACTGTCTGATCAGCGAAACTTACTTCAATACCCATACACTAGAGACTCATTTCTAGAAGCCATGTCCAGTGACAAAATGGTTTTGGGACGAACCTATTTTCAACAATCATTGAACAGCCTCGTTATCCCGTTAAGAAAATCAATCTCAATCGATGGCAAGAACGTCGATGCGGTTATGACGGCGGGCTTGCGCTTAGACAACACTATCGTCTTCGAGAACAATGCCCATGCCGGCAGCTACAACACGTTAAGTTTGGTCAGAGAAGATCGCTATCGACAGTTTCACTCTAGCGACATCAACAATCTAGATTCGTACTTAAAACCTATCAGCGATAGCACCATGAAACTGGCCGTTGAAAATTTTGTTCAACAAACTGGCTTGAGTGTTGATAACGCTAAAAATGAAGATTCAACGTACTCCTTTGTTGTCGATAACGGTAATTATCACGCGCTATTAAGTGCAAAATACATCAACAACTATAAGCTTTGGGTTATTGGCCGAACCGACCTCGATCATGTTGATAAAATATTCGTTTCTGAGTTCAGCGTTCTTTTCGTTGCCTTTATCTTTCTACAGTTTGGCTTCTATACATTGGTTAAGTCGATCGCTAAGAACGAGCAAAGAACTCGAAGTCAGCTAATTTACCAAGCCAACCACGACCCATTAACCTCTCTACCAAACCGCTTATACATGCGCCGAAACATTGGTAAATGGATAGAAGATGAGTCAGAGCAATTCTCGCTTTTGTTTATCGATATCGATAACTTTAAATGTGTCAATGATACCCACGGGCACGACTTCGGTGACAAGGTGCTCAAACAGATCGCATTGCGTTTGATGCGATTCCGCTCTCGACTCAGCTTATTGGTGCGCGAGTCTAGTGATGAGTTTTTGTTTTTAACGCCGATAACGAGTGAAACCGAGATTAAACGACTGGCAGAACGCCTTATCGAAGTCCTTTCCCAACCTTATGAGGTCGAAGATTCTCAGTTCTTGTTGGGCTGTAGCATCGGCATTGCGCGTTTCCCTGAACACGGAAAAGATCTAGATAGCCTACTCCGCTCCGCCGATATTTCGATGTATAAAGCGAAGCAGCAGCAAAACTCGTACAGCATTTTCACCACAGCCATGCAAGACGCTCACCTCTACAAAATGAAAGTAGAGCAACGGTTACGTATTGCGATTGAGAAACAAACGTTATTCATGGCTTTCCAACCTCTAGTTCGCGCTGATGAGAGTACTCATGGCGTAGAAGCATTGGTTCGTTGGATTGATGACGAACTAGGATTTGTTCCGCCCGATGTGTTTATACCGGTCGCGGAGAGCACGGGTTTAATGCAAAAACTCGGTACCTTTATTATCGAGTCCAGCATCATGCAAATCGCTCATTTGCATCGAACAACAGAACAAAAGATCGGCCTTTCGATCAACATATCCGTGCGTCAGTTTTCACATAAGTCGTTCTCAGAACACCTATTCGCAACGCTTGAGAAGTATCAGTTCTCTCCTAGCTGCTTAACGCTAGAGATTACTGAAAGCTTATTCATTGAAGATGTGGCTATAGTGAAGCCGCTTTTCGAAGCCCTCAAAGAAAACGATATTAAGATCTCTCTAGATGACTTCGGTACCGGCTACTCATCATTGAGCATGTTGAAAGCACTCCCTATCGACGAACTTAAGATTGATAAGAGTTTCATTGAAAACATCGCTATAGACCAGCAGTCACTCACTATGGTGCAAAACATTATCGCAATTGGCAAAAACTTCGGCATGGTGGTATTAGCAGAAGGCGTAGAATCAAACGAGCACTTCTCGATTCTAAAGGCCTGTGGATGTGATTTGATGCAAGGCTATTACTTCTCTCGCCCTATTCCTTACGATGAGCTATGTGGGTATCTGACACCGACTCAGGTGGATACAGAAGAACTACCTGAGCCAACGGCATAGGTGGTTGGTTATATTATCTAGTTATCAAATAACGCGATGAATCAAAAAAGGGAGCCCAGATGGGCTCCCTTTGTTTATACTGTACCGTCCTAAATATGGTTGACACATTTCCAACATGAAATTGGAGAGTGTCATGAAAACAACAAGTAGACGTACTCAACGAGATTATTCTCTTGCCTTTAAATTGGCAGTCGTCAGCCAAGTTGAAAAAGGCGAAATGACTTATAAGCAAGCTCAAGAACGTTATGGGATCCAAGGTCGCTCTACCGTTTTAGTTTGGCTTCGCAAACATGGTCAACTAGATTGGTCTAAAGGAACAGAACAATCGAGAGCGTTAGGAGCGACTATGTCAAACTCTTCCTCAACTCAAACCCCAGAGCAACGAATCAAAGAACTCGAGCAGCAATTAGAAGAGACTCAGCTCAAAGCTGAGTTCTTTGAAGCGGTTGTAAAAGTCATGGATCGAGATTTCGGTGTCCGAATCTCAAAGAAGCGCAAGGCCGAGTTATTAAGGAAAAAACGGTCAGAAAGTTGACCGTCACTAAAGCTTGTCACTTCATCGGTATTACACGACAAGCTTTCTACAAGCGCTGTGTTACAGAAATTCATCAGACAAAGAAAGATGAATCAGTACTCGGTTTTGTGAAGGAGCAAAGGATGATGCACCCTCGTATAGGGGCTCGTAAGATCAAGTATTTACTTGCTCAGAATGATATTGAAATCGGTCGAGACCGCTTATTTTCTCTGCTGAGAATGAATCGATTATTAGTGCCGAATCGAAGGGCTTATCATCGAACCACAAACAGTAATCATCGCTTTTACTGCCATCCAAATCGAATCAAAGAAGGCTTAATACCGGAAAGACCAGAGCAATTATGGGTTGCAGATATTACTTATCTAGCAACGCGGTGTGGTAGTACTTATCTCAGTTTAGTGACGGACGCTTACTCAAGAAAAATCGTGGGCTATCACATAGGTGATGATATGAAAGCTCGCACGGTCAAGCAGGCCTTTTTAAACGCGTTGAAAGAGCGGAAGAATACAGGTGAGCTTGTACATCACTCAGATCGAGGTGTTCAATACTGCTCTGTGGAATACCAAGAGTTGCATCGACAGTATGATGTATCTTGCTCAATGACTGATGGCTATGACTGTTATCAGAATGCGTTGGCAGAGAGGATCAACGGAATATTGAAGATGGAGTATCTGTTGAATAAGCCTAATGATTTAGATGAAGCAAAGAAAATGGTCGCCGAATCAGTAAAAATCTATAATGAATATAGGCCTCACACCGCTCTAAAATACAAAACGCCCGATGAAGTACATCGAGCGTTTTAGTCAATCAAGTGTCAACCCATATCAGGACGGGTCATACACCGCTTAACATCGCGGCCCAAAAAATAAAAATACAGACAACGACAACCAAGCCCATTACGACTTAACAGTGATCACAACTCGTCGGTTACAACCTGTTTCCTTGTTGTCTTCAACCTTACAAATTGGCGCACTTTCACCATATGCATATTCAACAATGCGACTTCCTTGATGAAGATCTTTTTTCAAGTAGCTCGCCACTTGCCCAGCGCGTCGAGATGACAATGCTTTGTTGTAGTTTTTGCTGCCTAAGCTATCTGCATGTCCTTCTATATAAATCTTCGACTTGTCATCAACTAAGCTAAGGTACTGCCCTAATACTTGTTTATGGCTTTCATCCAATTGGTACACATTAATTGGATAATTAAGTACCAAGGATTGCGTCGCTTTATCATAGAAACACACATCATCTTGAGCTGCGATTTGAATAACTTCACTTTCTCTATTGATAACCTCATTTTGAGGTTTCTCATCAAGCTCTACCAGCTTTCCAATCACTTGTGTCGTCACAGTATGAGAAGACACCAACGTTTTCGAAGTGACGTACTCTCCGACATTGCCCAAGCAGTTCGCATAGCCCAATGGAGACATTAGCATCGTAGATAAAATTACTAGGTATCTCATGTTAATCCTTTAGTTTTCCGGTTTCTTCATTAATCAAATTCAAAATGTACTTGTATACATCTTCGCCATCTTTTGCGTATTTCGGCTGATGTGACCCCTAGTTTCGTTTTTAATCGACCACCTTTTTAAGCCTCTCTTTTCTCTTCCTTAGTTTTACTCCAAGTGGTCGATTTAAGCCAGTTTTCTCATTGATTCCCCTCGTAACTCGATTCTATGACTTTGATGAACCAACCTATCTAAGATCGCATCAGCGATCGTCGAGTTGTCGATCATCTCGTGCCATTCTTTTACAGGTAGTTGGCTGATAATGATTGTACTGCACTCTTGGTATCTATCTTCTAGCACTTCGAGAAGATTACTTGCATGCTCTTGGCTGAGTTTTTCCATTCCCCAGTCATCGATAACCAACAGTTTTTTCTTAGACAAGCTCAGTAGCAGCTTTTGATAGCTGCCATCAAGGCGGCTACTACTCAGGTCATCAAGTAAACGATTTAGGCGATAATAACGACTTGGGCAGTGTTGCTCACACGCCTGCTCGGCGAGCGCACAAGCAACATAGGTTTTACCTGCACCTGTTGCACCTGTAATCAGGACATTCTGTCGCTTTTGTAAATAAGTGCCTGATAATAACTCTCCCATCATTGCTCTTTTTAAGCCTCGTTCTGGGCGGTAGTCCAGTTGATTACCGCTAGCGCTTAGGCGCAGCTTGGCTTGCCGTTTAAGTCGTTGGATTTTGGTTTGATCTCGGTTCACTATCTCATGATCAAGGATGAGTCCTAACCTTTCTTCAAAGCCAAGTTCAGCATAGGTCGCGGGGTGTATCCTTTGCTGTTCCAGTGCATCAGAAGCATGACTTAGGCGTAGTGATTTTAACTGTTGGATTATTGCGTCCATATTGTTTCTCCTAGTGGTAGTAGTTGGAACCACGAACATTAGTGTGTTTAAGGTTTGGGGTATCAGTGGAAGGCTGAGAGAGAGTGCCTTCTCGATGGTTCTTCAATAAGTTTTTGACGAAGCCAAGGTATGGCTTCTCTGTCACTAAGGCATCTCGGCAAGCTTGTTCTAACCGTGCGTCTGAGTGCTTTTTGGCAAGACTTAGTAACCCAAAGCAACTTCTAAAGGCCAATGCTTCATGCTCTGGGCGTTTGAGCAACATCTGAGTCAGTTCACCTGTGGCTGGCCCAATAGATTTTCCCCAACGGATAAAACGCTCGGGTGTCCATGATTGGTATTGATGGTTGCTTGGCATATGCTCGTAAACGGTAGAGAGACCATATTCTTTTTGGCTTGTGCAGTGGTGAGCAACAATGCTCCCTTTGTGGTAGATACGTATTATTTGATGCGTTGCTTCAAGCTCAACTTGTTGCCCAACAAGTTGGTGCGGCACAGAGTAGAAGTGCTTTTTATATTGAATGTGATAATCAGGGGAGACGGTTGCTCGTTTAGTTTCGATATACACATATGGTTGCGATGGCAGTGGTTTTAACGCTGGACGGTCAACTTTGTTGAACAAGTCATGTCGATTGACACCAAGCTGTTTCATCTCTCGTTGGTTTAAGTCATGCATCAGCTTTCGGATAGCCAGGTTCAGCTCAGCCATTGTATAGAACACTTGGTGGCGAAGGCGCATCATTATCCAGCGCTCTACGATGAGAACTGCGTTCTCAGCTTTGGCTTTATCTTTAGGCTTGTAGGGCCTGGCTGGCATCACAGCAACGCCGTAATGTTGTGCCAGTTTTCGGTAGCTCTCATTGAGGATAGGGCTATGACAGTCTGCTTTCGTTACAGCAGATTTCAGATTATCAGGTACAAGTAGATTCGGAGCACCACCAAAGTGATTAAAGGTATTCACATGAGCCATGAGGAAGTGTTCAAGCCCTTGGCTCTCACTCGCCTCGACATAGGTGTAATTTGACGCTCCTAAAGTGGCGACAAATACCTGAGCATGTCGGCATTCTCCTGTATCTGGATTCACAACAGGGATCGTTGGGCCACAGTAGTCAATGAAGAGCTTGTCACCAGCATGGTGAAGTTGGCGCATACTGCGTTTTTGTGTCTTTAGCCAACGTCTATACAGTTCGCAGAACTGTGTATAGCCATAGGCTTTGTCTTGATGCTGATGACAATACTCTTCCCAAAGCAAAGCTTTAGTCATCCCTTTACGCTTCAATTCTAAGTAGCAGAGAGTGAAATCAGGCATCACTTTATGCTGAGAAGATGAGCGACCATCAAACAAAGCTTGGGTGACTTGATTTTCATGATGAGTCTCTTCCAGTGGCCACGTGAGGCCACTGGATTTAAATCGGGATAGATGCTGGGATACAGTGGAATGAGCAATATTGAGGCAAGCGGCGATCTGTCGATTAGAAAGATTGCACTCGTATCGGAGGCGTAAGATTTCCTTAATTTTATTCATTGGCATTCTCTTTTTCGGCATGATTTATCCTTAGTGCTCTCAACATGAAAGACTCAGGTTAAACCTATTGATTTAAAAGAGAAAAGAGGTTTATTTCGGTAAATCGACCATCGATTTCGGAAACACACCGAAAAGTGGATGATTAAAACCGAAATGAGTGGTTGGTTAAAAACGGATTTGGTGGTCGATTAAAACCGAAATAGGCGGTCGGCTAGCTCCGAAATATGCACTTTAGCGTGATAGATGTTCTTCTTACCAAAGCAATCTCCAAAGCCATCGGTTTCTGCCACTTTATAATTAATACCAATGACGCCCATCGTGACTTTCGTTTTCTCAGCTTCAGTTGGCGCGTTACTTTGGAAACGATTTCGTTTCGCTGAAATAGTTGAGCGCAGCTTTTTACATAGCCCCTGATCCACTAATTTCTGTAAATAAGTCTCGTCGTTGTCGCTACCATCGGATAACACAATAAACACTTGTTCAGGGTTAAGGTTGGTCGCCTTATTGGCTTCTTGTGCCGCTGCAATGATCCCATTCCAAGAAGAGGTGCCTCCACCAGCTTTCAACTGAGCGCTCATCAACTGAGCTCGAAAGTTGTCATAGTCTTCAGTCAGTGGAATATCATAAAACTTGTAGTCATCATCAAAATCATTGTTTCGCTTATAAAGTCTCTCTACTTCATATCGACTCATTCCATACGATGGTTCGATGATCTCATTATACAAGGTTGGTTTATCAAACATTCGTCTAACCGTTGTCGCAGGAGAGTTCCGAGCGTAGTCATAAACGTATTTCTTTCGCCATGAAGCACGATAGCCATAAGCATTAAGTCTTACTATCTCATCAGATTGTTTAACATGGAGCGGGTTGTACCCGAGCAAAGCAACTCGGCTTTTTTCTTCCGTGTTAAACTCTTCAATATCATCGACGACTCGTTTAATGGTCTCTTTAACGACATCGAGCTTCATTTTGCCGTTCTTCCACGAGTAACCCATAGAACCACTAAAATCACCGATAAAGTAGACATCAACAGGCTGAGGCAGATACTTACGCGTAACTGCTCGCCCACTCACCGAAAATTCCGGTTTTAAGTTCATCTCTTCGTACGCGATCCAAGACGTATATTTGGCAGTCGCACTCACCACAAAGTCACTAAACGGAGCAAGTTCACCACTGGCTTGAACACAACCATCTTTGTACTCACAACGGCTTGTAAACACCGCGACATCAACATCATCCGTATTATCAACAACATATCTATCGACTAAATAGCGTGCATACTTTACGTTCTTTTCTTCGTCCTCTTTAGGGCTCGCAATAAGTGCTAAACTAGCAACCTCTGCGGCTTCCAATAACCTTGTATGCGCCAGCATCTGTTGAGACATCTGCATCGAAAATGCCATGAAAATAACCATCATAGGCAATAAACCAACGAACAAAATACCGGCGACACCTCGGTTTTTCTTTATCGATTTCACCTTAAACCCTCGCAAATGAATAAGATGTACTTACAAGGCGAAAAACCTCTCCATTAGCGATACCAATCAAATTAGTCGGGATTTCATAACAGAGAGAAACCTGATACATAGGTAACCTGCGGCCTCGTGATGTCAGCGGGAGTATTTCTATCGCTTTTTCCTTGGTTACGTCACTCATGTCTGGAAAATCACATCCGTGTATGCTCCCTTTAGTCAGGGTCTTTTGAACCCTTCGGTAATTCACTTTACCTCCAGATAAAGCGGTTTCTTCAAGCCTTACCTCGTCGATACGCATCCCAAATTTGGTTTTATCAAAATTTGGAATCATTCGTTTCATCGAAGCAGAAGCAATCACAAACGCGTTGTGTTCTGTTTTCCGACAATCGCCCGCACAGATATCCATATTGGCATTAAACAATTGTTTTCGTTCAGCAAAGATGGTGGTCAATGAATAGGAAGCTCTGTCGAGTTGTCCTTTTTTATTGATGGCCAACATATGGTTTACTACGACGACAAAAATGCCTGATGCAAAGACCAATACCATCGCCAACTCAACTGAAAATGCACCTTTTTGTTTAGCTTGCACAACCCGCTCCCTGACCAATTTTGAAAGAGCATCTTTCATATTCTTGAATAGTGATAATTTCCCGCTTGATAGGCATGTCTGGGAACCATATGGAGACAATCGGATCATAGGTGTACTCCAAAGCGTAAACAGCCAATGCCATGTCTTCCGGGTCATCTTTCTTATCTGGGCATTTATCAGCGGAAGCGTAAGTATCCGTGCATTTCAAAAATCCCTCGTAGTCTAGAAAATAGTTAACATGGATGATCACACTCCCCTCTTTGACTACGTTGCTCCACAAAGAGCCGCCCGCTTTGTCCAACTCGTCTTTGATCATTTGGCCGTAGTTAATGGAGTTACTACTGCTCGAGTCGCCCGCTTTTTTTGTTCGCATCACCGCTGTCGTTAATGCGTGATCAGTCATGCTCATTGAGAAGGTCAAAATACAGATTTCAACCCATCCAAAGACAATCGCCAGAAAGATCGGAATACCCATAGCAACTTCAACCGTCAACGACCCCTTTTGCTTTCGCTTAAACGATCTCATAGTCGGACATACCTTTTCTTGGTGTAATCAACAACGAATGCTCCCTTGATATCGATACTGTTTAAGAACGCTTTCGCTTCATCTAGGTCATTAAAATCACCAATGCAATAGCGCTTCCACAGTCCATGTGTATACGAATAAACAGAGCCATAATTTGTTTTTAAGTAGTTCAAAAAATCCGAAGGAATCGCCGTATACGTCGCCAACACTTGTACTCGATAAATAGGTTTCGCACCGGGTTTAAGTTTTCTTGGGTCAAGCACCGAACCATCGACACTGTGTCTAGAAGCTTGAAACTCTGCGGTCGTATCCAATTTACTGACTCGCGATGTCGGTGCTACAAAGCCACCTGAAGTAACTTGAGAACCAATAAGCTGTTGTTCCATTTCTATCGTTGACTGTGTCACGGCCTTCTTCCCTTTGCTTTTAGATATTGACCTCATCAATGCAGATAGTTGCTTGTGAGCCTGCTCATCGCTATTCGAATGTTTCAGAACTTCCAATGCGATATCCGGTCGCTGAGATTTAACCGAAGATAGAATCAAGTTAGAACTCACTCTCTGGTCGTTTGGCTTTGACAGGTAAAGGTCATATAAAATGTCCGTCGCACCTAAATAATCAGACTGCATTATCTTTACAACGGCGATATTGTTTCCGGCTTCTCTGTCTGAGGCTCCTTGCTTTCGACTTTCCTCAAAATGCTCAATAGCTTCGGTAAATCGCTTTTGTTGCGCTAATATTTTTCCGGTTAAAAGTTGATATTCATATTCTGCTCCACCTTCATCCCGATAATTTTTAAGCTCTTCTAATGCGTACTCAAAGTTTTTTTTCTGATAGTAGATTCGAGCATTGGTTAGAATAAACTCTGGATCATCAAGGTCACTTTCACTATAGGTGCTTCGATATAATTCAGCCGATTTGATATCTTTAAGATCTAGATACAAATTAACAAGCTTTACTTTATATACCGGGTCAGATTGGATATTCGCCTTATAAAACTCTATAAGCTTTTGTGAATCACCCGATCCAATGAGCAATTGTTCTTTGGTATCAAGTTGATTATTAACCGTTGTACAACCAGAGATTAAAACCAACATAATTACGGTTAGTATATATTTCTTTATCACATCAACATCCTCAAAATACCAGGGGCAGCAATTAGCACAACAATAGGAACCATGATAAAAGCGATAAGCGGGATTGACATTTTCGCCCCCATCTTTCCAATCCGTTCTTCTAAATCCATCATGTTTAGCTCTCTAATATCAGTAGCTAAGGTCGATAATACGGGACCAACAGATGAACCAAATTGGAGGCTCTGCACCATGGTCATTACGAAACTTTGTGACTCACTGGTCGGCACGAGTTCGTAAAATTCTTCTAATGCCTTTTCAAGACCCACCAGGCGCGAGCGTTCGACAGTCACTCTCACAACATGAGCAAGGTTACTGTCTACTGAGTGAAGTTCTTTCGCCAAGTACTCTAGGCTAGACTCAATAGTCATGCCGGTATGGACACAAACATTCATAAGGTCGAGTAAAAAAGGTAACCTTGAACTGATGTGCTTTATATTGGCTTTGCCTCGAGCTGACACATAGGAATCCGGCGCGATGACAAACGCTAATAAGGCCCCCAATAAATACAGCAAAGCAAATATTACTTCGGTTTTACCGTTAAAGAAGTCAAGACCAATTAATACTAGGCAGATACTAAAAGGGATTATTTTCAATAAATAGTAAGCATCAGCAAGGAAGTCATTGTAAAAACCAGCTGCGACTAACTTCCTTTTAGTTTCATGCTTATTGAAACTAAGCCGAGACAAAACAGCCTTGAATAAATCCGTTCGTTTTTTTTCTTCGCGTGTTGAACCAATTATTTTTCGAGTTTCTATATTTGCTCTCGTGTTATCCCAAAAACGCAAGCAATACGTTGCTAGAACCATAGAGATAATAAATATGACACTCCAAACAATGGCCGTTTCAAAGTCCATCAATTGACACCTCGCAAGATCAGCCAGATGCAAAAGAAACCTAATAATTCACTCACTAGAACGTAATAAAAAATAGGTTGTCCCGCTTCCTCAAACATAACAAAGCTATAGTTCTCAGGGCTTGTAAACTTCAAGATGATAAGAAAAATCACGGGCAAACAGGCGATAATCTTGGCAGAAGCTCGCGCTTCTGAGGTCAATGCATTCTTCTTTTTCTCAACAGCTCGAGAATCAAACATAAGTCGATTAATTTTGTTGATCACATCTTTGAGCTGGCCACCCCGAGCTAGGTTGATTCTTATCGTTGAAGCGAAAAAGAAATACTCTAAATAAGGAAAAGTATTGCTGCTACGTTCAAGAACATCATCAGGGTCTTCACCAATAAGTAATCGCTCAGCCATAAGCTTGAACTCTTTGCCCACATCATTATCAAGCTGCTTACCTACGTACTCGAACGCATGAATAATGCTTTGACCAGAAGAAATAGCGCCGCTCAAAATGTTCAAAGCGTCTGGGAAGTTAATTTTGAAACGATCCATCTGTCTTTGCTTTAACTTTGTGTAAAAAACAAAGAACAAGATTGGTTCAGCAAGGAGTAAACAAACGAAATAATCCTGACGCAAGAAAAACTCATTGACCGCATAGACTGCCGATGCTGTCACAGATACAAATAGAATTAGCTTCAAAGACATATTAGGTTGAAAGACTTTGATGGTCTTCTTGTAACTTTTCCTTAACCGGGCTTTGTAGCTCTCTTCAAACTGTTGTGAATCAATAACAGAGCGAACACCTTTAACCCCTTCAAATTCAGCTTCCATCTCAATTAAGCTGCTCAATTTTTTGTTTTGACGAGAGCGATGGATAAGAAAGTAAAGTAGCAAAGCGCTCCATGAAGCAATCAGTATTAAAGTCATGTAAATATCTCCTTCACTGCTTGTTCTAAACCAAAGAATTTTGCGCGTTCATAAATCACAGAACGAGTCGATAAACCGGGTGTTCTGAACTCACCTTCCATCTTTCCATCTTTGAAATTTGAAGTAGCTTCATAACGAAAAATGTCTTCCATCACCACGCTATCCCCTTCCATCCCGATAATTTCAGAAATGTACATCACCTTGCGGCTACCATCGTGGAGGCGCTTTACTTGAACGATAAGGTCTACTGCACTAACGATGGTTCTGCGTATTGCTGATATCGGCAGACTGGCTGTTGCCATCATCACCATGCTCTCAGTACGAGCAATGGCATCACGAGGTGTGTTAGCGTGCAATGTCGACATAGATCCGTCATGGCCAGTATTCATGGCTTGAAGCATCTCAAAGGCTTCACCACCACGACACTCACCCACAATGATTCTGTCAGGACGCATACGAAGGGCATTAATCACAAGGTCACGCGCAGTGATCTCTCCCGTCCCTTCTACGCTGGCTTGTCGAGTTTCAAGTCTTACGATGTGAGGCTTTTGAAGTTGTAGCTCAGCAGCATCTTCAATGGTCACAATACGTTCAGTTTCGCCAATGAACCCAGACAACGCATTCAACAATGTTGTTTTACCTGAACCTGTACCACCAGAGATCAATATGTTGCACTTGCAGTGACTGGCTATAGACAATAGCTTTGCCATTTCCACAGACATGGCACCAAACTCAGCCAGATTCTCAAGCCTAATTTTTTGTTCTTTGAACTTACGAATAGAGATAGATGTGCCATCTATTGCAAGCGGTGGAATTACAATATTTACACGACTGCCATCCATCAAACGAGCATCACAAAGCGGTTTCGATTCATCAATACGACGACCTACATTCGAAGCGATTCGTTTAGCTATGGTGTTCAGTTGCTTTTCATTAACAAATTGAATGGGTGACTGTTCGACTTTGCCATTGATTTCAATGAAGATATCGGAAGGCCCGTTGATCATGATGTCCGATATGTCATCGTTATCGACCAAAGCTTGCAGCGGCCCAAGACCTTTCAACTCATCGAGTAATGCTTTGACTAGATCAACGCGCTTAAGAGAACTGACTTGCAATTGCTTTTTGTCGATCAATATATTAACTGAATCTTTAAGCTGTTCTTCTAGCTCTTGATTGCTGATTTCAACAAGCGTCGCGGCGTCCAAAGCATCGAAGATTTCATCTCGAAGCTGGATGTAAATTTCTTTTAATTGATTCATTTTCTAAACAAACTGAAACGTGATTTGGTTTTAATTTTCTTGCCTGTTAACGTGGCAACCATACTCAGAACGGCAGTCGAGGACTTAGATTTAAGCAACTCATTAATACCTTGCTGCACCACTATTTTTTCAAGTGACTGCTCATACATAAAATCAATGCTATCTTTGGCTTTGATCCTCTCTTTTGCGCTTGCGAGCGTAACCATGAAGTCTTTCGCTGGTCTATTCAGGTTGAAAATAACCTGGTGTTCAGACTTACCGATCTTCTTCTTTAACGAGTTGTATGAACGCAATGAAGAGACCGAAGGTTCGCAAACAATAAAGATGCGGTGATACTTATCTGATAACTCCTGATCGTGCATCTCTTCGTAGCAAGAAAGCGGCGCTGAATCGATAATAAAGTTATACTGATCAATCAGTTGACTCGAAAGGTTGTACAGCGTAGATGCGTGATCAGAAAGACAGGCAACATTCTTCTCTAGAACCAAATAATCAAGTTTCTCTTTGACGCCATGCACATAGGTTTTTGCTATTGCACTGTCGATATCGATCTGATTTAAATCGATACTATTGTGCTTAGCCTTCAAGCCTTTTACACCAATATAAATGTCGCTGTTTAGCGCTCCTGAATCATGATCCACTAAGAGTGTCTTTAGGTTTGCTTGCTCTGCTAAGGAATGTGCTAAAACAGAACTTACGCAAGATACTCCAATGCCGCCTTTGGTTCCTAACACCAATATACGTTTAGCTACTCTCGTTTTTTTGACGGTGCTTTCACCTTCTTGAGTCGCCTTTAATGCCGCGAGTAACGCATCAAGCTCAGAGTCCCACAAGACATATGTAGCACCCAGAGAATGCACTTGGTTACGCAGTTTTATAGAGTCGACATCGCAGAGAACAAGCAAAGATATATTCACATCTAGGCGAATCGAAATCTCGGACACTTGCTCAATAACATTAGAAGCACTTCGAAGATCGAGCACAACATGATTGAGCTTGATGTTTGACTGATTCCAAACACCATCTAAATCAATATCAGTCACTTCAAGTGGTTTGGGAAAGCCTTCAATCGCGTATAGATCATTAATCGATTCAGTTAAGGCGCTATCGTCTGAAACAATGAGATCGGTAGCCTCAACTGTCGACTTCATTTTCGAAGACGAATTACGAAACAAGATATCCAAGTCCATAGCTATTTCGCCTTCTTAATTGGATTGACCAAGCTAATATTACGATTGTGTTCGACACTACAGCCAAATTGATAATCTTCCCTTTTAGAGAACACCATCACGCCACAGTCACTGCTTTTAATTCGGACATATCGACCTATGATTAGGATGTTTTTTTCTTGGCCATGATCGGCAAGCTCGACTTTGTATCTGTCTTTCGAGATGGATTCTGACTTAAATCGATCGCTTAACTTCGCGACAAACTCACTCGCATCAGGCTTATATCTAACTAAAAACGTCGCCTTTGGCTCTCTTACGTTGAGATCTCGAATAAACGCCACAGAACGAGGCATCGAATCTTCATCAGTCGTCATGTCAAATTCAAAGCGTTCCTCTAATTGTTCAATAACACTAGAGTTACTGGTATCAAGATGAGTGCAAGCAGAAGTGAAAAAAGCTATTAAAGTAATAACGATCCATCTCATTAGTTGAACCCTCCTTGATTAATCGTGTCTTCCAACTCAGGTTCATCGAGATCTGAGAGGTCTATTCTTAGCAATCGTTCGAGATCACTGGTACGTCTAAAACTTGGCAACTTAACTTGTTCTTGCTCGACAGGGTCAACGAGATTGACAGTCGCAACAATGATCAATTCCGTTTTAGAGCGGTTCGTGGAAGTGTGGCTAAATAGCGCCCCTAAGATTGGGATATCCCCCAGAATTGGTATCTTGGTTAACGATTCACGCTCTTCTGACGTAAGTAACCCTGCAAGTACAAAGCTTTGGCCGTCTTTTAAATGAACCGTCGTTTGAGCTCGTCGAGTTCGCAAAGAAGGCACAGAGATTAAACCCGTCGTCGTTTTGTTCGATTCATCAATAGAGCTGACTTCAGGGATCAAGGTTAAGCGGATGTTTTCCGTGTCAGTAACCTTGGCTACCATGGCTAACTTAACGCCGTATTCTTTGTAGGAAATAGTAATGCCGTCTTCGTCTCGTACCGCAATTGGGATCTCACCGCCAGCAAGGAAACTGGCTTGTTCACCCGAAATAACAGAAAGGTTGGGCTCGGCCAATACCCGCCCGATTTTGTCATCACCACTTGCGGAGATAACAGAAACGATATCTTGAGCCGTAAAATCAAGGAGCTTATTAACAAAAGTACCCGGCTCTCCACTGTCGCTGTATGTCACACCCAACTCGGTCAGAAAAGAACTCGAAACTTCTGCAACCGTCAGCTTTACATTTATCTGTTCAGTAGTGAGAACTTTCAGATTATTAATGACTTGGTCGTAGTTGTACTGTGCTGTGTACTCCAGTTCATCTAAAGCCTCGCCGTCAGCATCCCTTAATTCATAAGCAGCGCGGCGACGATCTTTCTTCAGCATTTCTCCGACGAGACGATTAATCTTTTGTTTGATCTCTTCGCTACCGACGATACCGTCTAAGACCACTTGGTCACCGACATTGGAAACCATAACGCTTTCATCAGGGAATCGAGCAATAAGCGTTTGCTTGAGAAGTCTCAAGCTTTGATTGACAACCAATTCCGCATTGTAAATTTCATTTCCGCCGCGATCATAAACAATCACTGAGGTAGTGCCCTGGCCAACGCCGTAAACCACAACCTTGTTTTCATCGATAATTTTGTAGTCAGCTATTTCTTGATTCGCCACAAATACCGTTGATATCTGTCGCTTCAAATTAATGGTTTTAGCAGCGCCTTGATCCAAGTTCATTAATTCTGATGCGAGTAATGGATAAGAAAGAATCCCGCACAATAGCAAGGCTATATTTTTCTTCTTTAAAGTCATGTTATTCCTTACCACGTAATTCTCTGACACCGAACTGAGTTTCTAAAAGGTCACTACTGCGGATAGATAAATAGCGATTCTCGATTTCAGATGGAATGATATTCACATCACCGATTTTTTGAGCCATTTCGAGTTTCAAAACGCTGCGCATATTTAATGCAATGACTAAACTGTATTTTTTATCTTCAGCATCCTCTGAATCAGTATCTTCACTGCCTTTTATTACCTGCAGCACGCGAGCTCCACTAATAATCACTCGGCTAACGAGATCACCGATGTCACCATATCCATTCTCAACTAGATTGGATTTTGATGAGGTTGTGGAAACAAAGCTCACTTTATCACCAGGGGTAAGCGTTGCGGTTTGTACGACTCCGATACCAGTTACTTCATAAAAATAAGGTAATTCACCGTCATTTAATGACAGGTACATATAATCTCGGTCACCCGGGTTAGAGATCATATCTTGTGTTATATAGGTGCCTGCGCCGATGTCGTCTTTAAAAAGAGCACCAGGTTCAACAATAAGATCGTCTTCTAGCGTGTAGTAGTAACCATCTAAATCAGATATATGGACAAACTTCTTATCATAAAAATTAGGAGTTAACGGTTGAGAACGTTTTATCGCTTTCTGAGTAACTAAAATACTGACCTTAGGTTCTTCTTGCTCCTGTACTTCCTGTGGTTCTTCATCAGATGACATATAGTTCATATTGATATAAATCAATGTGGAGAAAATGGAAAAAGCGACAAGAAGGAGAATGATAATTCTGTTCATATTAAGCCTAAAACAGGGGCAAAAGCCCCTTTATATATTATTCTTAGTGGCTGATTATTTGCCTGTAGTAGCTGTAGTCAAATTAGTGGTCACTTTAGTTAATGCACCAGTGATAGCATTTTTAAGCGCATCAGTTTGAAATGCTGCTAATACTAGAGCCGACATTACAACAGCAATAATTGCATATTCCACAGCGGTAACACCACGTACATCATCTTCGAACTTCATTTTTAGTTCAGCTAGTTTTGCTAGAGTTTTGTAATACATAATAATCCTATAAAAGTATATTGACCATTGGTCTAATTGAAATTGCGAGTAAAATTTACCCGATACAAAAACATACATCCAATTAATAGTTATTATGATCGCATAACATAAACTTATTTCAGCTCGCATAAATGTTTTTTATGAGCCTATAATAATTAACAATATGGTTTGTATTGATATAGATAACTATTACCTATACCCTATATTTATGAATATAGATTTATTATTTTATACCACTTTAATTTTTATAAACTTTTTAATATTAGTATGCGTGTGTTTTTTCGATGGAAAGCATAGAAAGATACCAAACAATCTCAGTAAGACTGCTTTAATATTTAGCATTTTCGTCGCACTGTATAACGGTTATTTAATGACTTCGATTTCCATTGCTATTCTATGCTTCTTTGTGTTTTTTATTCTTTGGTATGTAAAGGTTATAGGCGCTGGAGATGTGAAGTTAATCGGCGCCTTAATCATTGGCATACAACCCGACTTTGCAATAATAACACTGATTTTTATAGGTTTTTTTGGTGGAGGGTTAGTCTCTATTATGTACATAATAGGAAAAGCAGCAGGTTTTGATAGCTACAAAAAAGGCATTCCTTACGGAATACCTATTGCTTTGAGTTGCTTTATTTTTAGCACAATATCAATATTATCAAACTGATTACATAATATTATGATTCAATACTGGTGTTGAAATATCACTAATTTGAAATAGCTGTTGAATCTTATCTTTAATGCCTAACGTCTCCAACTCTTGCGAAATCTCATCGCTACACCAGACATACATATTCACTTTTTGACGTAAAGGTATTGTTTTACAATTGTGATGGCATATCGACCACTCAGGAAATATTAGAATCGTACCGTTGGTTTCCAATTCATTTTTTAGTAACTGACATGAGCTTGTTTTCACCCAACTGGTCACATGCGAAGAATCAATGTTATAGTCATTAAGCAACTCCTGAACATAAGACTTAGGCAAAGAACTACAGTAAACAACTCTCTGTGGGTAACATTCGTGTGGATCAAGTGAATTGGAATGCGCGATCACATAATTCACGGTTTTTAACTGATAGGATTTTCCATTCTCTCGTGAAATTCTATCCATCGTGAATATTAAGTCGTAGCGAGACGAGTCCAGTAGAGAAGACTTAGTAAAACTGTTTATGGACAAGTCTATATTGTTCAACATTCTAAATTCGTTGATTACTCGTTCAACCATATCGAAGCAAAAAGATTCAGCAATCGCTATATTGAATTGATCTCGTAACTCCACTTTTTCTAGATCTTCAAACAATCTTTCGTACATAGACATTGTTTGATCAGCGTAATCGAGTAATACTTTTCCGTGTTTAGTGAGTAAAAATCCTTCTTTTCGATCAAAAATACTCGCCCCAATCGTATTCTCTATCTTTTTAATATGTTGAGAAACCGCAGGCTGTGTCATAAATAGAGACTCAGCTGCAGCTGTAAAACTTTTGTGTTTAGCAACGTGTGAAAATGTTCTTAAATATTTGACGTCGATAGACCTGTTGACGTTTTTCATGGTGCAAACTACCCCGATGTTGCGTTATTTTATTAATTATTCTTATTAAAAATCAGCGTAAAAGTAACAATAGTGTCATTCAGATACAAAAAAACATTATTTATATAGTCATAAATAATGTTTATATCCATCTAAATAAACAAATAAATTTCCCGCACCAACAACTGATTCACAAATCCTTATGTGCTTTTACAAACAACATATTTCACTTGTCATTCGTGTTCCAGAGTCCTTACACAACACACTCCCCAAGCAAATGACAATCAACACAATTATAACCAAAACCTATGCACTCACCACCTTAATGGTACGTAAAAGCTTTGAAATTTATGTAAATAATCGACATTTATAAGGCTAAAGTTCAAAAGTCACTCAAACTGAGCATTGTTCGTTTTTGTGATCAAGATTACGCGCAAATGAAACTAAACACCTATAGATGTAGCTCTTGATGCAGAAATGCGACAGATAACTTCATTTTTTGAGTTAAAATTTAGAAACAGGTAAAAAAGAGAGCTAATCAATATAGCTCTCTTTTGTCATTTTATTCTATCGCTTTGCTCTCAATCGGAAGAGTAAACAGAGTATAATAAGAACTGGCAATGAAGAGCTTCCTCCTGATGAATCGCTCTGCGTTATTGGCAAAGAGGGTTCATTTGAAACATTTGGTAAAACTTCTATATCAAACGAACCAACCCATTCACCACCGTCGGCCGATAAAGCCTTATATTTAATAGTGTCATATAACGCTAACTTACGTTGAGTAGGCGCATTATAAATGATCTTACCATCGACAATTTTTGCAATTCCATTAGTTGGAGATTCCAATATATACAACGAGTGAACACCGCCGTTAATATTAGGAACCAAATTGATTTCATCTCCATATTTTACTTGCAGAGATTTAGTACCCAAGAGTGATGCTTGCTTTCTTCGCACATCAACCACTACAGACTGCTTTGCATGCCCTCCTGACGAGTCCTTTACCAGAATAGAAAATCTGTATTGCTCACCTTCCAAAGCATCACTAGGTACCGTCACTTTAAGGGCTTTAGATTGGGCATCACTTAACAACAATCTTGGCCCTTGTACTTGAGACCACGTGATTTGATGCTCCGAAGAATCGACATCAATAATATTAGTTACTGTGAATATTACGGTTTCACTAGGCTCAGACTTTGCGTCTAGCCGATCTAGAGTAAACTTCGGGGCGTCATTCACTGGGTTAATATCAACTTCGACATGAGCAAAGTCTGTCTTATCCCCAAGTCGACCTACCAAACGGTATGTAAAATTGTCACGACCAAACTGGTCAGACAGCGGAAAGTAAGTTCCATCTTTAATCACCCCTTTAGTCGGCTTCTTCCCTAGTTCAACAACATAATTATTAGGCTTCGGTAGATTGATATCATTCGCCAACAGATTGAGCATAAAAGGAATGTCTTCATCGGTCGATATCCTATCGTCAACAACAATAGGTCTGTCTTGTGCCGGCAATTCAAAAAGTACTGCAAAAGGGAAATTCTGACCAAACCCACGGCTCAAACCTCGAGTTTTGTAATCAGAAATGGTCCCCGAAAACTGTCTTTTTCTTTGTCCGTCTCCTAAATACGCATCTAAAAACTGTGTTGAGTATTCAGGAGTACCATTTTCAATCTCTAGGACAATTAACTTAGAGCCTAAACCAAGCTTAATTTTCTCGTCAAAAATGATTTGTCCGCCACCTTGCTGAGCAACGCCTCGGTGTAACAACCGAGCGGCGTTCTCGTCAATAACTGCATTGCCGAATCTTGATTGATATGGGTATTCCACCAAACGATAGAACATAGGCATCGCTATGCTGGTTGCTTTCGCGTAAAAATGAATCCCTGCTATGTCTTGTTGGCCGTTAACCACATCAATAGAAAAACCTAAAACATTACTATCCACGTTGTAACGTGGGTAAGTTCTTCCGAATGAGGTTACCCAAGACGATTTATTGTTTGAATTAGGCACCAATAAAGAAAAACTCGCTTTGGTATCATTGCTGACAATATTGGTTATCGATATATCCGTCTTTCTTCCTGCAGTAATCGCCGTTAAGGAAGGTTCAGAGTCATCTGAAAGATTAGTAACCGATTCTCTACCCGGGAAGACATCACCATCATCCCCAGACGAAAATCCGCTCTCAAGCGATCCCTGCCCATCAGCTTGGAATACCTGCACTTGCATTGGGCCGGAGCTGTTGAATTGGTTATCTATATTCACTGCCGTTACTAACAAACCCTCTCCACGAAGCGCTTGGTCGTAGTTATTTTTACGTCTATTTTCAATGTAAGCACGAGGTCCAAATTGCTTGAGGTAAGGATCGAGGTGAATAACGCTTTCGCCCTTGATTGTGTCTATGTCGACACTGCCGTTATTAGAGAGTACTTTCGGCTTTAAAAAACCTGATGCCTCTTTGCTCCACGCCAACATGTTAACCGGCGTTTCGCCAGCATACTGGTCACTGGGTTTACTGCCCCAACTACCACCTCCCATTAGCCCCCAATGTCCAATCGAACCATCATGCTTATAAGAATATAGATCCGGCAGCCCTAACATCAGATGTCCAAGTTCGTGAGCAATAACACCCATGGTTGATTGGTGGTCATCTTGATAATCTGCGAATAGGCAGTACGCGCTAATACGCTTGCCGTCTATCTCGACAGTTCGGTGAGCAAACTTGTGCGGCCAAATAGTGGGCGTTTTACGTGTACCACTGGATTTGTCATTACCAGCAAACACAAACATCACGGACAGTTCTTGTGGGGAGATACTATCGTCATTGTTGTAGTCATATTGAGAAAGATTAAAGTCAACATCTAACGCTTCATACGCCTTGGTGAACACATTATTAAGTTTACTTTGGCAATTACTTTCAGACTTAGAGTGACAATTTGGATGATCTATATCCAACGTGACATTAATAACGCCATCATTTTTTGTTCCTTCATTTTCTTTGGCCGGAACAACTTTATAATTCCCATAACTATTTTTAAGGAAATAATCTTGAACACTTTGTTGGTTTTCACCAAATATCGTCGATTGAAAGTCATTTTCTATCTGTTCGTTTGAAAAGCTAACTTGTACTACCAACAAAGCTTGCTCAGTGATTCTTTTTTTCGAAGGACTTTTTAGAAGTGAGCGTTGGTTTTCTATTGGGGTAAATCTTTTAAGGTTTGCAGCAGGTGAGTCAAAAGATTCATTGATGTGTATTGGATCAATTTTCAGATTTTTTATGTTTGATTCTATTGGCACTTCAGCTTCACTCGAAGCCAGCACTCCGGTAGAAACAACTCGACCCGTACCATCATCATTTGTTTCATATTTGGCAAAATACCATTGATTATCAGTATTCTGAACGTATATGTGACCATCATGGTCTTGATACCAAAACATATGCTGGGAGCCCATTAATCGCAGTTCTTTTGTACTGCCATCAATAAAGGTCATGGTGTGCCAGGTCGGCGCAGGTAAAGTCGTCGCTTGTACAGAGTAAACAGCGATGAGCGCTGTAATAAACGTACAAATTAATGTTGTCCTCATTAGGATAACCTCGTTAGTCGAATTTCTCAGAAAGAGATAATTCATTTATTAAATGAAACGAGACCTTATCAATGAGGCATTATATTAACCAATTAACTTTCTAACTAAACCTATAAGTAATATTTATAAACTTAAGAATATAAACGTTACTTATAGGCGCATAAATTTATTATAAAAATAAAAGATAGGTAATAGATAACTCTATCTTTTATTCGAGTAACTTTTAATTAATCCGCGTACCTATTTAAACAATAGATCTTTCCACAAAAACTATTGAGATGCTTGTTTCATCTGCTCATCTAAGTTAAGTACCGTTAAAGCATTACTTACACTAGTCGCAATCACGTCAACCACACCCGTTCTCAATGCGCCTAACAGGGCTAATGGCTTACTGTTCTCGGCAGCGATGGCGATTACTTCAGCGATAGGACGGAACTCTTCCAAACCTAAGCCGATGACTCGGTCACTCATTACTGTATTTGCCGCTTTGCCGTGCACGTCGAAAAAGTCATAACCCGCAAAGTCACCGACGACACCTTGTAGTAAACGAGATTGAACGACCTCTCCCGCCGTAAACCAACCTAGGTCGACCATATAGCTGTTTTCACTCATATCACCAATACCCACTAAAGCGACATCGGCCTTACGAGCTAGATCCAGTGTTTGCTTAACGGTGCTGTTTTCCATAAAAGCGGTTTTTTGTGCTTTGTTCTCTGCATAAGCAGGCGCATATAAAGTTTCTGATGAACCACCGTACTTCTTAGCTAGCTGTCTACATATATGGTCAGCATTAAACATACCGCCTCTTGGGTGAATACCGCCGATGCCACACACGAATTTACAGTCTCGCGGTGTGATCACTCCAGTATGGTGAGCAACCGACGATACGTTTCGACCTTGGCCGACCGTCACTACCATGCCGTTTTTTAAGGTACTCGTTAGATAGTTCGACACCAAACCCGCAACCTGTAAACGCTGCTTATCTTCATTTGGCTGGTCAAGAGCGACTAATGCACGCTTCACACCAAACCTTTCGATGAGACGCTGTTCAATTTTAGCACTGAAGACAGGGTGATATTTCACTGTTATCTCAACAATCCCTTCATCGCGGGCTTGTTTGAGCATTCGACCAACCTTTGCACGAGAGATAGAGAACTTTTTGGAGATCTCTTCTTGTGTCGCACCATCTTGATAGTAAGCAACGGCGACTTCGGTTAGGAGATCAGTGTTTTCTTCGGAAACATCTTGGATATTGTTACTCATATACCACTCAACCAATATTTAACAATTATTTTACCTGCTGTACTTCCTAATATAGGAGAGCTCAGTAAGTGATACACAAGCTTACACCCTGAACATATGTAACAACAAGGAACATTTGCTCACTATGATAACCTTGATTTAGCTGTTGATTAATTCGACTCAATTGAGCCGTTAAACGTTTGCTTGCATACCCCATGATTACTAGAGCGAAATATATTTGACTGAAGTCACCATACAGCACTATTTACCGTTGACTTTGGGGCTAGATCGGATAAATATGGCTACATCATTTACTCATCGAGCGATCAAATGTTCTGTGCAAATGTTCGCTCGGAGAAAAATTTAAATTAATGTAAGTTTGACTCACTGGTACAACCATGAGGAACTTCATTAGTTCGCTTGCAAATGCCCACACCTCTCCCATTAAAGGGGTGTTCTGCGATACATAGGATGATCAAAATGAGCAATAAATTAGAGCAACTTCGTAAACTAACAACTGTTGTAGCTGACACTGGCGATATCGAAGCTATCAGCAAGTACACTCCTGAAGATGCAACAACTAACCCATCTCTAATTCTTAAAGCCGCTCAAATTACTGAGTACGCACCTCTAATCGATGCTTCTATCGAATACGCTAAAGCGCAAAGTGGCGACAAAGCACAACAAGTTCAAGACACTTGTGACATGCTTAACGTAAACATCGGTAAAGAAATCCTTAACGTTGTACCTGGCCGCATCTCTACTGAAGTAGATGCTCGTCTTTCTTACGACATGGAAGGCAGCGTTGCTAAAGCTCGTCAACTTATCAAAATGTACAACGACGCTGGCATCACTAACGACCGCATCCTTATCAAACTGGCTTCTACTTGGGAAGGCATCCGTGCTGCTGAAATCCTAGAGAAAGAAGGCATCAACTGTAACCTAACGCTTCTATTCTCTTTCGCTCAAGCACGTGCTTGTGCTGAAGCTGGCGTATTCCTTATCTCTCCTTTCGTTGGTCGCATCATGGACTGGTACAAAGCGAAAGAAGGTCGTGATTTCGAAGCTTCAGAAGATCCAGGCGTAATCTCTGTTTCAGACATCTACAACTACTACAAAGAGCACGGTTACAAGACTGTTGTTATGGGCGCAAGCTTCCGTAACATCGGCGAGATCCTTGAACTTGCTGGCTGTGACCGTCTAACTATCGCTCCTCAACTTCTAGCAGACCTAGAAGCAGCTGAAGGCGAAGTAGTAGAGAAGCTAATCGACTCTAACGGTACTAAAGAGCGTCCTGCTGCAATGACTCACGCTGAGTTCCTATGGGATCACAACCAAGACCCAATGGCTGTAGAGAAGTTAGCTGAAGGCATCCGCAACTTCGCAGTTGACCAAGGCAAACTAGAAGACATGATCGCAGCTAAGCTGTAATCACTCTTACCAATTTCAAATAGGGGAACGTTCAGTTCCCCTACTTTTATCAATTTGTTTATCTTAATTTTTATTCGGAAGTTTCTATGAACCGCAAACATCTAGCTAACGCGATCCGTGCTCTAAGCATGGACGGCGTACAACAAGCAAACTCTGGTCACCCAGGCGCTCCTATGGGCATGGCTGATATCGCTGAAGTACTTTGGCGCTCTCACCTAAACCACAACCCGTCAAACCCAGAGTGGGCTGACCGCGACCGTTTTATCCTGTCTAACGGCCACGGCTCAATGCTGATTTACTCTCTGCTTCACCTAGCAGGTTACGAGCTTTCAATTGAAGATCTTAAGAACTTCCGTCAACTGCACTCTAAGACTCCAGGTCACCCAGAGTACGGTTACGCTCCTGGTATCGAGACGACTACAGGTCCTCTAGGTCAAGGTATTACTAACGCTGTTGGTATGGCGATGGCTGAGAAAGCGCTTGCGGCACAGTTCAACAAAGAAGGCCACGACATCGTAGACCACTACACTTATGCATTCATGGGTGATGGCTGTCTGATGGAAGGTATTTCTCACGAAGCATGTTCTCTAGCGGGTACGTTAGGTCTTGGTAAGCTGGTTGCTTTCTGGGATGACAACGGCATCTCTATCGATGGCGAAGTTGAAGGTTGGTTCTCTGACGATACACCTAAGCGTTTTGAAGCTTACGGCTGGCACGTAATCCCAGCAGTTGATGGTCACGATGCTGACGCTATCAACGCGGCTATCGAAGCAGCTAAAGCGGATCCTCGTCCGACTCTAATCTGTACTAAAACAGTAATCGGCTTTGGTTCTCCAAACAAAGCAGGTACGCACGACTGTCACGGTGCACCATTAGGCGCTGACGAAATCGCAGCAACTCGTAAGCAACTAGGTTGGGAGCACGGTCCTTTTGAAATTCCGTCGGAAGTTTACTCAGAGTGGGATGCGAAAGAAGCAGGCGCAGCTAAGGAAGCAGCGTGGAACGAGAAACTTGCAGCTTATGAAGCAGCATACCCTGAGCTGGCAGCTGAATTCAAACGCCGCGTAAACGGTGATCTTCCTGCTGAATGGGAAGAGAAAGCATCGGCAATCATCGCTGATCTTCAAGCTAACCCTGCAAACATTGCATCACGTAAAGCATCTCAAAATGCTCTAGAAGCGTTCGGTGCTATGCTACCTGAATTCATGGGCGGCTCTGCTGACCTTGCGCCTTCTAACCTAACTATGTGGTCTGGTTCTAAGTCTCTTGAAGCAAATGACTTCTCTGGTAACTACATCCACTACGGTGTACGTGAATTCGGTATGACGGCTATCATGAACGGTATCGCTCTGCACGGTGGTTTCGTACCATACGGCGCAACATTCCTAATGTTCATGGAATACGCTCGTAACGCAATGCGTATGGCTGCTCTGATGAAAACTCAGAACATCCAAGTTTACACGCACGATTCTATCGGCCTAGGCGAAGACGGTCCTACTCACCAACCAGTTGAGCAAATCGCATCTCTACGTCTGACTCCAAACATGAGCACATGGCGTCCATGTGACCAAGTTGAGTCTGCTGTTGCTTGGAAACTGGCAATTGAACGTAGAGATGGTCCTTCTGCACTTATCTTCTCTCGTCAGAACCTTGCACAGCAAGATCGTGACGCTGAGCAAGTGGCTAACATCGCTAAGGGTGGTTACATCCTGAAAGATTGTGCTGGTAAGCCTGAGCTTATCCTTATCGCGACTGGTTCTGAAGTTGAGCTAGCGGTTAGCGCTGCTGCTGAACTAACAACTGAAGGTAAAAAAGTACGCGTAGTTTCTATGCCTGCAACTGACGCATTCGACAAGCAAGACGCGCAGTACCGTGAGTCTGTACTTCCATCTGACGTTACAGCACGTATCGCAGTAGAAGCTGGCATCGCTGACTTCTGGTACAAGTACGTTGGCTTCGGTGGCAAGATCATCGGCATGACAACGTTCGGCGAATCTGCACCAGCAGGCGAGCTATTCAAGATGTTCGGTTTCACTACTGAAAACGTAGTAAACACAGCAAAAGAGCTTCTAGCTTAGTCTTGATTAAATTGTCTCACCCTTAAATGGGTTGATACATACTGAAAGCCCCGCATGAAAATGCGGGGCTTTTTTGTATCTGTTGCCTGTTACCTGTTAATCTATTCATTGTTAACTGTTCTTTTGACCCACAAAAAAGCCCTGCTAATTTCGCAAGGCTTTCTCTTATTGCTCATCCGGCGTAAATCTAACCGCTATTTCTCTTCGAAACGCTTCGCCAATTGATAGAATTCATTCACTTGCTCTTTGAGCTCTTTCGAATGATCTTTAACTGAATGTGTCGCCACTAGATTTTGCTCGGCGGTTGACGCGATAGACTGCATATGAAGGTTTACATCACTCGATAACTGACGCTGTTTATGCGCAGAGCTTTCAACAGATTGCATTAACTCGTTCATCGATTGCATTAAGGTTTCAACCTCAGACAAGCGTTCAGCACTCACTTTTGCCACGTCACCACACGCGTCCGTTTGTTCTCTGTTAGCCAAAATATCTTTCTGCCAACCTTCAATCGTCGTCAGCATTGTATCAATGCTCTCTTTGATCTGAACCGTCGCCTTAGATGTACGACCGGATAACGCACGTACTTCATCAGCAACCACCGCAAAGCCACGTCCTTGCTCACCCGCTCTCGCCGCTTCAATCGCTGCGTTCAAAGCTAAAAGGTTTGTTTGCTCGGCAATGCCACCGATCTCTTCCATTATCTTGCTGACACTTTGCGCTTGGTCGCTCAGTTGATACGTCGTGTGCGTTGCTTTCTCGGCCTGTGAAGCCAAACTTTCGAGGTTACGGTGTGTTTGGTTAATACTCTCTTTCGCACCCGCACAAGTTTGCAGGGTAACGTCCACAATCTGGTGGGCTTCTTCGGTACGAGATGACACTTCATTCGCCGTCACCTCCACTTCTTCCGTTGCTTCACGTACTTGAAGTATGTCTTTAGTCTGTTGATCTAAGGCATCTGAAACTTGGTAAGAAGTCGCGTTAAGATTGTCGGCTAAATCTTGCAACGGTTTGGCTGAATCAGTCATACGGCCTAACACTGTTCTGATTCGCGCAGACAACAGCTTCAAATGGAAATCGGCGATAGAGAACTTACTATTTCCGGAGTAGACAAGGCGACTCACACTGTCGAATTTCGACTGCAATTTTTTAAGCTGCAAAGGCGTATCAATAAGCTCTTGTCTGAATAAGAGTGCCAATGCAGAAACTGGAAGCAAGCTCAGAAGCCATTGCGACACTTGTCCTACTTCGACTAGGTTTGAAACCAGAGGTGCGGCCAAAGAACCCAACAACACGGCATAGCGAACACTGTCACTGATCTGTAGCGACCATTGGCGCCCAGACTTTTCTGCCTTCAATAAGCCTTGGTAAGCTTTATCTGCGATCTGCACCCACTCATTTTTTGGCTTAACACGAACAGACTGATAACCACTCACCTTACCATTATCGTAAATTGGCGTGACATAGGCGTCGACCCAATAAAAGCCACCGGACTTCGTTTTGTTCTTTACGATTCCACGCCACGCTTTACCTTGCTTGAGGTTAACCCACATATCCGCAAACGCGGCTTTAGGCATATCAGAATGCCTGACAATGTTGTGGTGTTGCCCAAGCAACTCTTGCTGGCTGTATTCTGCAATACGGCAAAAAGCGTCATTACTGTAAGTAATCACGCCTTTGAGATCGGTGGTTGATACGAGCTGTTCGCTTTCGTTTAAAAGCGTTTCACGTGTTAGAGAAGCTGAGCTGACGTTCATTTTTATTAACTTTTATATTTATACGTTATAGCAGGCGAATATATACAATAATTTAAATTATGACAAAATATGAACGTCACAATTTTTGTAAATGACTGCTTTTTATACAAATATGAGCGGGTACGTCACAGAGATAACAAAACACCGAAGTCATTCCAAGTTAACGGCAGTACTGAATTTTACGGTTCGCATCGAAATTGAAGTATGGAACTTGCGAATGTTTAAGTCTTTACGAAGCACACGCTCAACAAAGTTTTCATACGCTTGGATATCTTTAACCGTAACAATCAGCATGAAGTCATAACTGCCTGAGATTTGATAGCACTGAGTCACCTCTGGAGCTTTGACAAGAGATCCGCGGAATATCTGATAAATGTCCGCCCGATCACGCTCCATCTCCACAGATACCAGTAGAGTCATCTTGTTACCGGTCAGTTCGGGGTTAATGATGGAGACATCACCGACAATCACCCCCTCTTCCCTCAGGCGTTTCACTCGCTTTAAACAAGCTGGAGGCGACAACCCGACAAGCTCAGCCAGTGTCAGATTGGGAATTCGATTATTCTTTTGAAGCTCCACGAGAATACTTCGATCAATGCGGTCAATTTCCATAATTTCTTACAAGGCCGTTTTATGAGTTAATAATTTCTAATATTACAACAAATAAAAAATCCCAACCAAATCTGACGCGCCATTTCGAAATTATCATCACAACAATCACGGTAAGATCTTCTTATAGCACATAATCGAACCCATGGTCGTAACAATGAAATCAACCTATCAATTTTTTAAAGAACTCCTCAAAGAGATTTTCGATGTCACCTCGACGCTTTTCCGAATTATGATTCCAATCATCATCGTGATCAAAGTTATCGAAGAGCTCGGCGGTATCGTTATTCTTAGCGAATGGTTGAGCCCGATAATGGAAAGTGTCGGGTTACCGAAAGAGATGGGGTTGGTATGGGCAACCACCATACTCACCAACATCTATGCTGGGATAATTATTTTAATCAATTCCGATGTTCCCCTCACGGTCGCTCAAGCCTCTGTGCTAGGCAGCATAATGTTGCTCGCCCATTCACTGCCAATTGAAGGTGCGATAGCGAAAAAAGCAGGCGTAAGCTGGTTGGCGACCTTGTCAGTGAGAGTCGGAGGAAGTCTAGTCTTGGCATGGTTGCTGAATGTCACTTATCAATTTGGAGACTTACTCAACTACCCAGCAACCGTGCTTTGGCAGCCAGAACCAACAGCAAACACAAGCTATATAAGTTGGGTAATTGATCAGCTCATGAACTTCGCCGTTATCTTCATGGTGATCTCTACGCTGCTGCTCTTGCTTAAGGTATTAAAGCTATTGGGCGTTGAAAAGTTAATGGCTATTTTATTACGCCCTTTCTTACGTTTATTAGGTATCAGCAAAGACGCGACTAATTTAACCATCATTGGTATCACGCTTGGGCTTTCTTTCGGTGGCGGGTTATTGATCAATGAAGCGAAACGAGGACATATCTCAGCTAGAGATGTATTCACCGCAATCATGCTGCTCAACCTTCTCCACAGCCTGATTGAAGACACATTACTGATCCTATTAGTCGGTGCGGACTTCTACACGATATTTTGGGGAAGACTCGTGTTCTCTGTATTAGTTGTCGCTTTGATATCAAACGCCATCAAACGCGTTAATCCAAGTACTTGTGAGCGTTACTTTTATCGCGATGTCTCTCAGCCATAGTTCGTCAGCCTTGCTTGCCAATGAACCTTAAACCACCCCATCGCTAAAAGTAACAATGGTCTGTTACTAAAAGAGCCCAAACACGGGCTCTTTTTGCCATCTGAGAACCCCACTTCATCGAACTATTGTGAAATCTGTTCTCTTGAAGCACTTTAAATCGCGCTTATTAGCCTAATTATCGATATTTCGAGTGAAAATAATTTGAGACTGGATATTTACTAAACACTCAATTATTACATGCATTTTTTTAGCACCGACAATAAAACATTCGTTTGATTAATTATAACCCCACACCTTACATAAAGCGCCCTGAAGCATAATAACCATTTATCTAACACTGATATTAAATATTAAAACTATCAGCTATTAATGCGCCCAACCTTACTAAATAACTGATAACAAGATAAATAACCATCCTTATTTGATATTAACTCTTAATGTTGAAACCGGAACGAATAATGATTTGTAATGATTATTAGTTTGATTGGTTAATTTTATAAATATATTTTGTTACATAATCAAAACTGATGGCTTGATATAAAAATGTCACACAAAACAATGGCTTTAATGGTTTTATCTTTTTCCTCACTGTCACAGGCTTCCACCTTTGAGAATGATGAACTGTTGCTCAAGTCATTGATTAAAAGAGGCGTTATTTGTCCTGGCTTAACCTACGAGGACAATCAAGAAGCTTTGCGTATCTATCTCAACGCAAAACAAGTAAAGAGCATTCCGTTTGATTCAAAAAAAACACAAGAAACAGAAAATAAGAATGAGATAGCGAATAAAAACAAGTTAGTTAATAAATCAACTAATAAACGTCAGATACCTAAAACACCAAAAGAGTGTATTAAACCGAACTCGGACAACCGTTCCGAATAAGGCAAGTTGATTCTGATATCGACATGGAAATACAAAAAAAGGAAATGTAATGAAGATAATGAGAAAAACATTGTTGGCCTCAGCAATGCTTACTCTGTTTAGCGTCAGTAGTTATGCTAAAACACCAATTGATTTAGGTGTTGTTAATGAAGACAAGCTGATTGAGATGCTAGTAAGACAAGGCTTAGTCGATCAAGATGCAAGCGATGTTGCAAAACACAATGCTCTTGACCGTTACTTGAAAAATAAGATCAATTCCGGTTTTAAAGGCGATGCTCAATTCGGTAAAAAAGCGTTAGAACAACGGGCAAAAATACTCAAAGCCATCGAAAAAGGGTCTGGCGTTAAAAAAGCGAGTGTCTTTGCTTTGGAAGTCGGCACCAAGCGTACAGATAAAGTACTCGCTCTATTGGTCGATTTCCCTGATTTGAACTGGGACGACAACAAACTGACCGAAGAGCACACACAAATGCTCTACGAGAGCTACAACCCAGAACATTATCAAGAGTTGTTGTTTTCAAACTCTGGCTACACTGGGCCAAACGGCGAAAACCTAATCTCGATGCGTCAGTATTACCAAAGTGAGTCGGGTGACAGTTATAGCGTAGCGGGCCAAGCTGCGGGTTGGTATCGCGCCTCTAAGCCTGCGTCATTCTATGGCGGTAACTCCCCGACTACCGACAATGACTTAAACGCACAAGAACTGGTTCGTGAAGCGCTCAATCAGTTGGCTCAAGATCCGAACATCAACCTAGCCGATTATGACATCGAAGATCGTTACGATTATGATGGCGACGGAAACTTCCGCGAACCCGATGGCGTGATTGATCACCTAATGGTGTTCCACGCATCTGTAGGCGAAGAAGCAGGTGGTGGCGTGCTGGGCCCTGATGCAATCTGGTCTCATCGATTCAACCTTGGTCGCACACATGTGCTTGAAGGTACCTCTAGCTCTCTTCCTGACCGCTTTGGTGGCCAATACGCAGCATTTGATTACACCATTCAGCCGATTGACGCCGCAGCGGGTGTCTGTGCTCACGAGTATGGCCATGATTTAGGTCTGCCAGACGAATACGACACGCAATACACAGGTAAGGGTGAACCTGTCTCTTATTGGTCTATCATGTCTTCTGGCAGCTGGGCTGGTCAAATTGGGGGCACACAACCAACAGCATTCAGCTCTTGGGCAAAACACTTCCTTCAAAAATCAATTGGCGGTCGTTGGATTAACGATGATCAAATCTCGATTGATGACCTAGAAGACAACCCACAGGTTTATACGCTGTTCCAAACAACGGATAACGGCCGTCCGAACATGATTAAAGTGGATCTTCCAGAAAAGCAGATCGAAGGTTTAAAACCGTTTGCTGGTGAGTATTCGTTCCACTCTCAAAAAGGCGATGACCTGAAAAACAGCATGACACGCAAGTTGGTGATTCCAGCCGGTGATTCTGCACTGCTTTCGTTCAAAACTTGGTATGAAATCGAGAAAGACTACGACTTTGCGCGGGTACTCGTGAATGGACAAGCCATCGCAGGCAACATCACCTCAATGGATGACCCATACAATACTGGCCTCGTTCCTGCTATTGGCGGCGAATCTGGCGGATGGATTGACGCTGAATTTGACGTTTCACAATGGGTAGGCCAAGAAGTAGAACTGTCATTTGAGTACATCACCGATGGTGGCTTGGCGATGGAAGGCTTCTATCTGGATAACCTCAGTGTTGTCGTTGATGGTGAAGTCACCTCAATAGACGATGGTGAAAGCAACTCCACCTTCGCCCTCAATGGCTACAAGCTGAGTAATGGATTCTACCAAGCGCAACACTACTACCTGCTGCAATGGCGTAGCCACATGGACGTTGATGAAGGTCTAGCCAACATCAAACGCATGGGTCAACTGATCTCATTCGATCCCGGTTTAATCATTTGGTACGTAGACGAATCACTGACTGATAACTGGGTAGGTAAACACCCAGGTGAAGGTTGGTTAGGCGTAGTCGATGCAGACCAAAATGCCATGACTTGGGAAAAATCTGGTGAAGTTGCTCAAACTCGTTACCAAGCTCGTGATGCTGCGTTTTCACTCAAAGATCATACCCCAATGCGTCTTGTGAATAGCGACGATGATGTACTTGAAGATACCAGTTTGGTTGGCAATGCTAGCTTCTCTGACGACCAAGATTACACGTCTCCACAAGCGCCTGATTCAGGACGTATCCTGACGGAGTTTGGCTTAGCCGTTGATATTGTGAATCAGAGTGACAACAACGAATACGGCGTGGTTCGCTTATCGAAAGTAAGCCAACACAACGTCGCCCCTACTGCGAACTTCGAGCTCAATGTTACTGGCCTGAACGTTTCTTCACGCAACTTCAGCTCAGATCAAGACGGTGAGATCACCAGTTATCTATGGGACTTTGGCAACGGCACAACAAGCAACCAAGTGGCACCAACTTGGTCTTACGAGCAAGCTGGTGATTACACGGTGAGCCTGACTGTTGTCGACGACAAAGGTGCTACCGATTCGTTCAGCTCAGTAGTGAGTGTTGAATCTCCAAACGCTCTTCCAGAAGCGAGCGCGAAGTACATTCACTTGGGTCGTTGGGTAACCATGTGGTCAACAAGTTCAGACAGTGATGGTCGTATTGTTGATACCGAGTGGACACTTCCAAACGGAAAGGTGAAACGAGGTCGCACCTTCACTTCAATCTTCCCTTCATACGGAAAGCACGAGGTGACACTGAAGATAATCGATGACCAAGGCGGGATTACGACTAAGACAATTTTAGTCGACCTGTAAATCATCTTAGGTCTTAGGTCTAAGGTCTTAAACGATAGACCATCAAATAAGTACGCGGCTCTATCACGCGTGCTGATAAAGCAAGCTTAAGCACTGTTGTCATCGGACATCAACCCACGACAGCAGTTTTAAGAAAACGTTATTATTTAAGCCGTAAGCAAAAGCCCTACCGATTTGGTAGGGCTTTTTATTGGTCGCAATTCGAGATATTAGGGTTTTAATCACAATAACGGATTTGCTGAACCACCATTCGATGAACCATTACACCGGTTGCTTTTGAATACGTGATTTACGCGCACTGAATGCAAACAATAAAATAACCGCCAAAACAAACGGTAGAACATAAACATTGAGATTTTGCCAACCCACCGTTGACTCCAACCAACCAGACAATAGCGCCGTGACGGTCACACAACCAAACACAACAAATTCATTAAACGCTTGTGCCTTGGCTTTATTTTGCGATTGATAAGACTGGCTAAACAAGCCTGTCGCAGCGATGAACATAAAGTTCCAACCCACACCAAGTACAACCAAAGCCGCCCTAAAGTGCCAAATTGATACGCCATGGATATTGATGGCAATGCTCACCACAAATAACACACCCCCCGCAAGGATCATCATTCTTGAGCCGAACTTCTCGATGAGAGAACCGGTAAAGAATGCAGGCACAAACATACCCAAAACGTGCCACTCAATGACACCTGCGGCCTTAGTAAAATCGAATCCACAACCAATCATCGCCAATGGCGTTGCAGTCATCAAAATGTTCATCACGGCGTAAGCAACCATGGCCGCAAACACTGCACCAATAAAGTTCGGCGCTTTAACGATCACACTTAAAGGATCGGCTTTGGGAGCCTGACTATTAAAAGAGACCTTAGGAAACTGAATGGTTTGTAACAAGGCTAAAGCTAAGATGTTTAGGCCGATCAGCGAAGCAAAAGCACCGATGTACAAACCATCTGCTGACCATTGTTGAGACATGATCGCTAAGTTAGGCCCGAGTACCGCCGCCAATACTCCACCAGCCATTGATATTGAAATCGCACGGTGGCGCGCGTTTTCATCACACACTTCAATTGCAGCGAAACGATAAAGCGTACCGAAACCGATACCTATCCCAAGCAGAAATGTGGCGAAGCAAAACAGATAAAAATGTTGCTGAGATAACGCGTAAGTCGCAAGGCTTGCTCCGGTAATGCCCACCACATTACCGATACTAAACCCTCGTTTTCGTCCTAACTTACCTGAAATTAAAGACGCAGGAATGGTGGCTGCCATTAAACCCAAAAACTGTAAGGCAACAGGCAGAGTAATCATGCTGACACTGGGTGCAATCTGTTTGCCTATCAAGCCAATCACCGAGATCAGTAATATGTTACCCGTCATCAATAAGGCCTGACACAGTGAGAGCAGCCAAACATTTCTATTCATCTTCGTTCCTAAATATGAGCACAGTTGGTCACTAGACCAAAAATCCAACAAAGTCGCAACACTTTGTTACGTGTGATGAGTTCAAGTAAATGACCATTCGCTTAATACCTCGAACAATATTCCACCAAAGGTGCTTTGATCTTCGTCGCTTTACGCTCTAGAGTTGAAATTATCATTACTTAAGATAATAATAATTTTTTGTTATTCATGAGCTTTGTTGTTTATGGTCTTTGTTATTCATAGGCTCTGTTATTTAGAAGCTCTGTTACTTATAAGCCTTTTATTCATGGGCGTTAGCATTTAAAGGTAAGTATGATTAATCCACTTTGGCTCAATACATTTAAGACTCTGGTTGAAGTTGGTCATTTCACCCAAACCGCAGAAAAGCTGTATATGACGCAGCCTGGCGTTAGCCAACACATAAAAAAGCTTGAGCAAGCTTGTCACTGTGATTTGTTATCGAGAGAAAATAAGAGTTTCGAACTGACCGAACAAGGTCGGATTATGTATCGCTATGCGCTTAAGCTAGAGAAAGACCAAGAAGACCTTTTTGAGTCATTAAGCTTTGACAACCCGTATTCAGGCCAATGTAACCTGTCATGCTCTGGCTCGCTCTCTTTGCGTCTTTATCCAAAGTGTCTTGAGTTGCAGCAACAACACCGAGAGTTGAACATTCACCTCGAAGCTGCGCCAAACAAGAAGATACTGAACGACTTACTTGAAGGCACGACTGATATCGGCATTGTGAGACACTCCCCTAACGACAGCTACTACCAAAGCCAAGTCATCGGCAAAGAAGCCTTATGTCTTATCGTCCATCACAGTCTTGCTGATTTGGAGATAACGCCACAAGTTCTGCACGAGATTGGCCTAATTGCCCATCCCGATTCTGCTCACTACCTGTCTTTGTATTTCGATTTATGCGGAGATAAAGATTTGGCCAACATCAACGTGAATGAAATACCAAAATCTGGCTACATCAATCAGCTTCACCAGATATTGCTGCCAGTATCGAAAGGGCTTGGATTTACGGTTTTACCTGCGGGTGCTGTGGAACATTTTCCAGAACGCGATAAGTTGTATGTTGTCCCGCCAAAAGTGGAAGTTGAAGAAACACTGTACTTGGTTCAGAAGCGAAACCGAAAGCTGCCACACAGATACAACACGGTTATCGAGCTAATCAAACAAAACGTCAGTAATTAGTTCGATACAAATAGACTTAAAGCCTTTAGCTAGTCCGTTATTTCGCTGTAAGAGCTAAAGGCTTTAATATTGAATTGAGTGATATAGGTAATCAGCTATTTAGAAGCGCTAAGCACCTCATTAGCTCGCTCGAAATCGTAATTTTCTAACGCACTTTTAATATCTTTGAGAACAGCAGAGTATGGATACTGTGCAAGTAACTCAGTCACGTATTGAGTTGCATCGTTATCATAAGCATCCAACAGTGATAGCAACTGAGCGTGCTGTTCTTGCGTGATATTCGGTGAGTCAGCTGTATAATCAAGACTCGCATCGGTTTCTTCAGCCCCTGTCGTATTGGCTTCTGTAGCGCCAGACACATCAAAGCTACTCTCAACCGCTTTAATCAGTTCGATTAACCCAAGCTCACCTTGTTTAAGACCATACTCATCACACGCCTTGTTGTGCGCTTTGCTTTCTAAATCACTGAGCAACTCAGCTAATCGTAATCCACCAATTGAAGCCGCCATGCTTTTTAAGGTATGCAGATTCCGTTCTAACGTCACCCACTCACCCTGAGTTAGTTTATCGACTGTTTGCGACATAATGTCAGGGGCACTTTGGCAGAACCTATCAAGCATCTTGGCCTGCAGTTTCACATCGTGATAAGTCAATTGTTCGAACCTAGATTGCGAGAAAACAGGCAGAACCATTGGAACCTCGGAGCTTAGTTTCGAACGGTTAGAACTGCTGTCTTGTATCGTTGAAGGTGACTCTGGTGTAGCTTGGCCTTCAACCAATACCTCTGGCACGATGTATGTGGAGATCAACGACGTCGCTTTATCGATAATGATCGGCTTATCCAAGAAGTCCGTGACACCCGCTTCCCTTGCTCGTTGTTTCGCATCGGCAAATACATTGGCTGACATGGCAATGATTGGCACGTCTTTATCAAACTCACGAATCAAACGTGTGGCTTCGAAACCATCCATGATCGGCATTTGCAGATCCATAAAGATCATGTCGTAATCATTATTTTGAGCTAACTCTACCGCCTCTTTACCATTCTCAGCTAAGTCAGCACTCAGTTTAGAACGAGTGAAGAATGCCAAAGCTAAGTCTTGATTCAACTCATTATCTTCAACGAGCAATACCCTTTGGCCCTTGAACTCTATCTGGTAATCCAATTGAAGCTCTTGAGCTTTAAAGTCTGCTAATTCTTCAGCGCTTGCTCTTGGTAATGTCAGTACAAAAGAGAACTCACTTCCTTGGCCTAAAACACTCTCAACGCTAATTTGGCCACCCATCGCATGAACCAATTTCTGGCTAATGTTGAGTCCTAATCCTGTGCCACCGAACCTACGTGTAGTTGTGCTATCTGCTTGGCTAAATGCTTCAAACAGCTTATGTAGATTTTCATCAGAAACTCCTATGCCAGTATCGGCCACCATCACCTTCATAGTCAGGCTGTCGTCGTCTGATTCAACAAGAGCTACGGTTAACGAGACACTGCCTGTTTCGGTAAACTTAATCGCGTTACCAACAAGGTTGAGTATCACTTGGAACAGCCTAAGTGGGTCGCCACGCAGAGGAGTGTCTAACTCAGGGTCAATCGACATCGACAAGTCGAGTTGCTTTTCAGCCGCTTTTGACTCCATAAGGTCAATCACATCTTGGAAGGTCGCTAGCGAATTGAATGGGATACTGTCGATAAACAGTTGCCCTGCTTCTATCTTAGAAAAATCGAGGATGTCGTTAATGATGCTTAACAACGAATGCCCTGAACGATGCACTTTCTCGACGTAATTTTTCGCAACCGGATTCGCTATCTCTCCAATCGCGAGATAAGACAGGCCAATAATCGCGTTCATTGGCGTTCTAATTTCGTGGCTCATGTTCGCTAAGAACTCAGACTTCGCTTGGCTTGCAAGATCCGCTCTCTGTTTCTCTTCTTCAAGTTGTTCGTTAAGACGCTTCATTTCAGAGATGTCGAACGCCCAAAATAGCGTGGCTATCTCGCCATCTAACTCAAACAAATAGTAACTGACTAGAGCAACAAACCGGGTTCCATCAGACTTTCTTAGCACCAACTCCCTGTTTACCACCTTGCCATTGAGTTTAAGCTCCTTGTGTACATCATCCCGAACGGATAAAGAGTCGTGAATAGCAGCCACATCGATAGAATCAAGATCCAGACCTTCAACCCCAAACAGGCGTTTCGCAGTGTCGTTGGCATAACGAGCCTTCTCTTCAAACACAACACTCGCAGCGATTGGAGAGCTATTGAGCATATTGTAGAGCTGATCCTGAGCCTTCTTAAGTGCCTCTGTTGCATCATTGGCAATGCTTATCTGCTTCGCGAGTTTTCGATTCCAAAAAACGATCAGTAGAACGATCAACAAAGCAAAACCTGAAATGGTATAAACCAATTCGTAATCGATTCTTTCTATCGCTTTTGGCGCTGCCCACTTCGCCGATATCTTTTGATGTTCTTCAGCAGAAATGCTCTCAATCGCCGTATTCACAATCGAATAAAGCAAAGGTTCAGACTTAATAACATGTAAGGTGGGTGAAAGGAAAAAATCGAGTCGTCCGATAATTCCGATCTCACGGTGACCAAATGAGTCAATGAGGTAATTGAGGACGTCGACAGTATCGATCATGCCATCTAAGGTTTTATCATCCAATCGGTTAAGCCCATCTGCCGTGGATTCTACCTCTACCCACTCAACGTTCGGGTATTTCTCAACAATCGCGTCGGTGTTTGCCGCGTTCTTCAAGATACCAATTTTCCAACCCTCAGCTTCCTCAAGCACTAAGCTGCTTACGTCTCGTCTCGATGCAATAGCCAAACGGCTTGAAAACAGGCTTTTGACTGCTTTGACGTTGTCTCCTAACGAACGATTCTCTTGAGCTGCAGAGACCAGTTCCACTTCATGATGATCAACCAAGCTTCGGGTCTCAGACCAACTCGCCACGTCTACATGGTTGATACCTAACCCTGTTTTCTGCTCAATCAACGTTAGATAGTCGTCAATCATGCCGATGTATTCACCGGTATTGGATACCGCTTCATAAGGCAGTGAATTCGGATCGATACCTATCCGCACATCCGGATGATCTTTAATCCACTTCCTCTCTTTTTGGCTTAGGTTTAAGATCTCTCCAGTCAGGTTATTGGTTTGGTAAACATCGGCGATATAGCGTTTCGCCGAATCACCGAATGAACTGAATTGTTCGACGGCTGGAAAATAAACATGGTTCCGCTCTAACGACTTAACATCAAAGTAGAAAGTCATCGAACCAGAGTTGGTACTCCCTCCCTTGGTTCGATAATTCGCCATCTTGGTAACTGACGAAAAGTGAGAGGTGTTTTTCTTCTCTCCGTATTCATCAACTAGGTTGCCGATGTACCAAGATTTGATCGGGCGATTATTGTTATCCGCTTGTGCGGTGATCACCTGAAAAGAACTGTCCGTGTCGAAAATTTCAAACACTTCCGTCAACTCTTCAAAGCGGTCATTGACGATAAAATACGCGGATATTTGCGCGATAATATTCGCTTTTTTAAGGACTTGGCTTAAATCACTCTGAACCTGCATCTCGATAATTTGGTTTAGGCCATCATCCGCCTGTTTAAGCCTTTTAATCGCAGCATTGAAGCTGTCTCTGATTTCTTCACTCTTAAAATCAACATAGATCGGATACTCAACCTTATACTCGTCATGTAACGTGAGCTCAGCCATTTCGATAAAACGAGTATTGGTGATAAACCATTCCAGTACTCTGCGTTCAACCATTAACAGGTCAACATTTTGAGCCCTAAGCTGTGAGAATGCCGATTCAAGACCTTCGTAATCTTCGACACGATCGATGTCTAACTTGCCCTTCAGTACTTCAACAGAGTTTTTAATTGGAGAGGTCTCGTCAAAGAGTAACGCCCCCAGTGACAAGTCTTTCTGGGACTTGAGGTTAAGTTTGCGGCGAGTCAGTGAAACCGGAACAAAGTCAACATTGATAACACTATCACTTAAAAAGTGTGCATTAGGATCATCAAACTGAACACCAGAAACAAAAGCGATGGAGTTGTTGTTATCGATGGCCTTTCTAGCGGCACTAGGAGGAAGAGTGACAACGTCACCTAGCTTGTATCCCATATCATTAAAAGCACGCTGAATAATGTCGTGTTCTAGCCCGACCGCGGTGCTGTCTGGATACATATAAGGAGGGTTACCAAAGCCAAACACCCCTTTTAGCGGCACTCGATAGGGCGAGCTGTCTAACCACTTTGATAGAATCTGGTTCTTGTTATCAACGTCAAATGTTTCAATCTGTTTGTTAATGAGCGTCAGCAGCTCTGGCTCATCGGTTCGAATCACCATTGATGCTTCTAACCTTTTCCAATGCTCCAAAACATAATTGACCGCGAGATCATGCACGCCAATTTTTTTCGCAAGATCCATAGTGGTAATAGGCTCACCGACAATGCCTTCAACATCGCCTGCCCCTAACGCGCGTACTGCATCAATAACGTTGTCAAAGTCCACTCGCTCAATAGAGCTCAATTGGACGCCAGCTCGTTCCAAGTCGATATTTTCATTAACCATCGCGATACGGCGCTTTTGAGTTTGGTCGATGTTGGTATCTATTTTGTTGTCGATGGGAACAATCACTGCGACCTGATAAGGAAGGTAAGGATCACTCGCGAGAAAACGTCCACCTTCACTGGGGTCAAATTGTTGGAAAGGGAACACATCCCCTCGCCCTTCTAACAAGGCGTCTTTGGCCTTAATACGTGAATCCACGCTGATAAATCGCGTATGAACACCAAATCGATTTTCAAGATCTAGTGCCCAATCTTTGATGATCCCAGAAACCTTTCCGTCATCATCGATAAATGAGTAAGGGGAATGATCAGAAAGCGCAATAAAGGTGATGGTGGGTTGTGTTTCAAGCCACTGATTTAACTCGGCATCGGTCACTTCAACGGCATTGGCACTGCGAGGGACCAATGGCCACAACAGTAAACCAATGACAAGAGAGACAACAAAACGATTAAGCGACAACATTAAGCGATCACTCATCTTTAAACTGCTCTTTAATCTCTAGGATACGAGGTAAGTTTTCGAACAAGAGCTCTACAATTTTAGGGTCAAAGTGTTTGCCTTTTTGCTCTTCGAACAAGCTCAGTGCTTCATCAACACTCCACGCTTTTTTGTAGGGTCTTTCTGCTGTTAGGGCATCAAACACATCAGCAACCGCGGCGATACGTCCCACTAAAGGAATTTCTTCACCCGCGATCTGATTTGGGTAACCGCTGCCATCCCATTTTTCGTGATGATATTGCGCCACTTGAATCGCCATGCGCATCAGTTTGGAATCGCTCTGCCTGCCAAGTATCTCAACACCATACTCGACATGCTTCTGCATAATGGTCCACTCGTCGGCGTCCAATTTACCCGGCTTGAGTAATACGCTATCGGGAATACCAATCTTGCCAATATCGTGCATCGGCGCTGCATCACGCAAGGTCTCAGCGTCTTCGTCTGTCATACCCAAGGCTTTGGCTAATATTTCGCAATAATGGCTCATGCGCATAACGTGCATGCCGGTTTCATTATCTTTAAACTCAGCCGCCCTACCCAATATGTTTAACGTCTCTAATTTGCCGAGATTGATCTCTTGGGTTTTCTCTTTTACCTGACTAAACAACGCGCGTTGTTGGTCGTAAAGGGCGATATGGGTTTTTACACGTTGTAGTGCAATTTCAGGTGTAATTGGCTTCGTTAGATAATCAACAGCACCCAAAGACAAGCCTTTTACTTCAGCTTCAGGGCCAATCTTCGCGGTAACGAATATAATGGGGATATGCGCAGTATTTGGCTGAGCTTTTAATTGTCGGCACACTTCGTAGCCGTCGATGTCAGGCATCATGATATCAAGGAGAATAAGGTCTGGCTGCGGTACCATCTTGGCAATTTTAATACCAATGGTGCCATTAATCGCCACCTTTACTTGATAGGTATCTTTGAGTATTGCAGTCAACACATCCAAGTTACTTGGGGTGTCATCTACGACTAACACGATAGGTTTACGACTCATTGATACCTCGTATAAAAATCAAACAGTTATAATCATAGTGTAGATGGCTTTTCACACCACTCAACATGAAAATGACAAATGATTGTTAAAAATGAAGGATAGATCTTCGAGTGACGTCAAACTAACGGTGAGCTCATATGCACGCCAGAAACTCGCCGCACAAACTTTATACAATTCACTCACTTTGTCGTTCATTTCGTTGCTAGTGTCAGAACGAAAAATAGTGAGACCAAAATAGTGAGACCAAGCATGTCGAGTGTTGGAATCAACCCTGCTTACCTGTTTGACTGTTTCGATGACTGGTTGCTTAGTTGCTTAGTTGGTTGATTGTTGATTGTTGATTGTTGATTGTTGATTGTGAATATCGAAACTCTCACCGAGTAATAACAGCTCTTTTCTGTGAAGTTTTCTTATCAGAATAAAACCATTCAGATAAACCTTTTCTATTTATATCCATTTAAAATTCGGTTTAATAAAACTGAAATATTCGATTTATAGTCTCCAGTTCGACAACTTAATAAGTCTAGTCAAATTTTACTGAACTTGAATAATCACAATGTTTTACTTGAACACTAAAACCCCTTATTCAAACACCGACATTATTCGAATGAATAATAGATTAACTGGAGATATACCGTGAAATTGATTAAATCTACACTATTGTCGTCTTTATTGGTTGCGGCAACTTTTAATGTTTCTGCTACCACGACGATCAATGGTGCAGGTGCCACCTTCCCTCATCCAATCTACGCAAAGTGGGCTGAGCAATACCAACAAGCGACTGGTATTCAAATCAACTACCAAGCGATTGGTTCGGGCGGCGGCATTCGTCAAATCACAGCTAAAACCGTTGATTTCGGTGCAACAGATGCACCACTAACAATTGATGAACTCAACAAGGAAGAGATGATTCAGTTCCCAATGGTGATGGGCGCAATCGTACCGGTTGTAAACATCCCTGGCATTGAAGCAGGTGAAATGAAGCTAACAGGTGAACTGCTTGCAGATATCTACCTAGGCAAAATTGACAATTGGAACGATAAGGATATCGCTGCGCTAAACAGTGACCTTACCATTCCTTCTCAACCTATTTATGTTGTCCACCGTTCAGATGGTTCTGGCACTACTTTCAACTTTACTGAGTATCTTGCTCAAGTAAATGAAGATTGGAAAAACCAAGTGGGTGTTGGTAAAGACATCACTTGGCCGCGTCAGGCAACCACCATCGGCGGTAATGGTAATGCGGGTGTTGCAAACTTCGTGAGCCGCACTCGTGGCGCGATCGGCTATGTAGAATATGCGTTCGCGAAGCAAAATGACCTTACTCATACGCAAATGGACAGTGCAGAAGGTAAATTCTTGCAGCCAACGATGGAGACGTTCCAATCTGCGGCTGCAAATGGTGACTGGGCAAGCGCTCCTGGTTACCACCTTCTACTGAACAATCAACCAGGTGCTGACTCTTGGCCGATGACGGCGGCGACGTTTATCTTGATGCATAAAGATCAAAAAGACGCAGCCAAAGCTCAAGAGATCATTAACTTCTTCAATTGGAGTTATGAGAATGGCGCAGGTGCAGCGGAAGAATTGGATTATATTCCAATGCCTAAAGCTGTCACTCAAATGGTCAATGACACTTGGTCACAAGAGCTAACTACCGATGGCAAAGCCATTCTTAATTAATCGATGAATTCGTTCATTGAAACTAATATCAACTTTTAATTGAGACCCAATACCGCCAGTTGTAATTTTTATTGAATACATCTTCTTTGGAATAGCCGCTGGCGGTATTTATCTTACCTATGAATAAAACAATGACTCTTAAAAGACTAGATGGTGATTCAATTTTTGAAAAATTGAGCTTCACTTCTTCTATTCTTATTTTTATTGCACTAACTGGCATTATTATTTCTTTAATTGATGGCGGTTGGAGAGCATTTTCTGAATTTGGTCCTGGCTTTGTGTTCAACAATGTCTGGGATCCTATTAATAGTAACTTTGGTGCGGCTTCAGCTATTTACGGCACTCTCGTTACTTCCTTCATCGCGATGTGTATAGCGGTTCCAGTCGCCTTAGGCACTGCAATCTTTTTAGCTGAATTAGCACCCAAATGGATCAGCAACCCAGTAAGTAAGGCGATTGAGCTACTCGCTGCAATTCCGAGCATCATTTACGGCATGTGGGGCTTGTTTGTGTTCGCACCTTGGTTCTCTGAAGGCTTCCAGATGTGGGCTTTAACCAACCTATCTGGCGTCCCGCTGCTTGGAACTTGGTTTAGTGGTCCGCCAATCGGCATCGGCTTACTTAGCGCGGGCATCATCTTGTCGTTTATGATCTTACCTATCATGACGGCACTCACACGTGATGCTCTTCGCTCAATACCAGACGTTCTACGTGAAGCCGCCTATGGTGTTGGTGCAACGCCATTCGAAGTGATAACAAAAGTGCTGCTACCCAAAGTTAAAAGTGCGGTCGCAAGCGCAGGCATTCTTGGTTTAGGACGCGCATTAGGTGAAACCATGGCGGTGGCCTTTGTCATCGGTGGCGCAAACCGCATCGAAACATCGTTATTTATGCCAGCGAGTTCTATCTCCTCGACCATCGCTCAGCAGTTTAATGAAGCCACCAATGAAGTTCATATCGCTTCATTAATTGCATTGGGTCTTGTGTTATTTGCGATCACTTTCCTTGTCATGGGCGCAGCCCGCTACTTCCTGAAAAGGGGCGAAGCATGAACCTAAGAAAGCTAAAAAACGGCCTGTTCTACGCGTTTTGCATTGCTGCGACGGCAACAGGGCTTCTCGTACTGTCGAGTATTCTCTACACCTTAATCGGTGAAGGAATCAAAGGGTTAAAGTGGAGCTTATTTACTGAGCTCACGCCAGCTCCGGGAAGCGAAGGCGGCCTAAAGAACGCGATTTACGGTAGCTTAATTTTAACCGGTATGGGCATCGCGATTGCGGCTCCATTAGGTGTACTTGCAGGTACTTGGTTATCTGAGGCGCCTAAAGAGAACAAAACCGCAGAAACACTGCGTTTTCTTAACGGGATGTTAGTGAGCGCACCGTCGATTCTGGTCGGCTTGTTTATCTACGCGGTGATTGTGGTTCCAATGGGATCTTACTCGGCATGGGCCGGTGCTATCGCATTAGCCATCTTGGCTTTGCCCGTCATTATTTCTTCTACAGAAGAGATGTTACGACTGGTGCCACCAACATTGAAAGAAGCAGGCAGTGGTTTAGGCGCTCCAAAATGGCGTGTGATCACTAAGCTCAGCTACCGCGCTGCGGGCCCGGGCATCGTGACGGCTATCTTGTTGTCTGTCGCACGAATCTCAGGTGAGACCGCTCCCCTGCTATTCACGGCGTTAAACAGCAGCTTCATGACCACAGATATGGGCGCACCTATGGCAAACCTGCCAGTGACCATTTACCAATTTGCGATGAGCCCTTATTCATCGTGGCAAGAATTAGCGTGGGCAGGTGCCCTTCTAATTACTTCATTCATTCTATTTATCAACATCCTAGCGACAAGCTTGCCTAAATACCTGAAAGCGAGAAAAGCATAATGACTGCAATGACTAACTCATTAGTAAACGACAACTCTTTCTCAAAAGGTCTTGATACCCTGTCTACCGAGGCAGCGAATGACCAAGCAATGACTTGTCGCATGCACATTGAAGACCTGAGCTTCTTCTACAACAAGAACCTACCAGCGTCTTTAAAGAACATCACCATGCCGATATACAACAACAAGGTGACGGCACTTATCGGCCCATCAGGTTGTGGTAAATCGACACTATTGAGAACCATGAATCGCATTTACGATTTGTACCGAACTCAATATGCAGAAGGCGATATCTTGCTTGATGACGAAAGCATTCTAGGTTCTATCGACCTCAATGAACTGCGTTCAAAGGTTGGGATGGTTTTCCAAAAGCCAACGCCGTTCCCGATGTCTATCTACGACAATATGGCCTTTGGCCTAAAACTCAAAGGTGGCTTCAGCAAGGACGAAGTCGATACGCAAATCGAGAAAGCACTTAAGCGAGCACATCTGTGGGACGAAGTGAAAGACAAAATGAATGCGGATGCGATGGGTTTATCCGGTGGACAACAGCAACGTCTGTGTATCGCGCGTACCATCGCCCTTCAACCTGAAGTTATCCTAATGGATGAGCCGACTTCAGCACTCGATCCAATTGCGACAGCTGCGATTGAGGAGTTGATTACCGAGCTTCGTGAGAAGTACACCATAGTGATCGTAACGCACAACATGCAACAAGCGATGCGTATTTCAGACCACACAGGCTTCATGTATCTTGGTGAGTTGATTGAATTTGGTGAAACCGAGCAGATATTCAAAGCGCCAAAGCATGACCGTACCCAACGTTATATTTCGGGTGACTTCGGCTAACAGCTCTTATTACTTAATAGACTGATCTAACGACTGAAAACAAAAAGAGCTCCTCATGCGGGAGCTCTTTCTTTTCTGTAACTAGAAACTAGAAACTAGAAACTAATAAATCTAACGACCTGAATAATACATACAGATTCGAACACCATCGAACTCGCGAATCTCAAATGGGATCTCGTAGATCGATTCCATCACTGATTTTTCAACCACTTCCGAAACCTTACCCGACTTAACCACTTGGCCCTTTTTCATCGCGACAATGTTATCTGAGTAGCAAGAAGCAAAGTTGATGTCGTGAATTACAATAACGACCGCTTTATTAAACTCATGCGCTAAACGACGCAGCGTCTGCATGATCTCCACAGAGTGTTTAATATCAAGGTTGTTCAGTGGCTCATCCAAGAATACATAGTCGGTATCTTGCGCCACAACCATTGCAATGAACGCCATTTGACGCTGACCGCCACTCAACTCATCAAGGTATTTGTTTTGAATATCAGTAATGCCAAGGTGCTCTAACGCCGTATCGACGACTTTATGATCTTCGTCTTTCAAGCGACCTTGTGAATGTGGGAAACGACCAAAGCAAACCAACTCACGAATCGTAAAGCGCATGTTGATGTTGTTCGACTGTCTTAACACCGCAAGATGCTTGGCCAGTTCTTTGGTATCCCATTCAGCCAGTAACTTATCACCAATGATCACTTCACCGGCATCACTCTCTGTTAAGCGGCTTGACATTGAAAGCAGTGTACTTTTACCCGCACCATTTGGGCCAATAATAGAAGTCACCTCCCCTTTCGGGAACATGGCATTGGCATCATCCACCACGAGTGATTTGCCATACTTCTTACTTAAACCTGTTAATTTAATCACTACTTACTACCTTTACTGAATTCTGGTGCGTAACAACAAGAACATAAAATACAAACCGCCGACCAAGTTAATGATCACACTCACTGTGGTTTCAAACGACATCACTTTTTCGATGAACCATTGGCCAGAAACGAGCAACACTACAGCTAACAAACTGCTAGCGATGATAAGAGTACGGTGCTGATAAGAGCTGAATATCTGACGAGCCAAGCTCACGGTAATTAAACCGAAGAAAAGCACCGGGCCAACCAAGGCGGTAGAAACCGCGACCATCACCGACACAATCACCAAGGTAATCTGAGTCAGTCGCTTGGTGTTAACACCTAGACTTATTGCGTTATCGACGCCAAGCCAAAGCACATCAAGCTTGGGAGCCAACAACCATAGTCCAAGTAAGCTCAAACCCAGTGGAATAAGGCTGAGATAAACCAGCTCACCTTTCACGTTGTTGAAACTCGCGAACATCACATTCTGCAGTACCGCGAACTCGTTAGGGTCAATCAACATCGCCAAGAAGTTAGACAAACTTGAGAACACGCTGCCACACACAATACCAATCAGCAGCAGTGTGAATACGTTGTTTCGCTTGCTCTTAAAGTAGAAATGGAACAGAGCAAAAGAGAACAAGATCATCACAGACACAGACATCGAAAAGTTTGCGATAGAATCAATGACCCAGAAACTCGTACTGCCAAACACAAACAAAAGCACCGTTTGAACCAACATGTACAAACTGTCAAAACCCAAGATGGATGGGGTTAAAATTCGATTATTGGTGATGGTTTGGAAAACCAATGACGATGCAGAGATCGCCACCGCAGCCAACACAATCGACAACAGTTTAGGTAGTCGTAAAGACAAGAAGAACTCGTAGTTATCCCACGTCAGCCCCTGCCCGATAAATAACGCCATCATGCCCAAAGACGCGATCGCCAGAATCGCAATTTTTACTGAATCACGCATTCGACTTGTCTCTCATGATTAGGTAGATAAAAATCAAGCCACCAAAGATGCTGATTACCATCGAGATTGGGATCTCATAAGGGAAGATGACGATTCGAGCTAACAAATCACAAGCCAATACCAAGATCACGCCCCAGTAAGCTGTCCAAGGCAGAATCTTCTTCATGTTATCGCCCATCATCAGCGACACGATATTCGGCACGATAAGGCCAAGGAATGGGATAACACCGACAATCATCACTACAGAAGAAGCACAGATAGCCACAAGAGCAACGCCAATGAAGACGATCTTCTGGTAATTCAGACCGATGTTTTTCGCGAAGCTCTCACCAATGCTCGCCGCGCTAAACTGGCTCGCAAAGTAGTAAGCCAACACACAAGCAGGCACGGCCAGATAAAGGATTTCGTAGCTACCTTGCAACACGCTCGCAAAGTTCGCCATCGTCCATGCCGACATGGTTTGTACTAAGTCGTGTTTATAGGCAATAAATGTCGTCAACGCTGAAACCACGTTGCCATACATGATGCCAATCAAAGGCACCAAAACCGCGTTCTTGAACTTGAGGTGTTGTAGGAAGCGAACCAATAGCATGGTGCCGAACACTGCAAACGCGAAGATAAAACCTAAGTAGCTCCATTGCGCAGCATTGCCTAGCACTAGAATACCGACGATGTAACCCAACATGGCACAGTCAATGGTGCCCATCGTTGAAGGCGCGGCAAACTTGTTCTGTACGATCTGCTGCATGATCAAGCCAGACACACTCAGTCCCGCACCAGCAAGCACAATCGCGAACAGTCGAGGAATTCGACTAACAATATAAATAGAGTTGGCGTGTTGGTTGCCATTGAAGAAGTCACTAAAACTGATTTCAGCGACCCCAATCATCAATGACGCAATGCATAACACAACAAGAAATACAGCAGCTGCAATGGGTTTCAACATAGAAATAATACTAAAGGTAGGTCTCTTGGAGTCCGTATGAAAAGTGAAAAAGGGCTTATAAGAACACTCTTATAAGCCCGAAAATCTGATTATTGGTTACTATTGAATCGTACGTTCAATGTCACCCAGCATTCTGTGAATCGCTGTCACACCGCCACCAGCCAAATACCAAGCACTTGAATCAAGGTAAACGATGTTGCCTTGCTGCGCTGCAGGTGTTGCTGCTACCAATGGGTTATCAAACAGTTGTGGTGCACGACCTTCTGACTTACCAATCGCTTTCTCGCGATCTAGGATGTACAGCACTTCAGGTTTTGCATCTGCAATGTATTCGAAAGAGATAAGGTTGCCGTGCGTACCTTTGATTGGCGCTACTTTTGCACTCTTTGATTCAACGTAACCAAAGTCGTCAAAGATGATTGAGAAACGGCTGCCTTTGTTGAACATCGCGATGTTGTTACCGTTGTTCATAAGCATCATTGCTGTGGTTTCGCCAGAGGTTACTTTGTCGTTTACCGCTGCAATAGAATCTTGAGTCTCTGTGATGATCGCTTCAACTTCAGCCTGCTTATCAAATAGCTGACCAAGTGCACGCCAGTTTTCTTGAGCGTCAGCCCAGTACTTGTCACCCTCAATAGAGAACATGATCGTCGGGGCGATTTGTGCAAGCTTGTCGTAAACCTTAAGCATGCGGTTTTCCGCGATGATCACATCAGGCTTCAACATGTAGATAGCTTCAAAATCAGGTTCGCTCAATGAGCCAGTATTCGCCGTCGTTTCTTTGTATGACGTAAGGTAGTCAGGCATTAGGCTGTGAGGCGCGCCTACTGGTTTCACACCAATTTTATCCAGCACATCCAAGCTACCAAAGCCAAGAACGACCACTCGTTGTGGTACTTCATCAAACTGCGCTGTGCCCTTTACGTGCTCAATAGTCACGGTTTCCGCTTGAGCGGTCATCATCAAAGACGATGCAAGAACGATGGCAAGTCCGCTCAATAACTGGCGAACTGAATTAATAGTTTTCTTCATGTTTCTTCCTTTGCCATTGAGATAAACCACCACTCATGACAATAAAAGTCACACTACTCATAGATGAGCATGGGGAGTACACAACTGCTAAATAACGATAATTTAAAGTTTGCCATTGAATTGACAACAAACTTGTAACGCAAGTGATAATTATTATCAATTATATTTGCGATAAAATTGAGGCACAACTACTTTGTTATTCAGAAACGTAAAAGTGGGTATTCATATTTTGCTAGGTCATGTTCTAAGCATGAGCATATAGCCAAGGAAGAGAAACAAGAAGGTAGGTCAAGAAGGAACAAATCGTAGAAAGTTGAAGGAAATTGTAGAGCACTGAAGGGAATTATAGAGAGTTGAACAGCCATGGTTCACGACGTTCTTTGCGTGAACCATAAAACTAAATCGAGCGAAGTTAAAGGTACAAGTTAATATAAATCAACAAGATGAAGAGAAATTTGCGTCTATTTCAACATACTAGAATGCACTTCTTTACCACGGCGAGTCAGAGAATAAATACGGTTCTCACCTTTCTTGACCAACCCACTGTTCACTAACTGTCTTAGATGGAAGTTGAACTTGGTATGATCTTCAATCCCCACCACGCGGCATAAATCCATGAACTTGAGTTTCTGATGAATACTCAGATGATTCAACACAGCGCGGCGAATAGGATTCGCTAACGCACTAAAGACTTGATCGTTGCTGCGCTCTTCGACGGGAGTCTGTGGCGATCGTTCGGCATAAACACGCTTCAGCGTTACCGACAAAGCCACCAGATTAAAGGGCTTGGTTAAGAATTCGTCCGCCCCTTTTTTCATGGCATCAACCGCAACGTCGACCGTTGCAAACGCTGTGGTAATCACAATCCCGATATTAGGCTGTAATCGGCGTAAGTTAGACAGAGCTTCAACCCCTGTCATGCCGCCCATCACCACATCAAACAAGGCAAGATCAAACGTCTCCTCCCCTGCTGCATCCAACGCGTCTTCTGCATTATCAAACGCGAGAACGTCGAACTCTTCGAGTGTTAGCGCTTCGACCAACACTTCTCTTAATTGCTCATCATCTTCTGCAAGCAATAGCTTTAATTTCATTGGGTTGCCTTAGGTAGTTTGAGTCGAACCATCAGTCCATTCTCGAGGTTGTGCAGGGTAAGGTCACCATGATGCTGCATCATGATCTGTCGGCAGATAGCCAGCCCCATTCCTGTCCCCTTGCCTACTGGTTTGGTGGTAAAGAAAGGTTGCATCACTTTGTCGATAACATCTTCTGGAATTGAAGGCCCACGGTTAGTGAGCTCTATGATCACGTTAGATCCTAATGGGTATGCAAAAATAGAAATGTGCTTGTTAAGCTCACTCGCATCGGCAGCATTCACCAATATATTAACTAGCACTTCTTCTAAGTGAATCGCATCTCCGTAGACATATAATTTACTGTCGATATCCAATTCAATATCGAAGTCTGATAATCGGTATTCCACCAGTGAAAGTGCCGACTGACACAAGCCGTGTACAGCAACGGATTCGAATGACACCTTTCGGTGATGAGCGTAGTTCAGCACCTCTTGACTTATATGGGCTGCACGCTCGATGCCATTACGGATTCTTACTAGTTGCCTAGTTGCATTCTCATCATTAGGCAGTCTTTTTTCCAACAAATCACAGCTCATCAATGCGCTGCTGAGTGGTGTTTTGACTTCATGAGCAACCGCTGAGGTCAGCTCACCTAATTCCTTCAACTTTTCGTCTTGGAACGAGCGGTGCACCATGGCTTCAATTTGAAGTTCTCTTTCTCTATCGAATACCCGTAGTGCTTTCCATAAGAAATGCAGTATCGCCAATGCACACAAAGTTCTCAGGAAAATCACCCAGATGCCATAGTCAGAACTTAAAGCACCCGAAGTCATGCCATATAAGATAAGCGCTGCCCCTGTATAAACAAAGGGAGACGCAGCTTGATGCTCAACATCGTAAAATTGCTTGCCGTAAACGATCATGGTTATGCCCGCTAACAAACCAGAGCCCAAACCAAACAGCAATCTAACGTGATCACTACTAATAGCAATGTAAGTCTGAAATGATTGATCATCATAGCGATCAACTAAGCTAAGAATGAAGATGATCAGCAGAGAAATAATCCCGACTCTTGCCCATCGGATCCAGCGCCACTCGATGATATCGAACATCTTCCAACCAAAAGCACCAAGCGCTAGGTAAGAGAACCAAAGTTTGAAAACTTTAAATACTTCAATATGTTGAGATTTATCTAACGAGTCAGAATGTAACAGCAAATAGAGCTCAGACCATTCATGAATACCGTGAACAAAGCCAAAGATAGCGAGGATAGGAAGAAGTTTGGAGATACTGATCTGGCTGTTTTTATAGTTTCTAAAGACGACAGAAAAACCAATGGCAAAGAAAGCCAAACCGTAGATCAGATAAAGGGTAAATACGACTAATATGTCCATAGGTTGTAAGTGTAAACAAAGCTCACTAGCCCTGCAATCACAACACTTGGCCCAATAGTTACGATTTGTAATTTACAATGTAAAGATGATATATAACAGCAACTTAAATTAGACAAGCAATAACAAAAATACGAAAATGTGTAGAACAAATCATGAGGTCAACAAGCATCATCAATATAACGCTTAATGAAGGAGTCACCGCCCCACCAATACGCTCACTAAATCCTCAACAAACGCTGATAAATCATTCGAGTTTATTTTGAAAATAAATTTAAAATAGGGTTGTAATTTAAAAAACTAGGCGTATAGTTCGCCACCTGGCTCTAATCTATAGAGCTGTTAATGCTAAAGTAAGTCCAAGTTCCACAAAGACAGTTCTCGATTCCTCGTTACACCATCTCTGCGTCAGCTTTCACCCAGATAGTCATTCAATAGCTTTTAAATCAGATCCCACTACCGTTCTATTCGTCATTTGCTTTCTTTTTAGCGAATTCAAAATAGATCGATCACTTAAATATAAATGTAATAAACACAAGGCACAGTTATGTCACGCAGAACAACACGACAAACCCATTGGTACCAACTATCACGCGAAAAAACAGTCAATAAACTAAAAGGTAATAAATGCTCAAGATTAAAATAGACTTACACAAAGAAGAACTTTCATGGGTCACCGAGATTCGACAGCTCAATAGCGATATACTCCACCGCCACATATTGCCCAAGCTACAACATCACAGTTATCTCATCGACTTTGAATTTAATGAACGAGACAGCATCGGAACTATCGTTTCAGGCAACGGAAACACCCTAGGACATTTCACACTCCTATAGCATTTCCCCAAGGCTACAGAAAGAAACACCGCTTAGTCCCAAAGATGTCACCCTCAATTCGCTCTAGCAGAACAAAATAGAGTAGAAGTAAAACAGATCAGAAACCTAGCCCATTTTGCATTTCACACGCGGCTAACGCTAGCTAGGTTATCGTACTTCTATTGCAACCAACTTATATCGAACTCTGAATCACCAATGAGTCATTATCATTTCGTTAACGGCATCGACCTTAACTTCTGATCCAAAGTATATAAGTGTTCTGCAGCTTGCATGTGTTGAGGGTAATCACTGAACTTCTCACGATTTTCCTCATTCATCTTACATGTCTCATCCATCAGCATTAACTTCCAATACAGCTTTGTTGTATGCAGCATCGCCAGTAAAGGTTTGAACACCTCTTTCTCATAAGCTTGAATCAACTCTTCAATTAATTCGTCACGCTCGTCTTCACTTGCGATTGAACCATTGGTTGCCGCCAACACTTTTTGATATTTCAGATTGAGTTGCAGCTTATCCATTACCGTTTGGTTATCTTCCGCCAGTTCGATAAGCTTTGACTTAATGATGCTCAACCAATTCGCTTGGCTAAGAACCCCATCATCAACACTCTCAATATCTTCACGAATTTGACGCTCAACGTCTTTTTGAGCTTTCTTTAAAACGCCACGCACCTTTTGAAAAGGCAGCTGAAATTCCTTACTTAGCTCGATAATCAGTTTGTGAAAACCACCATTTGGAAGGTGTAAGTTTTCCTTAAACGTCGCCATTGCAGCTTCTTGCTGATCGGTAAGGTTGCTCATTCTGTTTCCTATTCTTAATAACTCACGGTGCTGAGCCCTTGATCATACCACTATTAACCGTGATTTCTCCGTAACTTCATGAGTTGCACCTAGCGATGTACTCAAATTATCTCCATGCCTTCCCTTTCGGCTAACTTTTAATCCATATGGCATTAAATGGTAAGTCTCTCTTGGTGAATATTCGTACATTAGTCGCAAAGGGTATACAGCCAGACAGGAGTCATGACTTACATATGAAAGATAATCGTGAGAATTGAGAGAACAATATGACCTATTCAGAATACAAAGAATCCGATTTACATAAATGCATGAGCATTGCAGCAGAAGCAATGGTTTCAATCGCCAAGTTTGCTTTTAAAGCCACCACCCTTTTATTCCGATTTTTCCGCTGGTTTGCAGTAAAGACTTATAGCTATGTGATGAAGTAGCCGTTGTGGTTAACACGACACTCCCTTTCAAAACATTAAGCGCGCCCTTTTAGGTCGCGCTTTTTTTATACCCAGATTTTTATCACTCGATTTTTAAGGCGGAGATTTTCTATACCTAACTTTTCTATACCTAGCTTTTGATAACTCGTTTTGATATCTAGCTTTTTATACCGAAAGTCCGATGGCATTTTATATCGCCGATGGCGTTAAATGGTAAAACTGACCATCGAATAAAAACCATACTACACCTGTTCCAACAAAACAGACTTCTAACTTATACAGGTACTAAAATGAAAAAGATTGCACTTAAAATTGTAGGACTAACGGTTTTGGCTTCTGCGCTAACTGGTTGTATCGGCAGTAACGCCGTAACAGGGAAAGTGATGAAATTTAACGTTGAAGTTGTCGATAACCGCTATGCTCGTGCAGGTGTAAACTTCTTACTAGCGCCTGTATACGGTATTACAACCGCAGCCGATTACGTGGTATTCAACTCACTTGAATTCTGGACGGGTAAAAACCCAATCAGTGGCGCACCACACATATTCGATACAAAGGCAGACACACACTTCAAAGTGAATGACGAACTGGATTCGAGCCTGAAAGAGGCGCCTGTAGGACCAATCTCAAACAACCGTACTATCGAGACCGGTGAGATGATTAAGATTGATGAAAACACTATCCAAATGGATATTGTCTACACCAGTGGTGAAACAGCAACGCTGACTGGTATCAAAGAAGGCCAAAACGTGACTTACTACATGGACGGTCAGCTTGTGTCTCAAACCACTATCGCTGAATTAGAAAAGATTCAAGGCACTGAGGCTTAAGATTCGTAGCTCACCTCAAAGCGACGTTTGACTTTGAACAACGTAAAACAGAAGAAGCCCAGCAATTGCTGGGCTTCTTTGTATGTGCTCTATTATTTGTAAATGCTCTATTGTGAGTGAGATTGAGCAAGCCGAATACTCACCAAGCTCGCTACCATGATGGCTAAATAGAAACTGCCGATGATAGATTCCATAAACACAAAGAACTGAGCAATAGGCAACGTCGGTGAAATGTCTCCATAGCCTACCGTGGTCAAAGTGATGAAACTGAAGTACATCGCATTGAACAAGTTCGTTAGCCAGAACTGTTCTTCTAAGCCATTAAATGCATTTGGAAAGATTTCCAAAATCAACAAGTAGATAGTCGACCAAGCGAACCCCAACAACAAGTAAATACAGATCGAGCCAATAATGTGATTGGGTGTCACCGTTGTCGCTTTCATCACCTGCTTTAACGCCGAGTAAATGTGTGAAAACAAAAACATAGCCAAAGCAGACAGTGTCACTATCGACAGGTTATAGCCTTCCAAAAACGAAAACACACCGGACACCGTCGCCGTTATCAGCAATATTCCATACCAAGAGCGATACAAGGCTCGCTCTTTATGGATACCCACAATTGAGCTCGCTAGAGTAATGATGATGAGGAACAGTATCGTCTTCTGGCCTTGCGGATAAAACTGCTGCATCACCGCACAACCAAAAAACAACACCAACAGTGCATAGAATAAGAAGTAGAAGTTGTCGTCTTTAGAGACTGGCTTCATCTATTTTTCCTCGGCCTCTGCTGATTTTTTCTCTGTTTCTTCTTGGTTTTTATCTTCAAGCCCAAGCCACGCCATCATCAGCTCGTAGGTCAAACTCAGAATCACGGCACCAACAAACAAACCGACAATGCCTGACATCGCCATTCCGCCCAACGCACCCAACAAAATAACCAGCATTGGAATATGAGAACCACGGCTTAGTAGTACTGGTTTCAAGATAGCGTCGCTGCCGCTCACCAAAATACACCACACTAAGAACAAGCTTGCCGCCAACGTCGATTCAACGCTGAACATGTAAATGATTGCCGGTAATAGAGCAAGAATCGGTGGCAGTTGGATGATTGCAATGAGCAACACAGCTAGCGCCCAAAACGCAGCAGCAGGAACGCCTGCAATCACCAAACCAATTGCCGACATCATGGATTGAATCACAGCCACACCAATAACACCTTGCACAACACTACGCACGGTCGATTTAGACAGCTGTACCAATTCTTCACCTTTGCCGTCTGTTAAACGCGCCACTAAGTGAGTCATACCAGTTTGGCATTTATCGGCATTACTCATGAACGCACCAGCAATGATGGTCGAGATAATAAATTGAATGAAACCACCACCCAATGAACCTAAAATAGATGCGGCTTTGCTCGCGAATATCTTGAGTTCTTCAGCATACTTAATGAACACGCTTTCTATATTGGACGAAGCATGAACCAAGGCCGCATAAACTTTCTCGCCGACTAACGGGATGTCTTGCAAAGATTCTTTCGGCTTAGGTAGGGTTAAGGTGCCATCTTGCACACCGGTCATCAGGTCTGAAGCACTGGTGTAAATGCCAGATGAAAGCGCCACCAGCGGAATCAGAAGCAACAGCACACCAATAAAGCTCAGTAATGCACTGGCTTTGCCTTTCGACATCCCGGTTTTATTTGAAATCGCCACTGCCACTGGGTATAGCGCAGTCGCAATGATTGCACCCCACACTACCAACAGAATGAACGGGCGTAGAATTGAAAAACACCAATAGACGAGCATGGCAATGGCTGCAATTTTAATTGCGGCATCAATCGCCTGTTTTGAAAAATCATCGGTTAACTTCATGAGACGTCCTTGTAAGGGCAAAAATTAAGGCTGATTCTGTAAGAACTTCCAATTCCTAGTTTCAAGGAAGAGAGAAGCCAAAATCATATAGATTCCAATTAGCAATAACTGGAATATGCGAATGAATGTGTTGCTATCAATATCGCCAGAACTCATCAATGTACTGCCCACAAGTACCAATAAGGTGCTAAATGCAGTGGCAAAAATGGGTGCTTTTTCTGGAACGGTATAAATCTTTGTGGCCATAAAGATAGCGACAAGGCCTATAAATAAAGAATAGAAGACAATATTGGGAACAATAGAAAGGATTGAAAAAGCAGCAATCGCTAGCAAGCCTCCAATACCATTACTGATCACGAGAAAAGCGCTCAGTTTCACGGATTTTTCTGAGGTGATCATTAACGACAGCAAAGCAATAAACATCATGGTGAGTAGTGCTTCAGATATCTGAAAGATAAAGAAAAAGCACACTACAGGATAAGAGATGATCATTGCACGAAAAGCCGCGTACCAACGTTGTTTCTTTTCTAGCGGCGCTGCAGCGAAGCCTGAAAACTCCGATTTTGGCTCTGGAAAAAAGATATGCACCAGAGCAAAAATCATCACCGAAACAACACCAGAAGTCGCCAGACCTGACGCCAACAGTACGGACATCCCAGGGTTTGAGATAGCCATGAAAGGCAGCATCAACACGGCAATCAATAGAATGGTCGCAAACAGATTCCATTTGGGGTCAACGAACAAGTAGTACCCCCAAAGCATCATTAACCCAACCAAAATCAGCAAAGGAGCTGGGTAATGTGTGATACCTCGTGACAGTAACAAGCCTAACCCCATGGTCACCACAACCGCCAGCAATAGCTCATAAACGGTTTCTTTATGCAGATCTGGCTTGTCGATTAAGAACTTGGCCGTGAACACAGGAGCCACAAACGCCAATGGCCAATTGATCCACGCCGCCAAAAATACAGCCAACGTGACCCCTACGGTATACCGCAGGATCCGTTGTTGTGTTTGTTGGTCGAGTATGGGCTTATCGGACATAAGACAATACGCTAATAAATCGAATCCAAAGCTTGCCTATCGCATTGAAAACAAAGTTATCGCCGCTATAAACAATCACGTCCGCTTGACCACCAACTCTCAACATACCTTTCATATCGTCACGTTCAAATTCAATCATGATAGGAAGCATCTGAGTTTGACGTAACCAACCCGTTTGTTGGCTCGCCTGTGCCAGTTTACCCGCTTGATCATTTTGTCCCCAGTCAACACCCCAATCGATACTGCTGACTCGGCCTTTAACGATTTGACCCGGCGCGAAATCCAAAGCCACTTCCACTTCATCACCCACCGTGACGTTACCTAAGCTGTTTTCACGATAGTAAGCTTCAATCCAAATATCTTCGGTTGAAACAAACGTCATAATCGCTTGCCCTGATGATGCGTAAAAGCCTTCCGATAAGCTAAAGTTAGACACGCCACCTTGGGTGGGCGCTTTAATAACGGTGCGTTCAAGGTTCAGCTGCGCTTGTTCAAGTGCCAGCAATGCCGCTTTCACTTGGCTGTTTTCTTGTCCCTCTTTACCCATTTGTTGCTTCGCACCTTCAAGATCAGCCTCTGCATTAACAACAGCCGCTCGAGAGGTCGCCAACGATGCTCTCGCTTTATCGGCATCCGATTTAGAAACGACGCCTTTGTCTGCCATCTCTAAAACACGCTTGGCTTGCAGCTGGGTGTTTTGTCTTTCAACAATGGCTGAAGTGAGTTTCGCTTGTGCTGAAGCAATACTGGCCGTTTGAGCGCCGACATTTTGCCCTGCAATTTCGAGGTTTTGCTCTGCTTGTTGTACGGCAATTCGATAATCGGACTCATCCAGAATCGCGAGCGTATCGCCTTGATTAACCAACTGATTGGGCTGAACCAGAATATCCAATACTTTGCCTGACACTTCCGGTTTAATGGGAACAATGTAACCTTTTACACGCGCGTTATCCGTAATGGGAATGATGCGATCGGCGATAACACTGAATAAAAGCATGAATGCAACAAAGAAAAGAAGGTAGTTGGTGACCTTCCTCACTTTGTCTTTACCGTTTTCTGGTTGAGTAACTTCTTCACTGTCGTCTTGCTTGTTCCCTGTGACTTCTGACATGGGACTCCCTTCTAAATAACTAACATCAACAAAATTAATACCTTAAAAATAAACCCGACCATGGAAAACTCAAGTAAATAGGGTTAGATTTACTAAACAAAGCGTCGCAAATGATATGCACGTCCAATAATGCAACGATGAACAAGGATTGTTTGCTCATGGCCCCTAACCCTTACCAAGTCCCTGTAATACAAACCAGCTATGCCAAGATCTTAGTTCAAATCTTCACGGACTATGGGCTCAACTTGCATGAATTGCTCAAAGACTCCGGCTTACCACCCGATCTTATCGAGTCGGAAAGTGATTTTGTGCCGTCCGAATCCATTAAACGACTGATTTATCTAACGTCTGCACAGCTTGGTGTCTCTCGATTCACCGATGTACTCGCCCTCGCCTTTAAACGTCGAATCATCCCACACGTCTTGCATCAATTTACCGAGTTTGAAACCATTGGCGATTCGTTAAAACACATCAACACAATTTTTGCTTATGACTCGCCAGGCAGCAGAGTGGATTTCGTTCAAGAACATGGTCAAAGCTGGTTTTGTCGCACTGCACCTTACGAAGAATCTCCGATGTTTCAATGGGGTGAAGCCTTTGCCATCATCTATATTATTGAATTAATAACCATTTTATCTCAGTCACCTTGGCAACCGACCAAAGTTCGCTTGCAAGGGCATAACGTCGATATCATCAAGACTCTTGTGCCAAGTCACTGCCAAATGTTTGTCGACCAGAATTCGACTTCAGTGCTTATTCCTGAAGAAGTCTTACAACTGCCTATTCGCCTTACGCCAAAAGACCTAAGCGCAAAACCTGCGATTATTGAATGGCACACCAGCTTTACTGACAGTGTCTACGAGTTGCTCAAGCCCTATATGAAAGAACAAGACCTCTCGCTTGAAGAAGCGGCTGAGCTGCTTAATTTTTCAGTGAGAACCTTTCAACGCAAACTCAAAGGCGAAAATACCACTTACCGCAAAATCAAAGAGAATCTGATGTTTTCCGTTGCGTGTGAGCTGATGGAAGAAGGCCATACGCTGACTTACATCTCGAGCCAATTGGGTTACACCAATATCTCTCACTTCTCCCGCGCCTTTAAGCGAGTGTCCGGCCTTACACCGAAGATTTACCAACGTTCAATTTCAGCTTAGACATCGTTAAGTTCGTTAGTTAAATAGATTACCCAAGCACAATCGGAGCTGGGATACCTGAACTCGAACTACACACCCTATTTCGGCCATTGCCTTTGGCACGATACAACGCCCTATCCGCACTGCGGTAAGTCGTTTCAGCTTGCGCTTGTATTTCAGACACGCCACTGCTCACCGTTAGATTCAAGGTTGTGCCTTTGGCGATCACTTCTTTCAATCGATACATGGCCTCAAACGCATCTGACAAATTGGTTTCAGGCATCAAAATAGCGAACTCTTCGCCCCCGACTCGAGCCACAATGTCGGTATCTCGGCTGTTGTTCCTCAGTAATTCAGCCACCTCTTTAAGGGCAATATCACCTTGGTCATGGCCATGATTATCATTGACCGCTTTGAAATGATCCAAATCGATCAAGGCCAAACAAGAATGCGTGTAACCGTAGCGCTCGGCGAGGTTTGAATAATGACTGAGATCTTTATCAAAACGGCGTCGATTCCAACACCCTGTGAGTGAATCCGTATCCACTAGCGCTCTTAATCGACGTTCTAATACTTTACGTCGGCTGATGTCGGTAAAGGTCACGACATACTTTTCATTGTGCGGCAGTATTTCAGCTAGCTTTTCGACAACCACATTCACGGTAAAGTGTTCGCCAAGTCGGCTAACACCACTCAGTTCCCCTTTCCATCTATGGTTTTGCTTAAGTGACGCGCGAATGGTTGATACCAAACCGTTGTTGTTCATAAAACAAAGGTCAGAAATTGGGCGAGATTCGACTTGCTCAAAGGCATAGCCTGAAACTCGAGAAAACTGCTGATTGACTTGTATGACTCTCAATTGGCTATCGAGAATGATAAAACCAGCTACGCCATCAATGATCGCCTCAGACAAGCTGTTCTTGCTTTGAGTCACTTCATGGCGATAAAGGCGTCCGGTAATGAGAGTGCTGATCAAGAACAGCGTACATACAGAAAAAACCATGGCTGCCGTAGAAGCAATGCTCAGTAACCACAAGCTAACGGCCATATTAAGGACAAGTGCAGATACCACGTATAGTGGCACTTTTCGGTCAAAACTTAACTTGTTCATAGTTTGCTCAGGTGATGGGCGGATCGCTATGATGGCTAAGTTTTAACGATGATATTTACCATTTTACGACACATATAAATTCAAATTACATACCGAGTAAGGAACTCATAAGCTTATGCTAGCCATTGAACAAAAGAATTCAGTTACTTAGTTAGAAAGGTGGGTTATTAACAAAGAAAAGTCAGCCACTAAGCAACAAAGGCCAGTCATTAAGAAAAAAGAGCTAGTTATTAAGTAAAAACAGTAAGCTACCACCGCTCAAAGAGCTGCCGTAATTGAAGTTGATTCCGACACCGAAGTTATCAAAGAAGTAAGAATCGTAGGGCACATCGAACACCACACCAGCTCCAAACTCATAGTAATAATGCGTATCCAAAGGGTCTTCCAGATCGCCAGCAATATCGATTCGTCTGAAGTTATAATGAATCTGCGGATTATTTAGGGAAAGTGACTCCCATTTAACGTTTTGTCTGAACTCAACTTCATTGATAAACCGGAACCCTTCTGGATTACCGATATCGCCATCATTCGCTTCACCCCAACCCGTTCCATAGAAATAACGCGCTCTTGAAGACACATTCCAACTTCCCCAGTCCTGTTTCTGAAGATATTTAAGTTTGACTGACGGCTCACCAATCAATGCCCACGCCGAGGTATTCAGCGCGTAACCGTCGAGCTGAGATTGAAACGCTTGAGAGTAACTGTTGTTGTATTCGTATTTGTTGCGGTAATAGAGCAAGTGGGAGCCTAAACCATAAGCGATAGACCAATGTGGGTTTAAGTGGTTTTGAAGCCCCATAAAGCCATACAGGCCCAATACCGAGTCTTTACTGGGGTTTACACGACGATCAGGAGTCACATCTGAAGAGATCTCAATATCTTGCTCAGAGAGCGCGTAAGACCCTCGCACAGACCAAATCAAATCTAAGTCAGGATCATCGGTTTTAATCACGGAAGAATAAGGAATGGAGCCAACACTGACTTGGCTTCGAGTGTCGATGGTTTTATCGGAGCCAAAACCACTGTCGTTTAAATTGATAAACGAGTTCGGGTCAAAATCGACAAAGCCAATTGAAACGGCATCACTGTCTGTAAGCGCAATGGATGCAGCGAATATTTTCTCCAAACGATTCTGGATCGCTTCATTAGAAGCATAGGCCGAGGAAGAAATCAGGCTTGTTAAAAGGAAAGCAATAGAAGGGGGATATAACGATTGGGGTGAAAGCATTAAGTTGACTCCATTCAAACTTATGCTTCAAGTGTAATTGGTAATTTCACTATTTCAATCAGATAGTTAATAGTGTGGTTGATACCGCTCTCAGTTCCGATTGCAAGAGCGTCGCCAAATCTATGGCTCCCCAAAGTTCTTCCACGTCTTGGATTCTAAAGTGAATAATCATATGTACCTCTGTTTAAATCTTGGATTAATGTCGAAAACTCATCCGAGAACTCATATTGAATCAATCTTAATTGGGATACTTACCATAATACGCCACTAGCACTTTAAGAGCTGTTTCGCATCCTGAACAATAAGCGTTTGAATAACCTATATTTATCTCCTAAGTTTTTGGTAACCCTTTACTCAGGAAGAAGTAGATGAGCAATATAGAAAAAGTATATGGATTTAATACGCCCCAACGGCTTTTTGTCGGCTACACACTCGCAGTCCTTGTTGATTTAACCGTTCTCAATTTTTTTGATGAATACTGGGACTTCGTTAATATCGAGTCATTCACCATCTCATTTGCTGCCGCGATTTTGCTGCAGCTGTTGCTCAAACTGTCTATTGGCTTAGAACATAAGCTCGCGGATTACTTCAAGTCGAAACCCGGTACTGCGCCTAAGATCTACAGAGGCCTGTCGAGCTACGTAATTCTGGTCGGTTCAAAGTTCGTGATGCTAGAAGCGATCAATATCCTATTTGGCGACAAAGTCGATTTCACTGGCCCTTGGAACGGTGTTGTGGCGTTCTTCGCTGTGGTATTCACTATTTTGGTCGCAGAGATTATTGTTTCAAAGATCTACTTCGCACTGGATGACACTCCCAAAGCAGAGAAAGCATAACCGCTTTTCATACACACCTAAGACAAAAAAGTGAGCCACCATGGGCTCACTTTTTTACGTCTAGCTTTTAAGTCTAAACAAGATAATGAATAACGAAATTAGATAAACACTCTCGCTCTAATACCAAATACCCAAGCGCTGCTCTCACTAGAAAACGCAGGATCCTTGATGTACTGGATATCAGGTGTCACTTGAATGAAGTCGTTGAGCTGCATGTTGTAGTAGATCTCAGCTGTCCACTGTTCTGTGCTGCCACTTATCGCTTTCGCATCAGCTTCAAAAGAATCACCATTCACTTCTGCCCAGTTCAGCGCGACACCTAGGTTATTGGTTGGTTTTCCTAACCCGAAATAACCCATACCAACAGAAATTGATTTATCGTAAAGGGCAACATCCCCTTCTGAGAAACCACCACGAACAAACGGCATCACTTGCGGAGTCATAAACTGACTCCATGAGAAATTAACGCCAGAGCCACCTTCCGTAGCAAGGCTATTACTATGGCGAGTGTCATCACCAAAGTCCCAGAAAGTCACGTGGAAGTTATCGGTATAGATCTGCTCTTGCGAAGCCGTCCAACCTAACTCCAATGTCGTAAAGTAAGACGCATCGCTACCAAAAGCACTGTCAAAGCCATCAAAAATATCATCTGATTGACCATTTGCATCGGCGATACCACCGACGACATAAAAATTCTCGCCCAACATATGACCCGCAGAAAGAGCAAGTACACCATCATCTGGCAGCCCCATAGCACCTGAGCCTGTCGAGAATGCTAAATTCGTGAAACCAGACCAAGGACTGGCTAGAGCGTAAACATCGGCGTAGTTCGTCACATCTTGCCAACCGACAACGATAGTACCTTTACCATCATTGATTTTTTGCTTCCAGTTTAAGTCCGTAACTCGAAACCCTTGATCACTGTAGGCTGGACCAATCGCACCGACATAGCCAAGTGGCCCGAATGAATAGTCTTTGGGCGGAGTATCACCATAGGCATGCCTATGTTCCACTTTCCATACTAGGCTACCTGAGTTCTGTGTGCCGTTCCCTAGTAGGTGCCATGACCCGTATAATCGTGCAACACCTGATGATGCATCAACGCTATCGCCACCAACGCCATCTCCAGAGGTAAGGCCTAAAGCAAAGTAATCCGCACCAAATGTAAAACCATCCGCAGCAAGCTTTTCACGCCAATCCAGTTGCTGATCTTTTTGTTTTGAAATTGTATTTTCAACAGAGTCTGGACCTTCGAAGTTTGCGCTATACACCGCAGGGCTCATTGAAGCAGCCACCACCATCACAGCCATACTTACTTTAGATAATCTTGAATTCATCTTGTCACCAATGCTTTTTGAGTTAGTTCTATTTTATTCATTGCTCACATTGAAAATTGTCATTTGATGACAACCATTAATTTTCTTTCTCGTAATAGTCTTCAATCATCGAAGCTTTCATTTCATAACCCATGGTGAGGTTACTTTTACCATCGACTAGAAAGACTTCTTCAGTCACTTTGTTCGAGCTAAAGTCACCCTCTACCCATACTGGGTACTGAACGTTCTGTACCTGAAAGCCTTCAGGAAAAGACACGCGCACAATCTGGTTTGCAGGCGGTGGTGGCATGTGAATACACGCACCCGCCACTGGCACTAACAGAAACTCGGTTGCAGTCATGCCTTCTGAGAACTCTAAAGGAACGATAAAGCCGGGCACTCGCACTCTCTTACCATCAAATTCTGTCGTGATAGCTTCAGCGTTCGCTTTCATGGTTTTCATGTATTCGTCACGCAGCGCGATCATTTCGTCTGCGTTCACGCCCTGCTCTTTTAATGTCTGTTTGAATGTTAAAGCCTGTTGTTGAGCTTGCTCTTCCTCTGATGCGCTCATTGCTATCACACCTTGTAATAGACGCATTTGCTGATCGGTGAGATCTGGCATTTCCAGTTTCATTTCGTGAGATTCTGAATTCAGATCTTGCCACTCAAGATTCATCGCTGTTTCAGCAAAGCTAGGTAAAGCGACAATAGTCAGTGACATCATCGATAGGATAAGAGAAAGCGTTTTTTGCATAAGGGCACCTTGAAGAGAGGTGACCTACCGAGGTAGGTCGCCTATTAAAGCTTAGTTTCTAACCGAATAGTCGCGCTGTGTTACAGCGTATTTTTGTAGACTTTGCCGTCTTTCATGATGACTTTGATGGTGTCGATTTCAGGGCTACGCGGCTCTGCGTCGAACCATTTCTCGTTTGCACCAATCACTGATAAATCTTCAAGTGGGTTGCCTTCGACAATGATGATATCGGCGTATGCACCCGCTTCAATCACACCCAACTTACCGTCTGGGTATGGGTCCATCACCCCAGACAACTTAACGATTTCGCCGTTGACCGAAGTCATGCCTTTCAATGTGAAGAAGTTGCCTAACTCTTTACCCGCCAAGAAGATCGTATGGTCTGTTTGTTTGATACAAGAAACCACGTCACCAACACAGTCTGTGTGGAAGCCCCATTTAGGCTGGTATTTGTTTACGTTCGAGATGTAGTCTTTGAACGCTTTGGTTGCAGAATCCGCCTTACGCTTAGACGCTGGATTCGAGTTAATTGCCTCGATCTGTGTCAGGTAAGGCGAGAATGCGGTCATGTTGGTTGTGATGTAAGCATCTTTATCTTCCATCTTGTCGGCGATATCACCATCGAACATGAAGCCATGCTCAATCGTTCTAACACCCGCATCCAAGTTACGCATGATCGCTTTTTTACTGTAGGCATGAGACATCACGTAAGAACCGTACGCATCAGCAATTTCCACCGCAGCTTCAATCTCTTCCGCAGACATCGCATTCAGTTGCCAAGGGTCAAATGACGAAGCAACACCACCCGATGACATGATCTTAATCTGAGTATTGCCTTGCTTAAAGTTTTGGCGTGCAGCGGCTTTGATTTCGGTAATACCGTCCGCATTAAAGCTCACGCTATTACGAGCCATGCTGGTTGTTGAACCGAAGAAGTGTTGGTTAGCCGTGGTTAGGTTACTGAAATCGGCGTGTGAGCCCGTTGGGCCAATAAATGCGCCTGATGTGTAGAGTCTTGGCCCCGGCAACATGCCAGAGTCGATCGTTTTACGTAAGCCTGTGTTCAAGCCACCAGCATCACGCCATGTAGTAAAACCTGATTGAAACGCTGCATTAGCGTTGACTGTCGCACGAGCGGCCAGTTCTTCAATCGTACGGTTGTTTTCGTGATCGCTAAGGTTGCCGCCATTCAACAACAAGTGACCATGGCCTTCAATTAAACCCGGCATTAATGTTTTGCCAGTGCCATCAATCACTTCCGCTTCGCCAGCTTCAATCGGGGTTGCAGAGATTTGTTTGATAAGATTGTCTTCAACCAATACATGATGGTCTTCGTACAATTTGTTTTCAGTACCGTTGAAAACATCAACATTGGTAAATAGCGTTGATGCTGCATTTGCTGAAAGAGCAAATGAACACGAGAGAGCAACAACAGAGAGCTTTAAGCCTGAATTATTCATTTTTACACCTTGATTCCGTTTGTTAGTGGCGTCCACTTCCCACAACGATTCCGTAACTACTGATGAGTGTTATGAGGTTTCAAAGGTGTTTTTATTGGCCGCAACACTCACGAACGACAAAATAAAAACAACTTATCCACATTCAATAACTTAGTAGTGATACTGCCAGTCTTCAAGGTTGATAAATGGCCATTTGGTGACAATGAATAATTCTGCGTACGGTCTCCGGTTATCTGTTGGGTGATTTCACTGATATCTTCGAGCTTTAACTTATCGACTTTAACTGTGTTCTTTGCGGTACTCCCTTGGGGTCATGTTCATCTGTCGTTTAAACGCTCGGGTAAAGTGAGAAGAATCGGAATAGCCCATCTTTGCCCCCACTTGAGTGATCGACAAATCCGACTGTTTGAGCAATTCCAACACCTGTTCCAGCACCATCTCTTCTATCAAAGCTTTGTACACCACCCCTTCGTTTTCCAAGCGGCGTTGAATGGTTCTGACATGAATATTCAGGATTTCAGATGCCAAGCTGATTGGCAGTTTCCCCATGGTGAGATAAGGTTTAATCACGAGCTTAAAGGCACTCAAAAATGAGCTTGGCAAAGGTGCGAGGAGTTCAGCCGTTTGGGTTGCCTTGGGTAAAACAATCGGCTCAAACATGATCTCTTCAGGGATTTCAAACGCCGTGACTGGCCTATGAGTAAAAAACTGAGCACTGCCCATTTGTGGAAGAGATTGAAAACAATCGAGGTCGCCACTTTGAATACCGACTTCCGACGGCTTCCAGCGACCTTGCGTTAATACTGAAATCAGCTCGTTGATAAAAATAACCGAGAACAGCTCTGCAAACTTAAACCAAGGCGCATTAGTAAAGGGCTTTTCACGAACAAACCACCACTTGCCGCCGGAGTATTTGGTGTAAAGGTGCGCGCCATTCGATACCTGCTTTAACTGTTCAGAAAATTGGTCAAGCGCGCTCTTTAGCGAATCCTGATTACTCAGTTTAGCGACGAACCTTGGCACATAGGTTTGTTTGCAAAAGCTCCACATAAACAGTGAAAACTCTTCTCGTGACGCCGATTCCCCCATAATCCTGACTACATTCTTAACCGTTGTCTCAGGGAGATAATGGTAGTGATCGTTACTAGTAAGAATATCATTAGGAATTTTGGCATAGCGTAGCAAGGTATAGATCTCGCCGTCGATATGTTTGAACAGTTCAGCAAACAGCTCGACTTCTTTCTTATCTACAACCGTCATTTGAGGGGTATTGGACATCCTTTCCTCTTAATCTGTTCTTTCACGAACTCAAGTTATCACCTTATTTAAGATAGCAGAATAAATGACGGGTGACCTAGGCTTACTAACCGAATGTCTCCGTCAAAGTAACTAATAAACAATCGGTTAGTAGCCAAACTAGCGTCTACTGACTTGGCAGGTTACTGAACGGCTAGATCAGCTCTACGTACCCAGAATGCTCGAACATGGTCGTAAATCAGGTTGAATACAAACGCGTAAATGGTAATAAAAATGGTCACGCCGATATCCATCAAAAACGCCTGCCATATGCCCACGTTAAGTAAGTAAGCCATCACTGGGATAGTCGCTATCAGCAAACCAGCTTCAAACAACACCACATGAAAAATACGCAATTTCAGCGAACGCTTGGATTTTTCACCCGTGAAGTAGCGATCAAAAATGCGGTTGAAACAGTAGTTCCACATCATCGCGATAGTGGCAACAACTATCATGGTTCCTGATAAGGCATTCACATCGTGATCGGTAAATATCGCTAAGCCTATAATTGAAAGCGTTACGGCCAAAACTTCAAATAATACTGAGTGAAACACTCTTTCTAACGTACTCATACATTCCTCTAAATAATCTAGTCTGTGTTGGATTAGCTAGGATTATGTCATCGAAAATAATAAGAGAAAGTTAACAGCCATCACGAATAGTGATAGCCTGAGAGTTATCACCCCCTTTGGTATTGAGCGAGAGATAGCATGTACAGTTTTGAGCAATTAAAAGTCTTCGTCACTGTGTGTGAAAGTGGCTCTTTTTCGGCGGCCGCGCGCAAGCTGAAACGCGCTCAATCCGGCGTCAGCCAGTCGGTCGCCAACCTAGAAATAGCCATCGACCAAGAGCTGTTTAACCGAGAGAAAAACATCCCTGTTTTGACCAACACAGGTAAGGCGTTATTACCTGTGGCGAAGTCGATTCTCGACCAACAAAAGTACTTCGATCAAAAAGTCGAATCGCTGACTCAAGAAGACGAACACGAACTGATCATTGCTATTGATGAGAGCATCATAGACAAGAATTTCATTAAGATAATCAGTTCACTAGCCGATCAATTCCCAATCACGCATTTCGATATCATTGCGACCTCAACCTTCGATGTGGAAGACCTAGTGAGACGTGGAAAAGCGCAAATAGGCATCATCTATGCAGATGGTGAGCTTAAGGTAGATATGGACTTTTTCTTACTTGGCCAAGCACGTTTTCTTACTGTCAGCTCCGCCACTCACGAGCTTAGCCAGATGCCCATCGTTCAAGATTCGGACTTAAAACGCTACCGCCAATGCGTGCATCGCAGCTCTAAGCAACGTGAGCTGTGGTTCACCTATGGAATTAGTTCAATGCTTTGGTATGCCAATAATCATAAAACCATTATCGAGTTGGTGGAGCAAAACGTGGGTTGGGCGAACGTGCCAGAAATGATGGTGATGGAAGGAATTGAAAAAGGCGACTTGGTGGCTCTGCCCGTGGCGCACGAGCATGGTGGTTGGATAACCCCTGTGGGTTGCTTGGTGTCACGCAGCCACATTAATGGGCCCGTGTTGACCAGCTTGATTGAGAAATTAGAAGGGTACTCACTGCAATACAATCAATGGCAGGCAAACTAACCTCCCCTGCTATTCAAAGGTCCTCTATTGTTCAAAGCCTCTCTATTTTTGAAAGCCCCTCTATTTTTGGAAAAGTCGTCAATTTAGAGGTTCAATATTGGCGTGGGGCTCACCACGGCTACCTCATTTCTGCTTATCGTGCCGATAAATATCTTTGTCGTCTGGACAAAACACCCTAGTTGATGTCCCAAAGTGACCTAACTACACTGCGATCCCAACGGGTTTGTCTTTTCAAACGAATGTAGACAGACCCAAATCGCTCTTTAACACCACTGACCTAACTTCAAATCTCCCACATGAGTGTTCTGCATCGCAGCCGCTTATGACAACTTCAAATAGATCACTTTTTGAATTTAATTCACCCCAGTTTATGAGTGCTCTTTGAGTGCTTTTCTATATCTAAATGAACCTTTTGGAAAATTTGTCGTGAACGTTTTAAGAAATATTTGCCCTGAGAAAATGGGTAAAGAGCGTAACAAACGAGAGTATGATTTACGCGTACTTAATTGTGTCAGTGAAAGTGAATATGAATCGCGTATGGCGGTTTGGAATAGCCTAGCGTTGGCTGCTGCTCCGTCTGTTTCAGAAACAAAAGGCTTCATCGATGAGGCTTTCAACAAACTGCAACAAGATCTCAAAGACACCAGTCGTGAGTTATCGATTAACTACACCGACTTTATTGCCATGGCGCATGAAGAAATCAATTACATTAAGATTTTTGTTGCCGATAAAACTGCGCAATATGGTTGGTATGCTGCGATCGTTCTTATGGTCATCGGCACCTTGGCGCTGTGTTTATAACGCTATCTCTATGACTTTATGATGGTTATGACATTAAGCCTATAACAAGGCGCATTCAGCATTAATGCCCTAAGCTCTAAGCTCTAAGCTCTAAGCTCTAAGCTCTAAGCTCTAAGCACAAAGCACAAAGCTAAAAGTTAAAAGCTAAAAAAACGAATCAAACCTATTCTCGCGAGGCGTCTCTGCATTGTGCAATGAGACGCCTCGCGTTTTTATATCTAACTACTTTCCACAGCTCTATTCAATCAGCCAGTTAAAACTAACCTTCAAATCAATATCACTTCATTAAAGACAACAGATGCTCTGTCGCAGCTTTCGGGTCTTCGGCGTGACATATCGCAGACACTAGTGCCAACCCATGAATGCCCGTTTTAGTCAGCTGAGGAATATTTGATTCGTTGATGCCACCAATCCCGACAATCGGAAGTTTGGTTGTGTCCAACGCCATTTTAATACCTTCGTAACCCCAATGTTTCTTAAGGTTTGTCTTAGTCGGTGTGGCAAACAACGCGCTGAGGCCAATGTAATCAATCGGCAAACTATCCGCTTCTTGTAGTTGCTGCTCAGTCTCAATCGATAGACCCAAAATTTTATCAGGGCCAATCAACTTGCGTGCTAACGCTGCCGGCATATCCGATTGTCCTAAGTGCAAACCATCAGCATCGATGGCCAACGCCACATCCACTCGATCATTGATGATCAACGGCACACCAGAACCCGCTAAAACCGACTTAACGACTTCAGCTCGTTCAATGAAAGATCGCACATCCCCATGCTTCTCTCTTACTTGAACCATAGTGACGCCACCAGCGACCGCTTGTTCAACCACGAACTTAAGCGTTTCTAGATCTTGTTGGTCGTCTGTAACCAAGTAGAGTTGATAAGGATTCATAGCGTACCTTTGGAGTCGATTTCGAAAATTGATGTTATGCCATTTTACCGACAAATCGCATCATGTGCATGGAAGTTAGTACTTAATTACCCAAGTTAGACGTGTGAATTCAAATACGCAACTCGTTGAAAGCATATCGAAAAACCTGAACTTTTTAACTAACGCGTTACTTATTACACAAACTATTCACTTAAGCATGCCCAGAATGCTGTTTTATGAAATACTTCGCTATGAAGGAATCAGGTAAATATAGGGATAGTTATGCGCCACCTTTCTATAGCGCTCAAGATCAAGCTGGGTTATGCCATCTGCTTGCTCTTTTTCGTCATTTCAGGTTTTGTGAGTTACAAAGGTATTCAAACCTTGTCGAACGGCTTTAGCCAATACAGTGAACTCAGCCACAAAGCGACATTATCAGGCAACATCCAAGTGCACTTTCTTCAGATGCGTTTAGCCTCTGAACGCTACTTAGAGTCATTGGATGAGCAGTACGAAGCAAATTATCAATCAAGCAAACTCGCGATTGATGAACTGCTGAACAACTTAATTCAAACCACCACCAAAACCGATAGCTTATCGAGCCTACAATTAGTGCAAGACAGCGTTGCGGCATTTGATGCGGCTTATGGCTCAATGAAACAGAGTCAGCTGCTCATTGACCAACTGGTGAATGTTGAGATGGTCAAGCGAGAAACCAACGCGCTAAAAGCCGCTCAGAGCTTGTTGTATGAGTCTTACAACAACAACGATCCAAACGCGAGCTTGTATGCGGGTATGTTGATGGAGAACTTTCTCGCCGCCAAGATAACCGTTCTAAGTTACTCAAACAACAATGACCTAAAAACCTATGAAGCTGGCAAAGATATCTTTGAATATGCACTGCCAGGCATCGAAGGCGATATTGAATCTCTTAAATCATCTCCTTATCAAAGTGAACTGATTGAAGATTTCTCTAACCAACGTGAAGCGTACGCGAAAGGTTTTGAGCAAGTTCATCAGCAGATGATTGAGAACACCCAAAGAACCGCTACCCTCGCCTCTATTGGCGATAGCTTAGCGATCGCGGTAGCCGATGCTCAGAGTATTCTAGAGCAACAAAAACAAGCGTTAACACCAGAGCTGCAAGCCAGTGAAAAACGCTCGATTCAAATTATCTTCTTGCTGACGGGCGTGGCTTTGGTTATTGGTATGACGAGCGCCGTATTAGTAACTCGCTCTATCACCAAAGGCATCGCACAGGTTAAACAGATCACCAATGAGCTTTCTCAGGGCAACCTGAATGTTGAAGTGAACATCGAGAGCAAGAACGAGATTGGCGAACTGCTGACCAACATGGAGATCACCATTGAATCTCTGCGCGATATCGTGGGCCAAGTGAACCGATCGAGTGTACGTATTGGTGAGATGTCCGAATCTCTTAATCAAGTAACTAACAACAGCTCGACCAACGCGACACAGTTGAACAATGAAATGATCAATATCTCGTCAGCCGTTGATCAATTGGCTTCGAGCACATCAGAAATTGCTTCAAGTGCTAACCACGCCTCTCAAGTTGCAAACCAAGCAACCGAGAATGTGGCGATGGGACTTAAAGAAGTAGACAAGACATTGCATGAAATTGGCAGCGCCGATGAAAGCATGCAGGTCAGCAGCCAGAAAGTGACCGACCTGCACAAAGAGTCGATGAACATTGGTGCCATTCTTGAAGTAATCAAAGGCGTATCTGAGCAAACCAACCTATTGGCGTTGAATGCCGCTATTGAAGCTGCTCGTGCGGGTGAACAAGGTCGTGGATTTGCAGTAGTAGCCGACGAAGTAAGAACCTTAGCTAAGCGTACTCAAGATTCTGCAAGCCAGATTGATGAACTCATCACCTCGTTACAACGTGGCGCTAAAGATGCATTAGAATCTATTAAGGTCAGCCACAGCACGGTTTCGGATGCTTCAACCCAAGCGCAACAAGCTTCTCAGAACTTGCATGTGATTAATCAACACATCCAAGATTTGAATCAGGCCAATAGCCAAATCGCAGTATCGGTTGATGAGCAGGATTGCTTGACCAAGTCACTAGGTGAAAACGCGCAAGGTGCGAATACCATTGCGCAGAGCAACCAAGAGTCAGTCAGCAGTATTTCTGGTGCAGCAAGCGACTTAACTGAAGTTGCTCATCACTTAGAAAGCCAGGTGAATCGTTTTAGAACCTAACGAAGCCAATTGCTAATATAACGAGATGACTAACTCGACAAGATAGTTAGCACGCTTCTGAAGCAATAATAGAAAAGCCCCGAACACATATGCGTTCGGGGCTTTTTAGTAAACGAGATAATTTAAATTAGATAACGAGCAAGCTTAGAACTTGGTTTAAATCTACTGAATCTTCAGACGGTTAATCAGAGTCTCTTCATCTAGTTGGTACAGCTCATCAAGCAAGTTCATTTGCAAGCTACCTGGGCCGCGTGAGTTCTCCGCAGCAATTTCACCAACCACACCCAATACCGCTGCGGCAGCTAAACCGCTGTCATCACCGACAGCAGCGAAAGCTCCCGTCAACGCCGTTAAGGTACAACCCATGCCCGTTACATACGGCATCATTGGATGTCCGTTGTTTAACGTAACAACGCTTTCTTTCGTGACAACGTAATCTGTCTCACCGGAAATCACCACGTTCGCACCGTATTCAGCGACTAAGCATTGCGCTGCGCCTAATGCAGCATCACTGCTATCTAACGCATCAACACCTTTGCTTTGTGCTTGCTCGCCCGCAAGAGCAATAATCTCAGACGCATTACCACGAATGATCAACTTATCCGCTAAACGTGCAATTTCACGAGAAGTCTCGGTACGCAGCGTACTTGCACCACAACCCACAGGATCAAGCACCACGACCTTGTTGTTCGCATTCGCTTGTTCAACCGCGAAGCGCATTCTTGGCGTCCACACGCTATCGAGCGTGCCGATGTTGATCACCAAAGCGCCAGAGAATGACATCATCTCAGCCAATTCTTGTTGTGAGTGCGCCATGATAGGAGAAGCGCCAATCGCCAATAAAGCATTCGCAGTATTGTTCATCACTACGTAGTTGGTGATGTTCACAACCAGTGGTTTTTGCTCTCGTACTGCGCGCAGCGATTGGATGATTTGTTCAGTTAGCATGGATTAATCCTTATTCGTGAAAGTCGCTTTTAAGCCGCTGTTGAGTCATTAAGTGCATTCAGCCCTTGCTGCCAGAAAGCCACTTCCATACGTGTTGCGGTTTTAAAGATATGAACGATGTTCTGACCACGCTCGCTGTTGATATCAATTTCAGCAAGCAGTTGATTGAAGTACTCTGCGCCTGTTGCTACGCCAGATTGGAACTCTTCACCGCCGTACAGTTGCAGCCAGCTCGCATATGGGTTGCCTTCTAGTACGGTATCACCACTTTCTAGAAGTGCTTTACCAATCACGGCATAACCAATAGAACACGGAGCCAGTGCCGCATACAAGTCGACAAGATCACCCGTCATGCCCGCATCCAAAACGTAGCGAGTGTAAGCCACTGTACCGAAGTCTTCAGGTTCGTTTTCTAAATCAGATTCCGTTAAACCCCACTGACCACAGTAAGTCACGTGGTGTGAGATTTCAGAATCTAGCAGCGCATGAACACTTGGCAGTGCACGACGCATATCAGCCAATGTTTTAGCCTTGTAAATCGCTAATGCATAAGCACGGGCATACTGCTTCAAAAACAGAAAATCTTGCTTTAAATAATGCAGAAAACACGGTTGAGCGAGTGTGCCGTTTGCCAGCGTTTTAACAAAAGCGTGCTCGGTGTAGTCTTGCCAATCTTGTTGACAGGCTTGGATTAAGTCTTGGTATTTCATTGCGTTTCCTTAGCTGCAACCAAACTCGGTTACAGCTGTTATCTTATTAATAACGAATTAGTTAAAAACGAATAGCTAAAAACGAATCAGTTAAATACAGGTACGTAGCTTTCTGCTTTCGGTAGCGTTTTGATGATGCCTTTGTCGAACATGAACTGCGCGTAATCATCGTAACGTTTTAGGTCAACCGCTGAAGGGCGAAGCGCAAAACGAGTCAGCGTGTCATTCCATGCGCGTTGGTTAAGCTCGTTGTTCAACGTATCTGGTGAATACGCAACAAACTCACTCCATGACTCTTGTGGGTGGTTCACAATGTAAGTTGTTGCTTGCTCAAGTGCTTTGTTGAACGCTTTGATCGCTTCATCGTCGTGCTGCTTTGCGTTCGCAACAAAGATCAGCTCATCGTAAGCTGGCACACCGTGCTCTTCTGGGAAGAATGCCTTCGCTTTAAAGCCTTCAAGTGCTAACTGGTTAGTTTCGAAGTTACGTAAGCCACCCCAAATTGCATCTACCTTGCCCGATGCCAATGAAGACGACAGCGCCCAGCCGACATTGATGGTTTGCACGTCTGTAAACGCAACATTTTCTTGCGCTAGCATGGTGCCGATCGTCGCTTCTTCGTTACCCGCAATCGCAATACCGATCTTCTTGCCTTTCAGATCCGCTAATGAATCGTTCTTGCCGTTATCCAAAACCATCAGCGTGTTCAGTGGTGTTGCGATCAGGGTTGATGCGCGAACTAAAGGTAAGCCTGCTGCTACATCCATAGTTAGGCTTGGTTGGTAGGTTACGGCTAAATCGACCTTACCTGCTGCGACCAATTTCGCTGGTGTGCTTGGGTCGGCAGGCTCTTGGATTTCAACGTCTAAGCCTTGCTCAGCAAAGTAACCACGCTCTTGAGCGATAACAATCGGGCCATGGTTCGGGTTCACAAACCAATCCAACATCAGTGTCAGTTTCTTTTGTTCAGAATCCGCTAGAGCATGACCTGAAACCAATGAAGCAAGCAGTGCCACTGCACCTATCAATTTTGTATTTTTCACAGTTAACCTTTCCTTTTGAATATTATTCTTATGTTTATAGAGCTAATTTTTAACGAAGTTTTGTTTAGATAAATAGCCTTGAGCGAAGCTTTATTAAACAAAGAGTTATTGAGCGAGCCATCATTGGTTTTCCCAAGGGATGGCCTTTTTGAGTAATTTATCGGTGACAAAATAGAGCGAGATAGACAGCACCGCCAAGATGAACAAGGCCGCAAACATCTCGTCGATGATCATGCGCGCGTTGGCCTGCAGCATTAGGTAACCTAACCCTTCACTCGAACCCACCCACTCCCCGACCACTGCGCCAATTGGAGCAATCACCACAGCAACACGAATACCAGATGCCAGTGTTGGCAGTGCAGCCGGCAGTTGGATATAACGCAGTAGTTGCCATTTCGATGCCCCCATCGTCTTAGCAAGATCTAGGTAACCTGTCGGTGTATTACGCAAGCCGTCGTAACAACATGTGGTCACGGGGAAGAAGATAATGATCGCCGCCATCACGACTTTTGAGGCGATGCCATAACCAAGCCACAGCATCAACACAGGCGCGATCGCAAATACAGGGATCGCTTGGCTCGCAATTAAGATAGGCAACAACCAACGTTTCAGCGGTTCGAACATCAACATCTGCAGGGCGAAAAACAGCCCCATAGATAAACCAAGCAATAGACCAAGTAAGATCTCCTGCGCAGTCACCCAAGTGTGCTTGAGTAACACATCGTAGCGTTCGATGAGCTTGATGAAGACTTCTGCAGGCGCTGGCAGAATGAAGCTCGGCATCTCGAAGATAACCACCACCATTTGCCATAAGCCCAGAATCACAGCACCGCTGATGAGCAAACGCATAACGGGATTCATCTGGCGAGGGCGTTCAGTGCTAGCCTTTATGTCGGTTGAACGAGCCCCAACTTCACTTCGCGTTAGATCATTCATAATCACGCTCCAACTGCTCTAAGATGGCTTGTTGTAACTCTGCACATTCCCCATCTAGTACTCTTGGTGTAGCGGTATTAGGCACAGACAGTGACTGAGCACTTGCAGGCGTGCCTTGTAACACATACAAGTTATCCGCCAAACGCACCGCTTCTTGTGGATCATGAGTGATCAACACAACGGTTTTATCTCTTAACAGTTCACACGCTAAACTTTGCAACTTGTGTCTTGTTACTGCATCCAACGCAGAGAAAGGCTCATCCATCAGCACGACTGGCTTGTCTTGCATTAAGGTTCGAGCCAAAGCGACACGCTGGCGCATACCGCCAGACAATTGATCCGGCATCGCATTCGCGTAGTCAGCCAGACCAACCGAAGTCAGCAACTCCAATGCTTGGTTGGTTTGAGCTTGTTTATGAGATGCTTGGCTTTGATGCTTGTCTGCGGGATTTTGAAAGCGATGACTGAGGCACACATTGTCGATAACCGACAGCCATGGCAGTAACAAATCTTGCTGCGCCATGTAAGCGATGCGATCCGTTAAAGGCCGTTCATCGGACGTTGCCAATGTGCCCTGCCATTCAACCTTGTCGTCCAACAAACCTGCCAGATAACGCAACACCGTGGTTTTTCCGCAACCACTTCGACCCAGCAACACCGTCCACTTACCTGCGTTTAAGCTAAGCGACAATCCCGATAAGGTTGCGTGCTCGCTATCGCGGTAACGTAAGGTCGCGTTGCTGAGTTGAACGCCAATCGTATTAACGGACATTACCGTGTCCAGCGAAGAAGTGGTTTACCGGGCCATGGCCTTGACCGATTTGTAGCTCATCAGCATGAGCAATAGCGTGAGAAATGTATTGTTTGCCAAGGTCGACAGCTTGCGTAAGCGTGTTGCCTTGAGCCAAGAAAGAAGCAATGGCAGAAGAGAGCGTACAACCTGTGCCATGGGTGTTTTTGGTAGGAAAACGCTTTGCGCTAATCAAAGCAGACGTGGTTGGCAGAATCAGTAAGTCGTTACTGTTTTCGTCCTTCTCCAAGTGGCCGCCTTTTAGAAGTACCGCTTTTGCACCCAAAGCACGCAGGTCTTCAATCATACCCTGCATTTCAGCTTCGCTTTCAGGGACTGCTTTACCCGTGAGCGCTGCGCCTTCTGGCAAGTTAGGGGTAATGATGTCTGCCAGAGGAATCAGTTCTTGCTTTAGCGTTGTAATCGCAGCGTTTTCTAAAAGAAGGTCACCACTGGTTGCGACCATTACAGGGTCAATCACCAAGTGCTTAGGTTGGTATTGTTTAATTTTGTCCGCAACGACTTTAATGATTTGCGCATCTGCCAACATGCCGACTTTTACTGCCACGATATTGAGATCAGTAAACACCGCATCTAACTGGCTCGCGACATGATCAAGTGGGATTGGAAAAATGGCTGAAACGCCTTGGGTGTTCTGCGAAGTGATTGCGGTAATCACCGAACAAGCAAAACTACCGGTTGCAGACATAGCCTTAATATCAGCTTGAATGCCCGCACCACCGCCGCTGTCAGAGCCTGCAATGGTTAAAACAATTGGAGTATTGATCGACGAAGATCGATCTATTGGTGCATGAGTATTGCTAGGTGATACTTGAGAATTGGAATGCTGTGTCATGGTCGCTCCTACTGTCTAAAAGACGTAAGAGAACCGAACTTTGGCCGCAGAGAGAGTGTGGAGGTGAAACCAATCAAAGTACATTGATGAACCACGTAGGCAAAGTAATCATAGTTCCCTACGCCAGTGTTAACTGAATCAGGTTCAACGGGTCTCGAATAACGATCTCAGCACACACCAAATAAGGTATATGCCCCCCGACTATTGATAGCGATAGTAACAGCACTCTCACAACTGAGATACTGATTTTATTCAATTATAAGAATTACACATGAAAAAATTTCAATTAGGCTCAACAAAACAAATACTTATAACGTTCCTTTAGATGGCTTCGACTGTATAAACAAGCACAGCACAATCAGAGACATACCTAGCCAGCCTGTAAAAGGAATCAGCTCACCGACAACACAGACGGCAAGCACCGCTGCAACAACGGGCTCAAGCAAGGTAATCAAGTTAGCACTGCTCGCGGTGACATGTCGCAGGCCAAAACTGAAGGCGATATAACCCATGCATTGAGGAATTAACGCCAAGTAACTCACGACCAATATATTGGTATTCGACGCGAACAGGTTATCCCCTGTAAACCAAAGCGTTGGCAGTAATAGCATTGCACCTAAACCAAATATGCTGCCCATCGCCGCTTGCGATTCAATACCTTCGTCTATCAAAGCCTTCGTCGCCCATGAATAAATGGCGTAACACAGGCCAGCAACCAAACCTAATCCAATACCCAAAAGCTTCAGTTCGTCGCCAGATTCACTCGCCGATGACGACTCAGAAAACACCAATAACCCAATACCCACCACGCCAATAGCAAAGCTCGTTAACCAGCGTTTGTTGATATTATTCTTTTTGCTGATAAGACACTCTAAGAGAGCAGAGAAGAACGGCGCTGTAGCAATCGACACGACCGTACCAATCGCCACACCAGATAACTTCATAGATGAATAGAAAGCCAAAGGATAAACCGCCAAAGCCAACGCACTCACCGCTAGCAATTTCTTGTTCAGCAAAAGCTTGTCGAGTGCGGATTGGATCTTTCGAAACGCTAGGCCTGCTTGCAGTAAGCCACCAACACCCATTGAAAACGCACCAATCGCCAATGGGCTGAGATCAGGCGCGAAGCTTGCGGCTGTGCCTGTCGTACCCCACAACACAGAAGCAAACAGTATGGCTAAAATACCACTTTGGAATTCGTTAACACGATTGATGGCGAGATTCATTGCTATTACCCAGTTCATTTTCATTTCTGAATTAGATAATAGTGAAGATGCTATGAAGTTAGTTTGCAGAACGGACGCTATTGTTGTTTTGAAAGACTCTCTTTCATCGAGCCTAAAAACGCTCTTGGAGACATTCCAAAGTGCTGAGAGAAACGGCGACTGAACGCAGACACATCAGTATACCCAACGTTTTCAGCGATCAACTGGACAGGCAAATCGGTATGGCTTAACAAGGCTTGCGCTTTCTCCATACGATATCGAGTGATGTATTTAAGCGCACTGATACCAAGGCACTCTTTAAATCGTTTCTTAAACTGAGTGGGGCTCAAACACGCCGTTTCTGCGAGCTGCGAAATTGAGAGAGGCTGGGCGTAATTATCCGCAATGAGCCTTTGCACCGCACGAATACGCGGGTCGATGCTTTTACTTACTTGTTGTTGCTCTAACAGTAGTGAGAACACATCCAATATTGACGATTCAATGCCACTGTCGACTTGATATTCCAACTGCTTCTCAACGAACAGCAAGAAGCTCATCAAAGGTGGCGTAATCGCAAATACAGAGAGATCTTGATCTAACAAATGCTGAGGCAACACAGCCATATCAGCAACAATAAACCGTGCTGCTTCGTCCGCTTTAAACGCATGAGCCGTAGTAACTGGAATCACCACACACTCGCCCACCGCCACTTTGCCGACGTACCCGACCATCTCAAGGTTGATACTCCCTTGGATCGGCAACACCAATTGGTGATGGCCATCATGAGCATGAGTATTAAATTGCTTGGTGTAAGTTCGAATGCTTAAGCTAGATTTCATGAGCAACACCGGAGTACATTTCGCTAGGTTAAAGTAAGAGAGACAACGTTACATTATCACTTCCCTAGAGTCACACTCAATGCTCATCAAATTCATGCTAGCTAAGTAACAAGATCAAAAAAGGCCGTTAAGACAGCCTATTGCTGAACTTAAACGACCTTTTCATTGAATTTTGATTAAGCTAAGACGATATCAGCTCATTCAAACTCTCTTATTTTTGAAGTTGCTCTTTAGCGGCTTCAACCTTAGAAAAATCTAGGCCAAGCTCTTCAACTGCTTCTTTGATTAGCGCAGGGTTTTGCATTACCTGACCCATCAGCATTTGAAGCTTATCTTGTGGTAAACCAAGTTGGCTGATTGTCGCCATTGCTGCAAGAGGGTTCTCGGTCAACGTCTTGAATATCTCGCTGATCTGCTCGTCGCTGATATTGTTCTCTTTCAACATTGCTAAAATCGGGTTCATTTTTTTGCCTTTGAAACACTAAATTAAGTAGGAGCACAGCATACCATCTAGCTGTGCTCGATTGTACTAACAACTTATACTTTGCCTACTGTGAAGTAACGCTAAGCCTAGCGAGACTCTAATGGGTAAGAACGGTAGCTCCACATGCCATAAGTACGAAGAGCATCACGGTAGATGCCTAATAGCTCACCACCACTCGCTTTCTTAAGATCTTGTAGCGGCTTGTCTGGGTAAGAAACCGTATCGAACGTAATCCCCTGAGGGCCAGTTTGCCAGCTCGCAATTTCAAACAGAGTTTGACCACGACGAACGTGGCTCGCCGAGCTGATAATGGTCGCGTGCTTAATATCATGACGAGCAAGCGCGTAGCTACTGAACAAGGCATTGCCTACCGTGCTGGTCGCGTAGTTCTCTTCAATGATGCGATCTTTACTCACCCCTTTTGAGATAAGCCAATCCGCCATTAACTTACCTTCAGTCTTATGGTTCTTCGGCACGCCGCCGGTTAAGACGATCATCGCGTCTGGGTTGGCTTTAGACATCGCTAATGTCGTTTCAAGACGTTCAATCAAGATGTCATGCATAGAACCATCTGGATTAAGCGCGTAACCCAAAGTGACGATGGCTCCGTGGTCGCTCAACAGCCCCTTATCTGCAGACTCTTTAAGAGGTGTTTCTAGCACACGGTCGACCGTAGCAAAAATACGTTTGATGTCTTCTGCTTTACCCTTATTCAGGCTTTCCAGTTTCTCCATATGCTTGTTGGACTCACTATCATTGCCTTCAAATCTCTGCCAAACCGCAAGGTAAGCGTGAAGATCAACATCATCTGGTGCAACCGTCAGTGCTTGTTCAAACAGCTCAATAGCTCGCTCTGCATTCTTGTTGTAGATCTGAGCGTTCGCTGCCGAGATCAGCAAGTCAGTACGGTAAGGTTCCAGCTGGTAAGCCTCTAACAATCGGTTAGTCACAATTTCCATGTTGCTTGGCATTTTAGCCGTGAAGCCCGCGTGAGAAATTCTTGCCGGAGACTTAAACGCCTGCAACGCATCAAGAAGTAATTGGTCGACAACTTGTCGCTTAGTTACCAACTGCGCGTAATCCGCAGAAGCCTGTACTGCGCCATCGTTAGCAGCAAAAGAATAAGGTGTTGCGCCAAAGGCTAGCATGCCACCAAGAGCGAGGGCGATAATGTTCTTTTTCATGGAAAGATCCTGTGTCGTTAAGTGTTCACATCAGATTTGCTCACCAATGTAAGTCCCTAAGATTAAAAAACCGTGAACCACACCAGAATCTCCGAGGTTTATATTCATTTGTTGCATAAGGTGTGGCAACAGATCACGATTTTGAGCGTCTCAGCAAACCTGTGTATCCAGATAATTCTGAGTTGAAGCAGTGAAAAACAATTATATTGGAATATCTGACTGCGAATTCCATATGCCCTATTCCACCGAAAACCACCCATCACAAATTCAAACTCCGCAGAAACGACACATCCAAGCAGCAACTTTAAGCTCATTTTTTCAACAACTTAAAATTCAACACACCGAATTGTTCTATGTTAATCCTTCCCGAATAACAAAGTTCTAAACGTATGGCCGCTAAATACGAATCGACTTATTTTTAAATAATTCAAAATCAATTATTGAACGATCGTTCAAGTGGTGTTTTAATGAACCACCAATACAAGGAGTTACCCCATGCTTAAGTTCTATTTTCACCAAACACCCAACCCAATGAAGATCGCTCTGTTTCTAGAAGAGACAGGCCTAGATTTTGAACTTGTTCCTGTTGATACCTTAAAAAGCGAGCAACACACACCGGAATATCGTTTGATTAACCCGAATGGTAAAACGCCAGCCATTGAAGACGATGGGCAGCGCGTGTTCGATTCTAACGCTATCCTTCTATACCTATCAGAGAAGACAGGCAAGCTTGGGGGACAACCAAAAGACAGAGCTGAACTACTCTCTTGGATGATGTTTATCGCGAGTGGCCTTGGTCCTTATTCTGGTCAATCCGTACACTTTCGCAATGCGGCACCAGCAGGCCTAGACTACGCTGTGAACCGTTACCTACGTGAAGCACAACGTCACTACGAAGTGTTAGAAAAGCATATGGAAGGTCGTGAATTTATCGTCGGAAATGAGTACACCATTGTCGATGTCGCTGCATGGGGTTGGATTGATAAAGCGCCTGTCGTACTTGGTGAAGAAGGCCTAGAACCTTACCCGAACTTGAAGCGTTGGTTTAACGCCATCAACACTCGCCCAGCCGCAATTCGCGCCCGAGAAACCGGCAAAGACATTGAGTTTAAAACCGAACGTGATGAAGAAGCGAAACGAGCACTGTTTCCTTCGAATTATGCGAAGTAGAAGAATTGAAAGTTAACGCTCTACTGAGTGATAGCTAGAACTTGACCCGTCCTGATATGGGTTGACACTTGATTGACTAAAACGCTCGATGTACTTCATCGGGCGTTTTGTATTTTAGAGCGGTGTGAGGCCTATATTCATTATAGATTTTTACTGATTCGGCGACCATTTTCTTTGCTTCATCTAAATCATTAGGCTTATTCAACAGATACTCCATCTTCAATATTCCGTTGATCCTCTCCGCCAACGCATTCTGATAACAGTCATAGCCATCAGTCATTGAGCAAGATACATCATACTGTCGATGCAACTCTTGGTATTCCACAGAGCAGTATTGAACACCTCGATCTGAGTGATGTACAAGCTCACCTGTATTCTTCCGCTCTTTCAACGCGTTTAAAAAGGCCTGCTTGACCGTGCGAGCTTTCATATCATCACCTATGTGATAGCCCACGATTTTTCTTGAGTAAGCGTCCGTCACTAAACTGAGATAAGTACTACCACACCGCGTTGCTAGATAAGTAATATCTGCAACCCATAATTGCTCTGGTCTTTCCGGTATTAAGCCTTCTTTGATTCGATTTGGATGGCAGTAAAAGCGATGATTACTGTTTGTGGTTCGATGATAAGCCCTTCGATTCGGCACTAATAATCGATTCATTCTCAGCAGAGAAAATAAGCGGTCTCGACCGATTTCAATATCATTCTGAGCAAGTAAATACTTGATCTTACGAGCCCCTATACGAGGGTGCATCATCCTTTGCTCCTTCACAAAACCGAGTACTGATTCATCTTTCTTTGTCTGATGAATTTCTGTAACACAGCGCTTGTAGAAAGCTTGTCGTGTAATACCGATGAAGTGACAAGCTTTAGTGACGGTCAACTTTCTGACCGTTTTTTCCTTAATAACTCGGCCTTGCGCTTCTTTGAGATTCGGACACCGAAATCTCGATCCATGACTTTTACAACCGCTTCAAAGAACTCAGCTTTGAGCTGAGTCTCTTCTAATTGCTGCTCGAGTTCTTTGATTCGTTGCTCTGGGGTTTGAGTTGAGGAAGAGTTTGACATAGTCGCTCCTAACGCTCTCGATTGTTCTGTTCCTTTAGACCAATCTAGTTGACCATGTTTGCGAAGCCAAACTAAAACGGTAGAGCGACCTTGGATCCCATAACGTTCTTGAGCTTGCTTATAAGTCATTTCGCCTTTTTCAACTTGGCTTACGACTGCCAATTTAAAGGCAAGAGAATAATCTCGTTGAGTACGTCTACTTGTTGTTTTCATGACACTCTCCAATTTCATGTTGGAAATGTGTCAACCATATTTAGGACGGTACAACTCAAACATAAAGAGCCGCTAAAAAGCGGCTCTTTCTCAATCCAAAAGGTCAGAAACCCGCGGTTAATGAGTGATTGGTTGTATTGCTTCCAGTTAATTGTTTTGTAACGAGGCTTATGCAAAGGGCTACGAGAGGGACTGAACGTAGCTGATCAGATCGTAGGTTCTGGATTTAGTTCCATTGAATTACGCAACAAAGCCACTACAGACAACAGAAATAATCACGAAAAATCCGCTAATGATGAAAGCTTGATGTTTAGCTTTGGTGAGCCAGAAATCATGGACCGTGATTTCTGGCTCACCAACTACGAATACAACGAGCTTTACTACAACGAAGACGGGAACTATTGGGAATCGCCACTCGATAGACCTGGCTTAAATAAACTGACTCGGGCTAACGCTTATCACGGCTCTATCTTAATGGCTCGCCGTAACATGATTGCGGGCCGTTACACCCAAGGTGGAATGCAGAAGCAAGAAATGCAATCGGCCGTCCATGACATCTTAGAATTTGGTGACACTGCCCTGCTCAAGCTTCGTAACTACTTTGGCAAAGTCATTGGGCTATGGCCAATCCCTACGATGTATTTACGTAAACGTAAGAACGGTGATTTTGCTTTCTTAGAGCGAGACGACAAGCAAAAGAGTTACAAGAAAGAAGACGTTATATTCATCAAACAATACGACCCAGTTCAGCAAGTCTACGGTGGACAGGATTACCTTGGTTGTGTTCAATCTGCTTTGCTTAGCCAGGACTCCACTACGTTCCGTCGCCGTTACTATAAGAACGGTTTGCACATGGGCTTTATCGTTCTATGCGACTGACCCGAACTTGAGTAAAGACGATGAGGAAGACTTAAAGCAGAAGATGGCTTCAAGCCGTGGTGTGGGGAACTTCCGCTCGATGTTCATCAACATTCCAAACGGCAATGAGAAAGGGATTCAACTCATACCCGTTGGCGACATTGCGACCAAAGATGAGTACGAGAAAATTAAGAACGTCACCGCCCAATAGGTGATCACCGGCCATCGCTTCCCTGTTGAACTGGCTGCTATCATTCCAAACGGTGGTACGCGTGGTGACCCTATTAAATTTGATTACGTTTACTGAAAAAATGAAGTGATACCCGCTTGTGAAATGTTCATGGACGCCGTCAACCGCGACCCAGAAGTACCCAAACATCTCCATTTAACCTTCAATTTGAACAATGTTGCGGCCTAAGTGGCGTGATGTTTTTTGCAATTACGTTTTTCTCTTCAATTTGCGCTCAGCCCTTTATTCATAAGGGCTGAGAAGCTACTCAAACGATCGTCATAAAACACAAACGATCATTAAAAAACCGACCAAAAATACAAAAATCATTACATTTCAGACACTTAACAAAACCAACCAGATCAACACTGATCGTCAGAATTTCAATTCCTTACAATTTTTTGCACTCTTCGCAATTTTACTAGGCACTCTTTAAGCCATTCTGAGCACGACTAACTTAATGCAAGCCCCGTTATTCCTAAAGGGCTAGCGGCTTGTTAGCCTTCCATAGCGGCGACAGAATTTCACTGAAATAGAATTGCGAAGAAATGAGATCGAAAACGCTTCAGGTGGGAGGATGAGTGCGTTTTCTGTGGGTTGTGCGTGCTTTCGGTGGGGCTGTGAGACAGGCGTAAAAAAGCCACCGGGTGCGGTGGCTGTCTGAGCAAATCTTGCTTTAAACTAGATTTTAAACTCTATTTTTTCTTTTTGAGCAATAGGTTCAACATCTTTGAGTGGTTCATATTTCCATTTTGACAATGCTTGTACAGCTACCTTTTCAAAGATCCCCTTTGGGATGGATTCGATTACAACAATATCTGTCACATACCCTTGCTTGTTGATGTTAAACGTCATGACCACATATCCTGATAGATTATTCTCATATGCTACTGTTGGGTATCTTGGATTTACAACCTCAATTGGAACCAAATCTACATATTCTGATGACCCCGTATTGTCCAGAAAATTCGAACACCCAGCTATTAAAACAAGGGGAAATAGTTTCAAAAATCTCATAATCTTCTCTCTGATACATAACACCGTTAAGAGGGAGCGACTTTACCTCCAAACTTCGACACAATGACTACACCAACTTAGATTTATTTAAAATAGAAAACGCTAGGCTTTTCTTAAGCAACTTGTAAATTATTCATACTCGTATTCTGGCTCAATAGATAAGACTAAAGTCTTTCCATCTCTGAAGCCAGCACTGATCGAAACCCCATCAAAAATGGACTTATAAGACTTCTCCGCCTTGAGGCTTTCGTAGATACTATTAAACAAATGCTTTGTTCTGACTCCTTCCGTAAACTGAAGAATTGAACCAAGATACATATATTGCGTTAGTGTCATATAGCTACCACATTGCTCCACCCTATCATAAGGAGACGTCAATTGGAGTTCTATTACCATTTCACGTTTATCTTTCATAACTGTAAAAATAGTCACTTTGGCACAAGCATTATCATAAATATATTCATACACCTTGAACTTATCATCGTCGATATAATCGATTAATTGAGACGGTGTCTCTATTCTAAATTTATGTCCAATAGTGCCTTCAATATCTTTGATTATATTCAGAGCTCCTTCAAGGTTAAGTCTCTCTGTTTCACTAAGAGATGTTAAGTACTCTGATACTAAAGATACCTTAACGTCTGTTTTCATTACCATTAACTCAGGCTTAATTTCGACAGCCAAATCATTATAAAAATTAAATAGATTTCCAATGCTGACTTTCGTAGTGCTCACGTACAAGCTACTTTCAATTTCTGCTTGTGCATTTAAGTTCAAAATAAGAAATACTGATAGTATAACATTCCGTAAAATAGACATATTTCACTACCACTAGGTTAATTTAATTTTCGTTACATAAGGTCTAAAGAGCTTCATTAGACTGAAAATTTCTGCATTTAAATACAAAACTTTTCTATGTAGCAATCTGATGCGAGGGAGGATACACATTGATTTGTTATATGATCAATAACTTATCTGTCGCTGATGATTGTTCACTTCACAAAATGCAGAATTTCACTTAAATAGAATTGAGGAAAGATGAGATCGAAAGCTCTGCAGATGAGCAGGAGTGCGTTTTACGTGGATTAGGCATAGTACCCTCCGCTCTTGAAGCGCCCACTTCATATCAATTTGACCTTTCTCGCTCCCCACCCAAATACACAATTGATGTCACATAAATACGTAAAGCTTTCTTACTTAAATATACATATCAATTAGATAGCCTTATATTCACACCGCAAATACAACCAACTCATAACAATGGACTCAGTTATGCTAAAAAATACCCTTTTATTATCAAGCTTCGTATCTCTAGGTGCTGCAGCTTCACCCATTCAGATCGACAGCTGTGAACAGTTACTCAATCTTGAAGACAAAACCAACTCTGACTACGTGTTAGTTCAAAACATTGATTGCTCTGGATTCGTTCATACCAAGCCCAAATCGTTTGCGGGAAACTTTAATGGTAATGGTTACGCGATATCAAATTTAACAATTTCAGCAACAAAAGGTGATGTTGGCTTATTTTCCAGAATTAGGTCTGGGGTAATCGAGAATCTAAACATCAATAACTTTCAAGTTGATACACAAAATAAAAAAGCAACAACCGTTGGAACTTTGGCCGGGCTTCAAGACGGCGGGCTTATTAAAAACGTTAAAATTACCGATTCATCAATTTCAAACGCTGTAGGTTCTTGGGCTGTAGGTTTGCTTGTCGGTAGAGCTGATAGTGCTATGCTGAAAGACATCGTTGTTCAACATAGTACTTTAAGCACCTCAACAGATTCTGACAAAATTGGGGCTGTATCAGGATGGTTAATAGAGGGCGCTGGCGCAAACAATATAAAGGTTAATGACGTTCATATAACTGTCAAAAATAGCGATTTTAACTACGTTGGGGGGGTATTTGGAAACGTAGTCGAAACACCACTTAGTTTACTCGAAATCACAGATAGCTCAGTTAACAGAAATGATTTAGGAAAAAGTGGAAAAAACGGACTTCTAGTAGGACAACTAGATAAATCAACCATCAACAATGGCAGTGTCGTAAACGTTGTCCATAATTTGGTGCTTGGTAAATATAACGGCATTGCAGCTGGAGTAATAGTTCAATCCGAAGGTGGTGAAATTGTGTTAGATAACATATCTCATAATGATGTCGATAACACATTACAATGGCACTACGTTAACCCGAGAAAAACATATAGAACCAACAATCTATACCTCAATTTGAGTAACGAATCTACATTACCGCCCCCTACATGTCGCTTCTGAGCATAAGTGTTTAACCCTTCAGAACGCTGTATAAATCATCACCATAATTTAATACTATGAGCCTATCATTTCAATAGGTTCATGGTGTCATATGAGAGTGGTTTGCCCCGAGTGTGGCGAGAAAGCCCGCATACAAAAATCAAACCGTATTTCAGCGGGTTATAGCGATTTATATTGTAGTTGTAGTGACCCCGAGTGCGGCTATTCTTTCGTGATGAACCTAACCTTCAGCCATACTCTTAGCCCTTCGGCTAAAACGACTTCTCAGTTAGCTTTTGAAATGATAAAAAACCTGGCGCTAGATCAGCGTCAAGAACTTAAGCAGCAGCTTTCAATTCTTTAGATCCTGTATGCTCTTGTAAGGTTTTATACTCTGTCAGCACATGTTTTAAAGACATGATTTTCGCACCGTCATACGCGAGAAATCCAGCTATAGGAATTAGCAAAAGAATACCCGATGGGAACTCTACCCCAGAGCTCAATGTTGCGTAGACCAAAATACAAATAACGGGAATGGTTATAACCCACAAACAAATACCTGTGATCAACTCGATATAATACCAATATCTTTGTAGATTATTGATGTTTGAAAGCAACTCACCGCTTTCTAATCTAACCAAACTAGCAGCTCGCTGAAAGTGTAGTAAACGAATACCTTTCTGGCTTGTACTGTAAATATCTAAAAGCTCATTTCGTATGTCTACTGAACACTTAATCCCACAGGCTTCAGCTATATGTAATTGTTCCAACTCTGCCTTGAAGATGTCCTTTTTATCGTCACTGACCCATTCACAAGCAATAGCATTTTCTAATTTTTTAAATTTATTAGCCTTAAAATCAATAAAAGTTTGAAAGATCTCTTTATGGCTTTTAAGCACAGCTATGGCAACTATAACCCCTAATATCCAAAGAGATATTTCACCATTCTCAATACCACTAATCACCTTATCTGAGATCATAACTACCTACGCAACTAATTGTTTAAGCAATCATAACTCAAATCTATTCCCATCGACATCGTCAGCCATCTCAATCAACTGCTTAATTGCGGCTAACTTCTCAGGCTTCAACTCTTATTTTTGGTCTGCACCCAATAAACTCATCAAATAAATACCTACATCAGCTCTGCTTTCACCTTCAGTGCTGAGTGCTACAGCATCTATAATGAACTCCATCGCTCGTAAAAATATGTCCTGTTGTTTTAATTACATAGCTCTACTTCAAACCTTGGATCTGCGAATGTTACCCAAACGGGCGAGCGGGAAAGCGTGTTCGTAAGAAGTTTACGACTGAAGGGCGAAGCTAAAGCCTTTGAGCTTCACACAATGAAAGAGTTTGAGGATAAGCCGTGGATGGGTGACAAGCCCGATCATCGTAGGCTTTCTCAACTTATTGAGCTTTGGTACTCGCACTATGGTGCAACCCTTACCAAAGGCAATGTCATTCATAGTAAATTTCTAAGAATGGCTAACGCGATAGGTAACCCTGTAGCGACCGTTTTCGATGCAAAAACATACTCTGAATTCAGAAGTAACCGAATGAGTGGAAAAATTAGCTTTGTTGATGCGCGCTGGCAAAAAGGGGCGCCTAGTATCGCAACGCTAAATTCTGAACTCGCTCGATTTAAGGCAATGTTCAGCAAGTTAAAAGAGATTGGGGAGTGGAAAGGACCGAACCCATTGGAAGAAGTGAAGCCATTTAAAGATCACGAACGCACTGTGTCTTTTCTTCATAAAGATCACATTACTTTGTTACTTGAGCATGTATCTAAACACAGTCGAACAGATATGCAGAAAATAGTGAAGCTATGCCTAGCCACTAGTGCTCGCTGGAATGAAGATGCTCAGCTGAAAGGCGCTCAGTTAAGCAAATATAAGGTTACGTTCACCAAGACTAAGAAGAATCGCTCTGTACCAATCTCTGAAGGGCTTTACAACGAGATATACAAACCAACATCAGGAATGTTATTTGAAGAGTGCTATACGCCTTTCTGCTACATATTAAAGAATAAACTGGGCATCATCCTGCCCTCAGGGCAAGCTTCTCATGTTTTGCGTCATTCGTTCACAAGTCACTTTATGATGAATGGCGGCAATATTTTAGTGCTAAGGGACATTCTAAGCCACGCAGGTATCAGCATGACAATGCGCTATGCCCACTTCGCGCCTGATCACCTATCTGAAGCAATTCTCCATGCCCCTCTTTCAAATCTGTCGCCACGTTGTCGCCACTTGCCAAATTTCAGACAAAAAAGAGCCGCTAAAAAGCGGCTCTTCATTTTTAAACTATTCGAATTCGTTCAGATTACTCTTTACCGAATACGTTGTTCTCTTGCTCTTGTACACGGATGAAAGTCGTACGCTTAGTTAGCTCTTTAAGCTTTGCTGCGCCTACGTATGTACAAGTTGAACGTACACCACCAAGGATGTCAGAAATCGTGTTGTGAACTGAACCACGGTATGGAAGTAAAACAGTTTTACCTTCCGCAGCACGGTACTTAGCAACACCACCTGAGTGCTTGTCCATAGCCGACTGCGAAGACATGCCGTAGAACTTCATGTATTGCTTACCGTCTTGCTCTACAACTTCACCGCCTGACTCAGAGTGACCAGCTAGCATGCCGCCTAGCATTACGAAGTCAGCACCGCCGCCGAACGCTTTAGATACGTCACCCGCACATGAACAACCACCGTCACCGATGATCATGCCGCCAAGGCCGTGTGCCGCGTCGCCACACTCGATGATTGCAGAAAGTTGAGGGTAACCTACGCCTGTTTTAACACGTGTAGTACAAACCGAACCAGGGCCGATACCAACCTTAACGATGTCTGCGCCGGCTAGGATTAGCTCTTCAACCATGTCACCTGTTACAACGTTACCTGCAGAGATAACTTTAGTTGGGAATTCAGCACGTACTTTTTGTACGAACTCAACAAGGTGCTCTGAGTAGCCGTTAGCGATATCGATACAGATAAATACGAACTCTTCGCTAAGCGCCATGATCTTCTTAACTTTCTCGAACTCAGCTTCAGACGTACCTGTTGATACAAAAACGTTGTTCAGTGTTTTCTTGTCTGCTGTTTTAGCAAACTCAGCCCACTGCTCTACTGTGTAGTGCTTGTGTACTGCAGTCATAACACCGTGCTCTGCTAGAGCAGCTGCCATTTCAAAGCTTGCTACCGAATCCATGTTAGCTGCAATTACTGGAGTACCAGACCATTGACGACCGCTATGCTTGAATGTAAAATCGCGGGTTAATTCAACTTGAGAACGGCTTTTAAGGGTAGAACGCTTCGGACGGAAGAGTACATCTTTGAAACCTAACTTAAGTTCTTGTTCGATACGCATGGTGTTTTCCTTGATTCATAAAATTATGTGTCTCTCGCGAAATGCGTAGTAAAACCGTTGGCAGACGAGTTTACTTTTCTTCGGACACAAAAAAACCGGAGCGTTGGCAGACGCTCCGGTTTTCAGCATTATAGGTTGTGATTTACTAACAGCAAGTCTGATATTTCACTTTTTTTTATGCTATCCTCTCAAAGATTCCATATCTGCTACAAACCCCTCAGCTTTACTTTCCCACTAAATTCTTACTAATTAATAACTTAGCGAACTATTCAGGCAAACGCTGTCAGTTTATTGCGCAATCGTTTTCCTCCCTATTTCGCTCAATATCACCCTCATTAAGCAATAATGTGAAGAAAGTGCCTCTAAATCACATAAAAATCACACTTTTCTCCAACAAAAAAATGTCTTTTTTCTTAAATAGATTCGATTTTTTCCCAAATTTTCTTTGTTTTCGACCAAATCCGGCAATCTCACCACCTTGTCAGTTCGCCTCAATTTGAAAAAGTACTGTTCAATGGGGTCGTTCTAGAGGTCGAGATTCACTTAGTTTCGATAATCCAAAGTGCGCTCTCCATCAAATCCTCCACTCAAGATTCGACTTTATAAACTAACTGCATTCAAAAACACGCTGCTTTATGGCCGTGTTGTTCAATCAATCGGGGTTATTCAGTAAAGAGGCTCGAACAAAGCGAGTTGGCTGACATGAAAAACGGCGTAAATATGAGATGTAAAAAGTGAGTAGACTAAAAACCTAAAGAATAGAAAACAAAAAAATGGCTAAGGTGATTCACCTTAGCCATTTCTATTTGATGTTTGGATTGTTGTTTCCAAGCTAGTGCCAGTGCTATTGAGTCATCGAACTAAGACAGGTTCTAGCGCTTATTAGACATTAACGCTTCTGCGGTCGCATCTTGAATAGACAAGAACAGCGAAGTCACTTGGCCTGTTGGCGAACGCATCGGATTCAGTGTCACGTTCTGATACATGAAATCAGCTTGTTGAGTTACAGGGCGAACATTGCGGCACTTAAACAGATAAGGCCTTTGTTGCCATGTAATGAAGCTGCGACAGCCTAGATCGTAAACTGGCTTGGTTTTGAGCCTAAACCACTCTTCAGGGATTTCAGGGAACAGTTCAAAGATAGACTTACCGATCGCATCATGCGATTGCTTACCGCTATGGTGTGTCATGAAGCCATTCCAAACTTGTACCTGAAAGTCACGGTTAATGACCACCAGCCCCATATCGACGTTTTGAACCATATCCACCATCCAGTGGAACTGTTCAAATTCAGCAGGAAGATTCAGCATATTAAAACTCCTCCATTAGGTAGGCCAATTTGTTATCAAGAAGAGGCAGAGACTCATCAACGAACATAAACAGAAGGTCACAACGGATTGAAGTGCCATCAATGTTGTAGCTGACTTCGAACGTCATGGTCTTCTTAAATGAGCCACTGGTATTTTCAATGACAGAATCAATCGAGATGTGTTGCCCGAGCAAAACCGGAGAGCTTTGGAAGAAACGAACTTCTGATTGTTCCCCTAACCCATTCAAGAACGAACCAACAAGGATATTCGATACATCCATCAGCAGTTCTAATTCTTCAAGCTGTTCGCTTTCGGTTGGTACCTTCATGAGCTTTTTAAGATCGCTCACGCTGGAATCACTCAGCAAGACCAACGCTTCACCCGCAATGCCTTCTCCGCTGAAGCCTTGGCAAACACCCGACACTTGGTCGTTGTCTGCTAGGTCACGAAGTGCCATGTGCAATTCACTCACTTCGAAGATGTTAACGTTCGGCAGTGGTAAATGGACAAATACATTAAAGTGGCGCGCCAATGCATCAGCTGCACGGCCTATCGCAACGTTCGCTACTTCCATATAGATATCGCGTCTGCGCAGAATCGGCAGCTCTAATGGACTCGGAATTACGAGTTGCGGCTGTTTTGGTGGCTCAACATGCTCACGTAAAATCGTTTTTAGCGCTTCTTTATCAATCGGCTTTTGCAGAAAGGCTTTCGCCCCAAGCTCCATGACTTTATGTTGAGCTTTTGGCTGGATATCACCAGAAACGACAACCACAGGCGTTGGGTCGCCCAGTCGCTTCATCTCTTCCAAAGTGCCATAACCATCTAGCTCAGGCATGGTGAGGTCGAGGAACATCAATTGGAATTTCTGTTGTGCTAGCTTTTCAAGCGCATCTAGCCCATGGACAGCAAAGGTTATATCCGCATTAAGAGAAGCAGGCAGTGAGCGCGCCATCTGCTTCCTTGCTAACGCAGAATCATCACATATAAGAACTGGGAACGACATAAATGCACCACCGACAAATTAAAGCTAATTCGGACGAGTGTAACAGAACATTATGGTATCAGGTACGGGGTGAATGGATTTATATGTAGATTATTAGTAAGAATGATGAAACAAGCAGGTAAGCTATTATCTCGCATTATTCTTTATGAAAAACAATATGCTACAAAGATAATAACAACTCGATATTGTGGAGTATTAACACTATTTTATTAAATCAAAGCCTTAATAAGTCGGTTTATTAAGGCTCGGTTTACTCATGCATTTATCGCTTCTATATACCCAATATAAGAGAGCGAATTCAAGATGTCTTATACATCAGAGCAAATGCAAACAAGTTAGAACTGGTATGACGGCCATAGGATCAGTAATGCGAAACGTATCACCACGGCAAAGACCAATAAAGCGATGCCTAAACGATACCATTTGTATTCCGCAATATTCATTGGGATACGCTTGTAAAACATAGTAATCACGCCCTTCCAATCACTACTGCGTCTTCCGTACTGCATCATGCTCGTCAAAACAAACAGTGCGCCAAGCACTAGCATTCCTTTTTCAGCCCAGAACAATCCAACTTCCATTTGTGTATTCCTTGATAAAACGGTGAGCAACTCAAATCATTCTAGTCACCTTTGCGCTCGGTTTCTGTAAGACCAAGGTCTAACTCGTTCTGTGGCAACTAGGACGTAACCCGATGAACTTAACTTTCTAATATAGCTTTATGAATATAGCTTTCTGAACATAACCAGTTGGACGTACTAAACTGAACAGCGTGTTCATTTCGAGTTCAGCTCCGCCGTCTATACTCTTGTTTCCACTAACAGGAGAAACTCAATGAAATCACTGAAAAAGTCGCTTTGTGTATTAACTGCTTCAGCTTTACTCGTTACCGCTCCGTTTGTGAGTGCTTCAACACCACAACAACCGCCACAGCCAGCGCTTAGCCCACTGCAAATGGTCATTGCTTCTTTGAATCTAACCGAAGAGCAACAAGCGGAAGTGTTCTCTCTTGTTGAAGATTATCAATCCGATCGAACAGAGATTGATATGGATAAAGCGATAGAGCTTAAGAAGAAACAGATCTCCCTAGTAACTCAGCCAGAATTAGATGAAGCTGAGATGGAAAAGGTTATCGACACGGTTCAAGCAACCGAGAAGTCGATGGTGATGCAGGAAATGCGTCTTAAGAACAACATCTATAACGTGTTGACTGAAGAGCAAAAAGAGCAATTCAAAACCATGATGAAATCAGCACTGACGGGTGGAAAGCCGCCTGTTGCAAAATAATAGTCAGCCCTGCCCTGATATAGATTCCCTTTCCCCCACTAATAAAAGGGATCGAAATAGACACCAAAAAGCCGCAGTCACCTTAATGACTGCGGCTTTTTATAGAAGGTTCTTCATCAACAGCAGAGACACCTTATCCATTCATCTATGTGCCTTATCGCTCCGCCTGCTTAGAAATAAATCAGCCTCTCAACTTGTTTACGTGTAAGCATGATTAGACAGATCCGGAGATTGGTTGTTCTTTTGAATGACACGCATCAATTGGATAAGCAGCAGAATACCTGTCACACCTAAACCAACACCGATCCCGCCCCAAATACCTGCTAATTCGAATTTTGGCATCAAATACCAAGCGGCAGGTAGGCCAAACGCCCAGTAACCAATGGCTGTCATCACTGTTGGCATTGAGACAATTTTCATCCCTCTCAACAGGTTAATCGCCAGTAGTTGCCAAGCATCAACAATAAAGCACAGAGCAACGACCCAAATAACAGAAGCCAGTAGCGGCGTCATTGCGCCAGTGCCATCGTCTAACTTGAAGATAGAAGCGATCATTTCAGGCCATATGATGAACACGGCAGACAAAGCGACGCTCAACACTGACACCAAGATAAAGCTTAGAATTGATGTTCTTTTGATTCCTTCATAGTTACCCGCGCCGAAATCACGACCAACCAAAATTGCGGCAGCTTGTGAGAAACCAAAGTTGAAGTTCCAAGTAAAGCTTAAACATTGAAGCAGAATTTGGTGCAGAGCTAACGAAGCAATACTGATCGTACCCGCCATTAAGGTGCCGCCGTAAATTAAGCCATGCTCAAGTAACGCCGCCAAGCCGATAGGTAGACCCATTAGTAACAAAGGGCTCATCAACTTGATTGAATACTCTTCAGTATTTAACCAAGGGGCGAACTGCTTGAACTCGTCACGTTTGAATACCCAAACCGTGTATCCAACCATCACGATAAATGCCGCGATAGCCGTACCTAAGCCCAAGCCTGTTAAACCCATATCGAGTTGGAACGTGAGGAAGTAGCTCACAGGCACGTTCAGAATTACGGTGATAACAGACATCACCATAATTGAGCGCACATTGCCAAACGCACTGGTTAAGCCACGAAGCACCAACAAGATAAGCGAAGGTAGCATCACCCATTTCAAGGCGTGGACATATTCCATCGCTAAGGTGATCACTTCTGGCGGCTGTTTTGCTGCTTCCAATACCAATGGAGCAAACCAGAAGCTGGCCATTAAGGTCACGCTGAGCACGAATGCCAACATGGTTGCGCCTTTCACCGCTAATCGGATTTGTGTATTACCAAACTCTGGGCGAGCGACTCGTTGACCATAAGCGATAGCAATCAAGTTCGCTACACACCCGACAGTACTGCTCGCGATAATGAAGATGAAGAAGTAAATAGAGGCACCTAAGCCACCAGCCGCAAGGGCTGACACGCTGATTCGCGACATCATCCAAACATCAGTAAGGACTAAAGCCATGGATATCAGCTGTGAAATGATCAAAGGGAATGCAAGAGTGAGTATTTTTTTCATGAGCGCCTCAGTTAATTTCGCCCAAAATACGATCGATGAAGCTAGCGTTCAATTGATAAATTTGCGACTCTAACATTCCATAAACTCATGCGAACGAATTATGACCCCATATCCTAGCCTGCCATCCTCCCATAATGGCTTAAAAGCCTTCGAAGCGGCTGCAAGGCTGATGAGCTTTACGTTGGCTGCCGATGAGCTCAACGTGACACAGAGTGCAATCAGCCGTCAGATCAAACAGCTTGAAGATGATCTAAACGCATCGCTGATCATTCGTAAGCATCGAGCCATCGAATTAACGGTACAAGGTCATGATTTGTATGTGGCTTTGCGTGAAAGCTACGGCAATATCGAATCGGTTATCGCCTCTTGGAGTGAGCCGAAACAGAAGCGTATTGTGATTAAAGCGACCTTGAGTTTCGCTACGCGCGTGTTGATCTCTAAAGTTCGTGAATTAAACGAGCGTTACTCTGATTACGAGATCGTTATCGTTCCTGTGATTGAAGAGGATGAAGCGATCAACAGCAGCGAGTACGACTTGTTGATCTTCCATACTCGATTCAAAAAACGCTATGACAACGCGCCTGACATCACTTTCTTGCGTGAAGAGTTTATGGCGCCAGTCTGCTCCACAAGCTTAACCACTCAAGACACCGACCTCGATTCGATCTTAACCATGCCACGGTTGCACCCGACCTTAGATCATCATGACTGGAAAGTATGGTTAGCCGATGTCGAGTTCCCACCGAAAAAGCCCGTCAGAAATACCAGTTTCTTGTCTTTGGATATGGCGCTCAGTGCTTGTTTGTCAGGTGAAGGCGTCACGGTGACGGATTTGCTGTTGGTTTTACAGGATCTACAGCGTGGCTTCTTGTATTGCCCTAAAAACGCAAAGATCCAGAACAGTGCGTGGACTTACTTCATCCACCAGCGTACTCACTCGCCTGTGATCAATGATCTCATTGATTGGCTTAAAGGAGAGACTGCAAAAGAGATCGAATTGCTGAAAGCCCTATCCCATCAAAATCATTGGTCTGGTGTCATCCAAGATCATTAAGGGATCTGTGCCTAAGATTTCAAAATCGCATTAACCTTATAATCCATAACGTTTATTTATTGATTCGAATGACCTATCTTACGCCCTATGAACCAGTACACAGATATTGGCATCTTATTCTTAGGAGAAAGTCATGGAACAACAGCGTCTAAAAGTCGCGATTATCGGTGCGGGACTGAATGGTTTAGCACTTGCATTGTCACTGCGTAAATTTGGCATTAAAGCTCGAATATACGAGAAAGCAGAACAGCCGCGTGCCGACGGTACGGGCATCATCATGTGGCCAGAAGGCATGCAGGTGCTTGCGGCATTAGTGGGTGTCGATAAAGTAAAAGCCGCGTGTAACCAAGTCGATACCATCTCGACCTTAACGGCGACAGGATTACCCATCAACACGCTCAATATGAGTGACTCTCCAAGTAAAGCCAACGCACCTATTGGTTTGTTTCACCGCAGCCGTTTATACCAACTGCTGTTGAATGAATTAGGCGATGACTGCATTGCAACGAATCAACACTGCACGGTAGATCAAGACATCGAACAGCCGCAGATACTCATCAATGGCGAACCTCTTGATGCAGACATCATTGTCGGTGCCGACGGTGTGTTCTCTCAAGTAAGAAAGTTTGTCGCGCCTGATGTGTCTCTTAGACAGCCGAACGTCTACTGCTGCCGCGGTGAGATTGATTTCAAAGCACCTGAAATCAGTGATGATGAGTGTTATGTTTTTGCAGGCGATAAGTCTCGTATCGTCACTTACACTTATGACCGAGAAACCCAAGGTAAATATTGGTTTGCTGCGTGTGCCGTTAAAGAAGGTGAAACACTTTCAAAGCAAACCGTGTTAGAGCAGTTCTCTCACTATCCGAGTTATTTGTTAGATATGATTCGAGATACACCAGAATCGAAGATCTTGCCTTCTCCGCTTACTGATGTAGCGCCATTCGATACTTGGTATCGTGATAATGCGGTGTTACTCGGTGATTCATGTTGCGCTGTGTTGCCAACCATGGGAATCGGTTTCAGCTTGGGCATCGAGAACGGTTATGTGCTAGCACAGAGTATTGCCTCGAACTTTGAAGGCACAGAGCAAGCGTTTAATCGCTACCAACAGCGTGCTCAGCAACGATCTCACGAGCTGCAAAATATCACGCACCGACTCAGTGAACTGACTTATAAAGATGAGTTCAACCCAGTTGAAGTGACAGAGCTTTACCAACAATTCGCCATCGCCAATAGCCGCTCGCCTTTTTAACGGCTTAATGCGCTAGTAATGCGTTCTCTACTAGAAAAGCCACAGTATTAGCTGTGGCTTTTTAGGTTATTGGGTCTGCTCTCTAGCTACACCAGATACTGCAGCTACAATAGATGCTGCCGCTTAAACAGGCACTAACGCTTAAACATACGCGCACTGCGTGGTGGTAAGTTGAAGGTGTGATAACGAGAAGTCACGGTTTCTGTCGCGCTGCTTAATACGTCTTTGTATTGAACATTCCAATTGAACTCATGCTGGTAAGTATCGACTGTCACGCCACGCGTTTCGCCACACTTGTTAATACCAACAACCCCTTCTTTGCCACGCTTGAACAGCAAAGTACATTGGTCGCTCGAAATCATGGTCATTGATTTGCCTTGCATCGCGTTGTGGAAGTTCAACATGTTCTTCATTGTCGAACTATTCCAAACATTACCCCAACGACCGTTATCCTTATCTTCAGAATCAGGAAGATCATCGCTGTAGATCAACGGCGTGCCACCGTCTTTACCAAGGATATAAGCGTAAGCGAGCTGCTCATCTTGTGGATCCATGATCTGATAACGGAAGCCGTCATTAGTTGGAATATCATGCGTGATCGCAAAGGTGATCGAGCGGTTATCATCCAAAGCTTGGCCGTACGCTTTTGGATCATGCAGTTGGTTCATACCGCCGCTCATAGAGAAGGCAGATCGGATCGAAGCAAACAATGGGAAGTCATACGCAGAGTGATTGGTGTTGTTTAAGTATGGCGCTAAGAATGACTCATAGCCGCCGTTCCCTGCTCCACCACTGGTAATCACCTCACCAAACACGTGCATGTTCGCTGTAATTTCAGACGTAAACACTTGGTCGATTTGGTACTGACTCATGTGCTTCACCGCATCAATTCGGAAACCTTTGATGCCCATGTCCTTCAACGATTTCAGGTATAAACGCTGTTGTGACACTACCCAGTTGTTTGGGTCCAGATCTGGAAGACCCACATCACCATCGGCGCCACACAAGCGCCAGTATTGAACATGGCCAGGATCGTTCCAATCTGAGATACAGCCTGCGGCATGGAAATCGTTAGCCGAGACAAAACCTTGTGCTAGGTTGCCAAACAGAGTCTGGTCAGCATAGTAGCTTGAACGGCTGGCATAATCGTTTAGCACTTCAGTGCCAGGGTAATCCAAGTCACTTCGCTTCCAGCTTTCATTCGCCATATGGTTCAGCACCACATCGGCGTAAACATCGACGCCCACAGCTTTGAGTGCGGTGATCATTGCGGCCAAATCTTGTTTATTGCCCAAAGGAGAATCAATGGTACGCAGATCTTGAGGCTGGTAACGTGCCCACCATTGGCTGCCACTGGATTTCATTGCCGGAGCAACCAGCACTTTCTTATAACCGGCTTGAGCAATTTGATTGGCGTTGGTCGTCACATCTGAATACTTCCAGTTGAAAGCATGCAGAATGGTGTCGGCATAAGTAGCTGAACTAAAAGAGCAAAGCGCGAGCGTGGATATGAGTAGGGTATTTATTGGTTTCATAGAACATATCTCTCATTATAAATTCATAAGAATGATATGAGTGATGAAGACAATTAAAACGGCGGATAAATCAGAGTTGAATTAGCGTCACCTTCTGTTGATATTGATTTTATAAATTTGAGCGATAGCCGATCTTATGTGAGGAAAATAGGATGCACGTTTAAGAGTATTTTCAACGAATGAAATGCTCCAACAAGATGTCACACGCTCACAACAGAGTGCAACATTAAACTTTAATCTATTGTGCGCCAAAGAGAAATGAGAATTAATTGAATCAAGTTGACCAGAACAAGACAAAGACTTTGGTCGGCTCTCCTAAACTACGCTATGATTCCTTTTCCCTCAGCCTATTGATATTTTTATGTCTTCTTTCTCTTTTTCACAAATCCCTGTTGGGGTTCGATTCATGATCCTCTCCGCTTTTGGATTCGCACTGATGTCAGCTTGTGTGAAATACATCAGCAATTACGGTATTCCTGTATTCGAAATCGTTGCAGCAAGGGCTTTGGTGTCTTTGATCATCAGCTACATCGACGTAAAACGAAAAGGCATTTCGATCTGGGGTAATAACAAACCTTTGTTGTTCGTTCGTGGCGCAGTCGGTACCGCAGCACTGATGTGTGTTTACTACGCTGTAACCACTCTTCCATTAGCAGAAGCGACCATTCTACAATACGTTCATCCGGTCTTTACCGCGTTACTCGGTGTGTTATTCCTGAAAGAACGCGTCCAGAAATCGACTATGATCTGCATTGCATTCTGTCTAGCGGGATTATTGGTGATGGTTCAGCCAGGCATGAACAGCGGTGCGAGCAGCGAATTACCACTATTCAGCATTATGGTGGCGTTATGTGGTGCATTTGGTAGCTCAATCGCTTATGTGATTGTGAGAAAGCTGAGCCAGACGGAAGACAGCTCTGTCATCATCTTCTACTTCCCACTGGTTGCTCTGCCAATATCGACAGTCCTTATTTGGAACGACTTTGTATGGCCAAGTCTATTCCTTACCGTGATGCTGGTATTAGTCGGTATTTTCACACAGATAGGCCAATACGGTTTAACCAAAGCAATGCAGACACAAGCAGCGGGCAAAGCTTCGGCTTACTCATACGTTCAGATTGTCTTCTCGGCGCTATTAGGCGTGTGGGTCTTTAATGAAATCCCATCGGTATGGACTTATCTAGGTGGTGGCTTGATTGTTACTGGCGCACTCATTAACGTGTTTGGTAAACAGCTATTAGTGCCGTTCAAGGCTAAGTAGACAACCGAACGAAAGATCAGTTAGCTAATCAGCTAATCAATCTAAAAAGGGCATTGCGGAATATTCCACAATGCCCTTTTTGGTACTGTCTACCCAAAGACTCTACTAGCTTGTCGCATTGCGCTGTTTGGGATCATCGCTCAGGTATTCAACGAATTCTATTTCAAAGCCTGCCGGATCCACAAAGTAGACGTTTTTTCGATAAGGTTCTTCGGCACCAGGCTTGGCAATCGGGAAACCCGCATCAATAAGGCGTTGAGTGACGCTCTCAATGTTATTGGTCACATAAGCGAAGTGCGCGAGGCCAACAGAGTGCCCAGCCAAATCTCGATTTTCACCCTCACCGTGGTCACTCAATGCAATGTATTGATATTCGTCACCAAAATGCAGCCAGTTACGTGGCTTGCCTGACCATTCGCCTTTTCCTTCATCACGGACATACCAATGAGGGAACGCCGCTTTATAGAAAGTCAGCATTTCAGGGATGTCTTTGACGACTAAATTCACATGTTCAAGTTGGATCATTCTTCTCTCCTTAAAGTATTCTCGTAAGCAACGTTGCACATACTAATAGCTCAAGTTAAGTTGAGGTAAAGCATTAATTTGCATTTATTTCGAGAACGTTCTTAGAGCCTAAATCATCTTATTTTGATGCCATACAAATCTAAGTTTAGACGACCCCTGCCGATGTGACGTTTTTGGAATACAGAGTAACTGAAAGACAAGCTGTTATGACTTGGGCTGATTGACCTCAACATCGAGAGGCGTTCTGCTCTTCAAGCTAAAAAACTTCTTCCATTTAAGCGGCATCATAGGAATAACGATGAGGCTAATGCCAACCAACGTCAGAATGTCTGGGATTTCGTCAAACCACATCACGCCAAATAGCGTCACAAACACCAGTCCTGAATACTCTGCGAGTGCAATTTGGTTTGCCGGTGCTTTTTTATAAGCGACTACCACAAGCGCATGATACCCAAGTACGAACAAGTTGATTGCCATGATCCATCCGACATGACGCCATTCAATCGCAGACCATGTTGGCAGTGCGAATACCAGCGCGAGTGGCAACGTCATCACACTAGTCCAGAACAAGGTTGAGATAATGTGTTGCTCTGCGTTCAGACGCTTGATCAAGATGTTACCTACTCCCATCGCAAGCGCACTGCCTAAACCTGCAATCGCCGCCCAATGAAATTGCTCTGGGCGCAAGACGATCAATACGCCAACAAAGCCAATCAGTGTCGCGACCACTTTTGATGATGTTGGCCTTTCTTTCAACAACACAATCGAAAGAGGCAGCATGAGTATTGGCCCAACATAGAACATCGCGTTTGCTGTCGCCAAAGTAAGATGTGTAATGGCGATCATCGCGCAACCGCTCCCGACCAAGATAAATTGAGCTCGCAAGAAGTTAATGCGACAACCACCTTGCATACGCGTCTCTCTCGGTAACTTTAACCAAAATGGAAGCAGCAAGATCACGCTCAATACCTGACGGATAAACACATACTGGAACGTAGGGACTTCACCATTCAGTATCTTCAACGATACGTCTGAAAAGGACGCAAGTAGGTTTGCGAGCACCAAAAGCAAAATGGCGTGGTTAACAGCTTTATTCATACAGAAGGATGATTACACATTTGTCATACAATTATGGGCGCACATCATACATGAGAATTTAAAATAAGTAAGAACAAAGTTATTGAGATTGGATTAATGCAATTTTGGATGAAGATTCGACGACTAAATCACCGCTCTCAGCCCTACACTCCCCAGTATTAATATTCCCTTATTGACTGATACATCAAGTTACATATCGCTCTCATAGTAACCAAGAATACTGATCTGAGTTAATAAACTTGTTTCACAATAACCTTACTTTTACTGAGGTCAGATAATTACAAAAAAAGGAAGTTACAGTGAAAAAATTATTAGCACTTGGTATTGCAGCAGCAATCTCGGTTCCAGCAGTAGCCGACCACAATACAATCAACGGAATGGATTTCGGTCCACTTGCAAAGTTAGTCGGCACATGGAAATCGGTCGAAACTGGTGGCGTTGACATTTCACCGGGTCAAGAAGGGACTGATGTGGGTGCGGGTGGCCCTGCAGTCACACCGTTTTATGAAGTGATGACGTTTGAGGTTGCCGCAGACGCAACCAATGCCAGCGACCAATACCTTGTTGCTCTGTACTACAAGCAGGAAGTATTCAGAAAGGCCGACGATTCTAAATTCCACGATCAACGTGGTTACTTCATCTACGACCAAAAGAATCAGATCGTATACAACTCTTACTGCGTGCCACGCACCACATGCGTCACCGCGGAAGGCCCTGCTGGCGATACAATGACGCTAGTCGCGTCTAAGCGCGGTATCGCTGAGTCTGAATACATGACAGACAACGCAACCACTACGGGCTTCACAATGAACATTAGTATTTCAGACGACACATTGACTTACTCTCAAACAACAGGCTTAGAGATCTACGACAACGCTTTTGCTCATACCGATTCAAGTACGCTAATTAAAGTGAATTAGGTTCAAATACAAACGCCTTCCACAACGAAGTGAAAGGCGTTTTTCTGTTGTACTTGTAACAACAAACAAGTTTAACTCGATTGTGTATCAACCTTGGCATAGCGATTGGCTAGCACCGCACAGTAAAAGATCTGAATCGGGTGATAAAGCATAATAGGCAGTAATATCATCCCTAGATTAGGGTTGTGAGCAAAGATCACCTTAGCCATAGGAATACCTGCCGCTAAGGTCTTCTTAGTACCACAAAACACAGCTGCAACTTCATCTTGATGATTGAATCCAACCTTACGGGCGCTCCACTGAATGCCGTGTACCATCACCATCAATATCACTAAACAAATCACCGCAGACACCAACAGCAACATCGGTGAGAAGTCGCTCCAAATACCGTGTTCTATGGAGTCACAGAAAGCACTGTAAACAATCAGAAGTATCACGTATTTGTCTAACTTATTGACCACTGACTTCTGTTTCTGAGTCCACTCAAAAAGCAATGGACGCATCAACTGACCGACGATCATTGGCAGCAATAGCATTTTAGATATCGAGATCACCGACTCCATCAGGTTTAGCTCTACACCTTCTAATCCCATAAAGAGCTGAATCAGAAGCGGCGTAATGAACACGCCTAAAATACTAGAGAGCGATGCATTGAATATCGCACCCGGTAGGTTTCCTTTTCCAATCACCGTCATCGCAACCGAAGACGAAATCGTACTAGGTAAAACGAAAAGATAACAGAAGCCAAAAGCCAGAGCTGCTGGCATATAAGCGACAAAGCCTTGCCCGAATATCACCCAAAGCAGTGGGTAAACTAAGAAGGTCGCACTTTGTACAAAAACGTGCAGCTTCCAATTCGAAAGCCCTTCAAGAATAGCTTTTGGTGACAAACCCAAACCATGTAAGAAAAACACCAAGGCGATGCCGAGAACGGTAACCGTATCAAGATGAAGTACCCCACCCGACTTCCCCCAATCTGGCGTAAAAACAGCAACGACCATGGCCACCACCATCCCTACCAGAAACCATTCCTTTTTCAGTTTTTCTATCATGTTTACACGCACTTTCTGTAGATTCCATTTCAGCCAACTAGATGGCTCCGATGTTATTTATCCTATCGACTATGGTTTTAATTAACTACCATAAACGCAAATTAAGCTCGTCTTTATCATGAGAGTTAACGTCGTTATTCAAGTTTGTTACGCCCGCTATGTTCAGGATTAATCGGATGTATGGAATGACGATGAAAATATTAGAAAACAGCGGTTTATCGAGAAGATAAGATCCTTTCAGTGATCGGGGCACAGAGGCAAACCGTAAGGACAGAAAAGCAAGCCGTAACAAGTTTAGATACCAAAATTCAGCCCATTCTCAAAGATGACGCAGCGGGAGCAACACATGGACAACAGAATCACCATTATTGAGTTTCTCAGAGTGTTTGAGTGCATTCGCACCTCTGGCGAGCAACTGGACAATAAATATCAAGTGGGCGAAATGACGGCTTGGCATGATTACGATGGTTACACCTGTTGGCTAAGCTATAAAGGCGTCACCGTCACTCTGATGTTTCATGGTTCATTGAAAATCGAGTACGACAATGCTTCAAATTACTCTGAATTCATCGAACACTGTCTGGGTATGCTCGCCACTGAACCTTCTCCATAAAACGCGAACAGACTAACGGCTAACGGCTAACGGCTAACGGAGGAAATCATGAACGGAACGGCTTTGAAAACGCATTCATTGCTTAAGCACAGACACCTTTTGTGGCTAGTACTCAGCCTCTCTTTTTTATGGTCTAAAGGGTCAACAGCAGGAACAGAGATGATTGATTTCACACAAGCGAACGAACATAAAAATTGGACAGCGATCAACGACAATGTGATGGGCGGTATCTCAACTGGTGGGCTTATTTACGGTGATGGGATGAGCCAGTTTAGCGGTGATTTATCGTTAGAGAACAATGGTGGCTTTAGCTCAATCAACCGCTCTGTCGAATCACTAAGATCTGAAGTGGACAGCGTAGAGCTGACGTTTGTTGGTGATGGTCGTACTTACCAATTAAGGTTCACCACATGGAAAGACGGTTATCGAACCAACTACAAGCACAGCTTTGAGACAATCGAAGGCGAGCAACTTAAGAATGTCTTCCAACTAAACGACTTTCAAGCCGTGTTCAGAGGTCTATTACTTAGTGGTGCGCAAAGGCTTGAAGCCCAAGACATCAAACAGATCGGCTTTTTGATTGCAGATAAACAACCTTTGCCCTTCGAGCTAAACCTCATTCAGGTTCAATTCAAAACCTCGCAAGAAACGGAGTAAAGCCTTGTTGGAATAAACACAAAAAAAGCCACTGATACCTTATCGATTCGCGATAGACATCAGTGGCTTTCTGTTCAAGCGTTCAAATAAGCAACGATTCAAACCGTCAAAGATCTAAATCATTAACGATTAATATTTGACGGCTGTTTTACCAATCGACGCGCTGCTTTCAATACGTTGGTGCGCATCTTTCAGTGTCTCAACACTAAAGCCATTCAATGTGGTAGTAAGCGTAGACTTAATACGGCCAGAATCAATCAGGTTCGCTGCTTGGAACAGGATATCTTGTTGTTTCTGAATATCGTCTGTGTTGAACAGTGAACGTGTAAACATCAGTTCCCACACAAATCCAGCAGACTTACCTTGCAGCGCAGAAAGATCAATCCCGCCATCGAACTCAACAATAGAGCTGATCATGCCTTGTGGTGCAATTAGCTCGACCATCGATTCCCAGTGCCCTTTGGTATCGGCAACATTGAAGATGTAGTCGACATGCTGAATACCTTGCTCTCGTACAGACTCAACCAAGTTACGGTGATTCACCACATGGTCTGCACCCATATCTCTTACCCACTGTTCAGTTTCAGGTCTTGAAGCCGTCGCAATAACCGTCAGGTTAGTTAGTTGGCTCGCCAATTGAATCGTGATTGAACCGACACCACCAGCACCACCAATGATCAGAATGGATTTTTTCTCTTCTGGACGAACACGTAAGCGATCAAACAAGGCTTCCCACGCAGTAAGCGTTGCTAGCGGCATAACAGCAGCCGCTTCATCAGAAAGGCTCTTTGGTGCTTTTGCCGTAATACGGTAGTCAACGGCTTGGTATTCTGCATTAGCGCCCATGCGAGTTACGTCACCTGCATAGTAAACACGGTCGCCTAGTTCAAAGCCATCAACGTCTGTACCTTTACCGACAACTTCACCAACCGCGTCATAACCAAGTACTTTGGGTTGCTCAAGTGTTTTGTCTTGAGCACTGCGAATTCGAATTTTTGCGTCTGCTGGATTGATAGACGTCGCGCTCACTTTCACAAGCAGATCATGTTCTTTTAGTTCTGGAAGGTTTGTTTCAAACTCAACTAGACTGTCTTGCTCTGTAATCGCAAGTGACTGAGTAAATCCGATAGCTTTCATTTTTGATGGTACTGACATTGTGCTTTCTCCTTGAATTAGACAAGTTAATCTTAGTTGACTCTCAATTTAGATAAACCGCCTAATGTTTGAATCATATTCAATTAATTTTTGATAATCGTGTTGTCACTGATTGAGCAACAGGAACACGTAACTCTGTTAGCTGCTGCATAGAGGCATAGCGGTTAAATAAGACCTTGCTCAATCAACCAATCACGCGTTACTTCATCTTGCGGCTTACCTTCACGGCAAACTTTATAATCTAGCTCTGCGATAATATCGTTCGAGAATCGCAGTGAATCTAACGTCTGGATCTGTTGTTCGCTAAACAAATGCTTCTTGTCATCTCTTAAAAGAAGCACCGCTCTATCAACAATACCGAGCAAGCCTTTGGGTTCTTTGAGCTCTCGAATATCATAGCGATAGTGCAAAAATTGAGGCTTCCACAGCGGCACAACAACCCACTCCTTGTTCGCCACAGCGCTTTCAAAGGCAGCAAAACAATCGTCTTCGCTACCTGGGAAAAACTCGTAACCCACATCGCTCAGGCCGTACTCTTTCATCATCTGAATAGAGAAGCGTGTGATACCGGCACCGGGGTTAATGCCCTGAATGGTAGAATTCATTTTCTCGACAACTTCAGGTTTTAATAGATCAGCAACCTCAGAAACAGCCTCTTCAGGAACATAATCAGGCACACCCCACAACGCGTAAGGTTCATAGTGAAGACCAAGCTCGATAAGTGGCTCAACTTCCTCAACACCCGCTTTGTAAATACCGTGGCTTGATGGCAACCAAGCCGAAGAAAGCATGTCTACTTCACCCGCTTTTAGCTTTTCGAAATTTTCTTGATGAGGAGAAAAGACACGCTCGACCTCGAAGCCCATTGTGGTTAATACATTGGAAACTAATGATGCAGTAGTGCGGTGAAACGACAAATCTGTTACGCCAATTGTGATTTTATTAGTCATGTTGTTATCCCCTTTTGTTCGGCTTGATAGAGATAGTACATGGCTAAAAAACAGTGAAAAACAGCCTAATATTTGAATGATTTTCAAATATATTTTGGTAATTGAGCGTATAAAGTTAGCTTAAAAGGGGGTAAGTCAGGATTAAGCCGCTTTGTGATTAGCAAAGATTTCAATACAATGTTTAGAACATTATCAAACACAGGTAGATAAAATGCTTCTTGAAGACTTGCGGGTCATCTTAAAGGTGGCGGAGTTTCGTAGTATCACCGCAGCAGCCACCAACCTAGACATGCGCACCGCAACCGCGAGCGCAGCCGTCAAACGTGTTGAAGCCGCACTGGGTGCTGAATTGTTTGTAAGAACCACTCGTCATTTAAGGCTATCTTCAGCAGGCGAACGTTATTTACCGGAGTGCGAACAAGCCTTGAAAATATTGGAGCAAGCCAAGCTCAACATGCGTGAAGAGCTAGGTATTTTGGATGGAGAAATCCGCATCGCGCTTTCTTCGGATTTAGGACGTAACCTCATTACTCCTTGGCTTGATGAATTTCTGCTTGAATACCCAAAAGCGACACTTCGCACCAGCATCAGTGACAGCAACATCGATTTTTATCGTGATTCCGTTGATATGGCGCTGCGTTACGGCTCTCCGACCGACGCAAACATGTATGGTTTCAAGATCTGCGATGTGCCGAGAATATTGTGCGCAGCCCCTGAATATTTAACTGAGATGGGAACGCCAAGCCAACCGAGCGACTTAGCTGAGCACAACGGTTTGCTGTATCAGCTGCATGATATGTTGCAAGATGAATGGGTGTTTAATGATGGCAAGCAAGATCATAAAGTGAAGCTGAAAGGGAATCGCGCATCGAACGATGCTGACCTTGTTAGACGTTGGTGTGTGGCAGGGAAAGGCATGGCAATAAAGTCTTGTTTAGATATGTCGAGCCATCTGCTCTCTGGCGAAGTGGTGAAAGTCATGCCTGAATTTAAGCCAACCCCAACCGAGCTGTGGTTAGTGTGCCCAAGTCGTCAATCCATCACACCAACTGTTCGCTTGCTAAGAGATTTATTCCGCGAGAAAACCGCAGAGATCCTTTCTCAATTGAGCGAGCAAGGCATTATAGAAACTCAAAAGTCTTAACGACCTAGAGATAAAAAAGGCGTTAGCGAACTTCAATTCGCTAACGCCTTTAATCATCTGAAACATCACACTGTATTAATGGATATATCTACATCAATACGTGCACTCGAATACAAATGCTTAGTTTGACTCTTCTTCAACATCACAGTCAGCACAGCACTGAAGCGCAATTTCATGTTCGAAGGTGATTGTGTCTTTACCTTCTTCCAGTAGCTCTGCGATTTCATCCGCGACTTCTTTTTCGTCATCCGCTTCAATGTCGCTTGCTAGCTCTTCTTCTGAATAGCCGAAGAAGTTCAGCAATAAGTACTCGCGAGCTTCATCTTTAGTACAAACCACGTTTGTTGAAAGATCTGGCGTAACCTCACCTTGCGCAAGAGTCGCTGTCAGCTGAGCGATAGCATCCTCTTTCATCGCAGGCGTTAACCAACCAAGATCAGTACTTACCGTCGTTTTTTTACAGTCGAAGCAAGGCAGTTGGTGAAAGTAGTATTGAAAGCTAGTCATAGGTAATTTCTTCTTTAAATGTTGTATAGCGAGATTATGCGCGTTTTGTAGCAAAATACTATCTCAATCACAACCTGAGACTGATTCGATCTGAATATTTGTACCAAGTACAGATCCCCATGATGACTACTGATAAATTTAAGGCTTAGCTCACTAGGGACATCATCTCATTGCGACACTATACGTTGACGACCATACTGCCATCTTCCGCTTGATAACGAGCCCATAGTTGAGAAAGGTTTTCTTTATTAAGCTGTATCTCTTTTTCTTTCAGAAACGCTTCGTTGTGCAGCTTCGAATACGATCGCTCAGCAAGGTCACAGCTAAATGTAACGATGGTTTTCCCTTTCCCCATTCTAGCCGCAGCGTATAGCGCTCCTGCTACGTTCAATGATGAACTGCTTCCTAGAAGAATACCGTCATGTTCCGCAACAAGGCGGGATATCGTAACCAAATCCTGATCGGGAAGCGTGATTGCACGATTGATTTTTGCCTGCCTGAAATTTTCAACCGTTCGCATGATCCCTATACCTTCTGTGAACGAGCTTCCCGTTGATTGATACTGCCCATTACGTAGGAACGAATAAATGCCAGACCCATTTGGGTCAACTAACCAAGTTTCGAGATTGGGTTGCTGCTCAGATAGGTAATGTGAGTTTCCGGCAATGGTTCCCCCAGTCCCAACCACTGAAACTAGAGCATCAATATTACCTTGTGTTTGCTGCCAGATCTCCGGTCCAGTATTTAAATAGTGCGCTCGATAATTACTGAGATTTTCGAACTGATCTGCCCACCAATAATTCTCATTTTCGACACCAATCCGCTTGGCCGTGTGATAAAAGTGTTCAGGATGTGCAAAAGGACAAGGGTCGACCAATAACAATTCAGCGTTATAAAGCGAGATCATGCGCTCTTTCTCTTGTGCTTGTCCTTTTGGCATCACCACCAACATTTTATAACCGAGGGATTTAGCCACTAGAGCAAGGCCAATCCCCGTATTTCCCGCAGTACCTTCGACGATTGTCATTCCCGGCTTAAGTTTGCCAGCTTCTACTGCATCCTTAACAAGCTGAAGAGCCGCTCTATCTTTAATCGAACCACCCGGGTTCTGGTGTTCGCACTTAATAAGAATCTCACAACCTGAAACCTCTGAAAGACTGTTGATTCTAACAAGATCGGTATCGCCAATGAGTTCACTGAGATTATTTGCAACGTGGACAGATGACATCGCGACTCCATTTATTTGCTGAGGATGAGTTTGTTCATCGATTGGATTGTCGATGACCATAAGCGTAGCTCTGAGGTTTGCTTAGTCAAGGAGCGCAGGAATTGAAAAGACTCTCATTTTCTAAATAACAATTATAATTAGGGGTAATCGATTAGATTGAGGGTACATAAAATGTTTCTAAAAGAGAAAAAGAGCGGTGACCTCGTAGATGTTACTGAAATGACCAAATTGACCAACTTATTTCAAGACAGTATCGAAGGTCGGTTTCAAGCAAGTGAAGAACAGCAAGACCCTGAGATGTTTAAAAAGTCCGAACTGGTGTTTATGTCAGGTGAAGAGTTACCTCGATGCTGGACGGATCCCAACTACCGCTCAGAGGTTAAATAACCTTAACTCTTCCAGAGTACCAAATGAGTTGTAATTGAAACTCTGTTCTAAAAGCGTTCGATGATGGTCATGTGGGCTATGACCTCTGTTAAAGAGTTAAGACGCATCTTTATTGGACACAAAAAAGCGAGCCACTTGGGCTCGCTTTTCAATATTTGTCTTGCTTAGACTTTAGCTTCGATTATAGAAGTTCTACCGACTGTTGAGCGATAACGAATTCTTCGTTGGTTGGAATAACCATTGCTACAGCGTCTAACATTTCTGATTTAGCGATGATGCCTTCAGCGCCAAAACGAGCTGCTTCATTGCCTGCTACATCTTCAACAAAACCAAGAATCTTAAGGTTGTTTAGGATCTCGCGACGAATTGGTAGAGAGTTCTCACCAATACCGCCTGTGAAGATGATGCCGTCTAAAGAATCTAGCGTTGCAAGGTAAGAAGCAACGTATTTCGCTACGCGGTAAGTAAACACTTCAAATGCAAGCTTAGCGCCTTCATGGCCCTCTTCCATTGCTTCTAAAATGCCACGAGCATCGCTCGTAAGACCAGACACACCTAGGAAGCCAGACTCCTTGTTAAGAGAGTTGAAGACTTGCTCTTGTGACCAACCTTTCTTAAGTAGGTACTCGATGATACCTGGGTCTAAGTCACCACAACGTGTGCCCATCATTAGGCCAGAAAGCGGTGTGAAGCCCATTGAAGTATCAACACTGTTACCGTCTTTGATAGCACATACAGAAGCGCCGTTGCCTAGGTGAACCGAGATGAAGCTAGATTCTTCAACTGACTTGTTGACCATTTTTGCTGCTTCACGGCTAACGAAGTAGTGGCTAGTACCGTGGAAACCGTAGCGACGAACACCGAAGTCTGTGTATAGCTCTTTTGCGATTGCACCTGTAAATGCACGTTGTGGCATTGTTTGGTGGAAAGCAGTATCAAACACAGCGAACTGAGGTAGAGAAGGGAAAGCTTCAATTGCAGCACGGATACCGATAGCACCTGCTGGGTTATGAAGTGGAGCTAAATCAGATAGGCTTTCAATCTCACTTGTTACTTCTTCAGTAATACGAACAGTTTGAGTGAACTTCTCACCACCGTGAACGATACGGTGACCGATAGCCACGATATCAGCTGTGAAGCCTAAGTCTTCCATCAGGCCAACCAATTTGCCAATGGCAATTTTGTGGTGGTTACCCTCACCTTGAATAGCAATTTCTGTTTTCTGACCTTGATGCTTCCAGCTCATACGAGCATCTTCAAGACCAAAACACTCCCCTAAGCCACTTAATACTGCGTCACCAGAAACAGAATCAATGACAGCAAATTTAAGGGAAGAACTACCCGAGTTAATAACCAGAACAAACGAATTAGACATTGGATATGGATCCTGTTTCAGTACGAATTTAGTGAAGTTTGCGCTTCAATTTTAGTTAAGTCTATTATTCAATAATTTTTTAATCTTTCAACTTTTGTTTTGCAAAAACCACCAAATGAACACAATTAAGTTGATCTTAGTCATCAATTCATTTCTTTCGAGAACGAAAATTAAAAAATAGTTGAATTAGATGAAGCAAATGTACTTATGAGGCTGATAGGTTTAACTAAACCACATTGAGAACAAAGTCAGCCGGTATTGAAAGATTATCCAGGAACTCAGTTCATGGATTAAGCTTATAAAGCCAAAAAACAGGCTCTCTCTCTACGCTGCGAGTTCAAAAAATTCAGCCCGACACTTAAATATAGATCTGTTGGTTGCCAATATCCGCTAATAGATTTTCAAGCGTTTAACTTCATCTCAGCATTTCAAGATCTCACTTATTCGGATCGAACGGTTGAGCAGTTCTTACTTCAAAGTCTGTTTTCATTTTCATTATAGCTGTTCATTTCTTTTGCTAGACAGCGTGCCGCTTCCATATCCCCAAACGAAACATCCTAAACAACGCTTTAAGTGCATCTGACTGTGGTTGTCTTGTGATACAAGGCATTATCTAATCTTGGGCTTAGGACGTGCTACAGGCGCGAAAAATAAAATAGCAGGCACAAAAAAGCCGAGCATAATGCTCGGCTTTTAAATTCAGTGTTTAAGCTGTTCGTTTATAAGCACTTGGCTTGTAAGCTTCAGCTTAAATTAAAGACTGATTAACCTTCGCTGCGCTCTGGACGACGACCGCGGTTGCCGCCATTGCCTGCTGCGTTGCCATGGCCACGTTCGCCACGGTGGTTACCACGGTGATCGCCACCACGGTTACGGTCAAAACGACGTTCGCCATCACGACCACCAGCAGAGTTACCATCACGTGCGCCGTCACGGTTGCCACGGTAGCCACCACGACCGCCATTGCCACCTTCACGGTTACCACCTTCGCGATTACCGCCTTCACGGTTACCACGGTAGCCGCCGCCATCACGACCGCCACGACCGCCATCACGACCGCCGCGGTTGCCATCACGACCGCCGCCGCCACGACGAGGCTCACGGAAGTCGTTGAAATCAACAACTACAGCGCCAGCTTCTTTTTGACGAATGCGAAGTTTGCTTAGCTTACCAGCAGTTTCAGAGTTCATTGCTTTTGGCAGTTGAACGTAAGTAGAACCTTGGTCTAGCTTGATAGCACCGATAGAACCTTTAGTTAGGCCTAGTTCGTTTGCTAGTGCGCCAACGATGTCTTTAACCTGAACGCCTTGCTCACGGCCAACTTGTAGTTGGTACGTATCCCAATCTTGAGTATTGAAGTTACGCCCCCCACCGTCACGGCCATTGTCACGATCTTCACGACGCTCTTTGCGACGGTTCTTATCACGCTCAATAGCAGCGATCATTGGGTCTTCGCCAACGTAGAATAGTGGGCTCTTACCTTGCTGACGCTTAAGAAGCATTGCAGCTAGAGTAGCAGCATCAACTTCTAGAGACTCTTGCAGAGTAGAGATAAGACCTGCAAAGTTTTCTAGAGCTTTGCTTTCTTTCTCAGTTTCAAGCTCAGCGCCAAGCTTAGCAACACGTGCAGCAGCAACTTCGTCACGTTGTGGAAGTTGGATTTCTTCCATTTGAGACTTAGTTACACGCTCGATAGTGCGAAGCATACGAATTTGGTTAGTGCGAACTAGTAGGATCGCTTTACCTTTACGTCCAGCACGGCCAGTACGACCGATACGGTGGATGTAAGATTCAACATCGAATGGGATGTCGTAGTTGAATACGTGAGTGATACGTGGAACATCAAGACCACGAGCTACAACGTCAGTTGCAACTAGGATGTCGATAACACCTTGTTTGATGTGATCAACAGTGCGCTCACGTAGAGACTGAGGAATATCACCGTGCAGTGCAGCAGCTTTGAAGCCACGTGCAGATAGCCAGTCAGCTAGACGCTCAGTATCTTGACGAGTACGTACGAATACGATTGACGCGTCAGTTTCTTCAGTTTCAAGAAGACGAGACATTGCTTCGTCTTTCTCTACGCCTTTAACAACCCAGTAATTCTGCGCTACTTTGTCAACTGTGTGGTTAGTACCAGCAACATCAACTCTAGCCGGGTTACGTAGGTAACGGTCAACAATAGTCTTAACCATTGGAGGCATAGTTGCAGAGAAAAGTACACGCTGTGCAGTTTCTGGAGCTTGCTCTAGGATCCAAGTAACGTCATCTACAAAGCCCATTTTCAGCATTTCATCTGCTTCATCAAGAACAAATGTATGTGCTTCATCTAGGTGTAGACGGTCACGAGTTAGTAAATCTTTAACACGACCTGGAGTACCAACAACAATGTGAGCACCACGGCTTAGAGCACGCATTTGGTCAACAATTGAAGCACCACCGTAGATTTCAAGAACTTTAAGACCGTTGATGTCACGACCTAAGTTTTTGATTTCCGCAGCAACTTGAATCGCTAGCTCACGAGTAGGAGCCATGATGATTGCTTGTGGTTTGTGTTGGTTCAGGTTGATTTTGTTAAGTAAAGGCAGAGAGAATGCTGCTGTTTTACCAGTACCAGTCTGTGCTTTACCTAGTGCGTCACGGCCTTCAAGAAGAAGAGGAATAGCTGCTGCTTGGATTGGAGTCGGAGAAACGAAACCCATGCTATCAAGAGCTGAAAGAATGTTATCGTTAAGGGCTAATTCATTAAATTGAATTACAGATTCGGACATTGGGATCCCACTATATATAAGTAAACAAAAGGTCCCGGGAGCTCTATCAATTCCAATACTGATCCAATCAGATACTGATTCCATTCAGAGTTACGAAGCAGTAATAAAACACTTCAAGCCATTAGGGACGTCTAAGGGAGGCGGATTATTCCCTAAATGCATAAAAAAAGCCAGAAAAAATTGAAATACATCACATATTTTTCGGTTTTACATCAATACTGGCTATCATATCGTCAAAACTTGATGAATATCTCGTCATAGCACCAAACTTCGAGCAAATTGACCTAGTTAAATAAGAGGGCAATTAATTTACGCTCACTTCGCCTTTCAGTAGTAATCAAGCCTCGCAATGATTATAGTGTGCTCAATTGTCCTCGATAGATAAAAGTCAAATGTTTCAAGATAATCCTCTACTCGCTCAACTCAAACAGCAAATCCAAGAAACCCTCCCTAAAAAGGAAGGTACAATCAAAGCCACTGAAAAAGGGTTTGGTTTTCTCGAAGTCGATAACAAGACCAGTTTCTTTATCCCACCTCCATACATGAAGAAATGTGTACACGGTGACAAAGTTATTGCCATCATTCGCACCGAGAAAGATCGCGAAGTAGCAGAGCCTGAGGAATTGATTGAACAGGGCCTTACTCGTTTTATTGCTCGAGTGAAGTTGTTTAAAGGTCGTTTGAACGTAGTTCCTGATCACCCGCAACTGAAAAAGCTGCAACTTAAAGCGAAAGCAAAGAAGGGTCTAAACCCTGAAATGCTAAAAGAAGGCGACTGGGTTGTTGCTCATATCGTTCAACACCCGTTAAAAGGTGACAACGGATTCTTGGCTCAAATCTCTGAGAAAATCACAGATGCTGATGACAAGATTGCCCCTTGGTGGGTAACGCTGGCACAAAACGACTTACCAAACAGCGAACCTGAAGGTATCGACAACTGGCTAATCAACGATGACGCCGATCTTGAACGTGTAGACATGACGCACATCCCTTTTGTGACCATTGATGGTGAAAGCACAAAAGATATGGACGATGCGCTTTACGCGAAGAAGAAAGAGAACGGTGATTTTGAACTGACGATTGCGATTGCTGACCCTACGGCTTACATCTCTCCAGATGATGCGATGGATAAAGTGGCTCGTGAGCGTGGTTTCACTATTTACCTTCCAGGTCGTAACATTCCAATGTTGCCTCGTGATCTTGCTGACAACTTATGTTCACTAATAGAGAACGAAGTTCGCCCTGCACTTTGCTGCACGGTAACAGTATCTAAAGATGGCGTAATCGGTGATGACATTAACTTCTTCGCTGCAAACATCAAATCTCACGCTCGTCTTGCTTACGACAATGTATCTGACTGGCTAGAAACTGGCGCATCAGAGAAGTGGCAACCATCAGAAGAAATCGCTGCGATTGTTTCTGACCTTCACCAATTTGCTCAAGCGCGTTCAGCGTGGCGCTCAGCGAATGCAGTTGTGTTCCCAGACCGCCCTGACTACCGCTTTGAGCTTAGCGAAGATAACGATGTTGTCGCTATCCACGCAGACATGCGTCGCAGTGCGAACAAGCTGGTTGAAGAATCTATGATCAGCGCGAACATCTGTGCAGGCCGAGTACTAAAAGAAAGCTTTAACCAAGGCGTCTTTAACTGTCACTCTGGTTTTAAAGCTGAGAAATTAACAGACGTTCTAGAACTGGTTAACCCAGAAGCAGAAACACCGTTTACAGAAGAGCAGATAGTCTCTCTGGAAGGTTTTGCTACTCTGCGTCGTTGGTTAGGTTCTTTAGACAACAGCTACTACGACAACCGTATTCGTAAATTCCAAGCGTACAGCGAGATCAGCAATGAACCTGCACCACACTACGCGATGGGACTAGACATTTACGCGACGTGGACATCTCCAATTCGTAAATACGGTGACATGATTAACCACCGTATGCTTAAGGCTCACATCCTTGGTAAAGCGCCAATTCAAACACCAGACGAAACAATCGGTGATGAACTTGCCCTGCACCGCCGTCACCACGGTATGGCCGAACGTAACGTTGGCGATTGGTTGTATGCTCGTACTCTAGCGAATGCTCCAGCTGAAGAAACTCGTTTCCAAGCAGAGATCTTCGACATTAACCGTGCTGGTATGCGCGTGCGCTTACTTGATAATGGTGCAGCAGCGTTTATCCCTGGCTCTCTCATTCTTAATAATAAAGAAAGAATAGAGTGCAACGGTGATATGGGCACTGTATCTATCGATAAAGAAATGGTATACAAACTGGGAGACGTTTTAGAAGTAGTTCTCTCAGAAGTTAATCAGGAAAACCGTAACTTGGTAGCAAAGCCTACACAAGTATTTGCGGACTTGCCTAGCGAGCCTGAAACAACAAATGAAACCGAAGCCTAATATCTGATAGGGTTCACTTCTAAAGGCGCTAATTATTAGCGCCTTTTTTGTAAATGTCTCATGCTTAAACAATACTAAAACCAATAAGCAACTCGTTTACAACGTCAAAGAAGCGCACTATGTCATCGATAACAGTTACTCAATTTAGAAACTTTATTCCCAGGAAACGGGAACGTTACCCCGCCTCTAAAAACGGTATTTTCATCGTTTCGAAAGGCAGTATCTCTTTCACTCTGCCTAATGGTACCGAAGCTTCCCTTCAAGCCGGCGATTTCACGCTATACAACTCCGGCCAAATTAAAGACATCGACGTTAATACTGAAAATGGTGAATTCAGCGCAACGTGTTTAGACTTCGATTTATCGATCTTCCAAAAGTTCATCAACCAGTCCGGTGATCTTGAATCGTTACGCGTTCCACAGGAATACATCAAGTTCGACCGAGCTGACATCCAAATTCGTGAGCTAAAAGAGCTGACGATGTCTCTCGCGGATTCTTCCCCTAAAAATGACTACGCACTCACCCAATTGGGCTTGGCTCTGCTTTCTTTGATGGTTGAAAAGCACCCTGCTCTACTCGTGATCATTGCTCGAGCTTCAAGGCTTACCGTTACGCAGAAAGTTATCCACTACATAGAACAGAACATCGAAAACAATATTTCGTTAGACACGTTAGCCAGTTACATGGGCATGTCTCCCGCGACACTGAAGCGACGCCTATCCGCTGAAGACCTTTCTTTTTCAAACCTTTTGAAAATCAAACGTATTGCTCATGCCGCCACCCAGCTCAGAACCTCCGCCAAATCAATCACACAGATCGCTTATGAGTCTGGCTTTAAGAGTGCAGCACACTTCAGCACCGCCTTTAAAACCTATCATGGAAAGACACCAAAAGATTTTCGCTCTCTGATTGCTCAATCTCAGCAATCCCAAACTCGCTTCAAAACTTAAGTGGTGTGATTAAAGATTTAAGAGGTTAAGAGGTTTAATTTAAAGGTGCAGTGGTCTGGTTCGATACCAACAAGGTAGATGGATGAACCAAGACTCAACCACTACCAGAACCACGAACGTGACTAGGACCAAAAATAAGACTTAGGATCTTTTTCTATTTCAGACAAAATAGCATCAAGGTCCTTAGATTTAGGAAGGTAGGGATAAGGTCCCCAATTAACGGAATCGGTGCTGACTTCGGTTTCAAGTGGCACCATCACCAGCCAACAAGATAATGACTCATCAAAGGTAACGCAGGCGATCTCGTTGGTATAATCACTATGGGATGAGTCGAGCAGGTAATGCGCCTGAGAGAACAGCACACCGCCCTCACACTCTTCAAATAGGGATTTGCCTAGCTCTACAGGTAAATTGCTATTTCGAGAAGTACAGAGCCTCTCAGCTCCAATTAAAAGACGATTCAGTTCTATATGAATAACGGACATAACACCCCTTGTAACTTCATAGAAACTTCTAAGTAGTGAATTCCTCTACTTAGCTTAGGACTCAACGAACATTTTAGCTAACCAGCGAAAACAAAATACCCGCCCTGCTCCCAGAAACGAACCCTTCTTCTCCAAAGTTATCTTACTTTCAAAAACGAACCCGGCAGCTATACATCGAGCGTATAGAATTTCACAAAAGTGTCATATAACCGACCTATCATATGCGACAAATGTTATTAATTAGGAGTTGTTTATGTTACGAGTCGCGCTTGCCTCTCTTTTATCCTTAGCCCTGTCTTCTCATGCTGCTTTGGCACAAGAAACCAATATTTCGGGCTCCACTTCTGTTGCGCGAGTGATGGATGTATTAGCAGAGGAGTACAACAAGACTCATCCTGATAATTACATCGCGGTTCAAGGCATAGGCTCAACAGCTGGCATTACCATGGTGAATAAAGGTGTGGCGGATGTTGGTATGAGCTCACGCTACTTAACCGACCGTGAACAGAACGAAAAATTGAAGGTATTCCCAATTGCCTTTGACGGCCTAGCCGTTGTCACCAACCGTTCAAACGGTGTGAATAACATCACTCGTGAACAGTTGTTCGATATCTACAAAGGCAAGGTAACCAATTGGAAGCAAGTGGGCGGAGCGGATCAACCTATCGCGGTTGTGACTCGTGAAGCGTCTTCTGGTTCACGCTACAGCTTCGAAAGCTTACTGGGTTTAACGAAAATCATTAACGACCGTCTAGTGTCTGACATCAACCCAAATAACTTGGTTGTAAACAGCAACAGCATGGTAAAAACGATTGTTAACCATAACCCACACGCCATTGGTTTTATCTCAGTTGGTTCTGTAGACCATTCGATTAAAGCGATTACGTTTGAAGGCGTTGAACCAACATCAAAGAACATTGCTAACCACAGCTACGAATTGGCTCGTCCATTTTTGTTACTGCACAAAACAGATGAAGTTTCGGATGAAAGCAAAGATTTCATTAAGTTCGTGAAGTCAAAGCAAGGACAAGATCTTATCGAAGAATACGGCTACACACGCATTAAGTAGCTACACACGCATAAAGAGTAAGATAAGGGCTTTTGGGCTTTTGGGCTTTTGGGCTTTTGGGCTTTTGGGCTTTTGATTATGTTATTAACGCTGTGATGTCAATTTAATATGACACAAACAAAAAGAGAGAGCATTAAGCTCTCTCTTTTTTGGAATCTATAATCTTCGTTTAAGAATCATTTCTCTCAAAGCAAAGTATTAGAAATGAAGTTGAATCACCGACACAATCACAGCACCAGGGCGACGAACCCCTTCGATTTCTACGCGGATTTCGCGTTCAATCTCTAGACCCTTTTTAATCGGCGTTACTTTTGTCAACGTGCTCTTAGCGCGAACGTTGCTGCCTGACTTAACAGGGTAAGGAAAACGAACTTGGTTAAGACCAATGTTCACAACCATTTTAGCCGTTGGGAATTGAGACTTATCTGGATCAACACTGTCAGTCAATCTAGGAAGAAGAGACAAGGTTAAAAAGCCATGAGCGATAGTCGTTTTGAAAGGTGAATCCGTTTCTGCCTTAGAAGGCTCAGTATGGATCCACTGCATATCTTCAGTCACTAAACCAAACTGATTAATGCGCTCTTGACTTACATTAATCCAATCGCCAGTATGAATAACTTCACCGATCTGCTGATTAAGCTCATTCAACACAAGTTGTGCTTCAGGCTTAATTTCGATCGGCTTCTCGATCGGCATAACCGGTGCATCTTCATTTACTGCAGGTTGGTGGTGATCACGAACCCATGCGAAAAAATGACTATTTTGCGTGCGGTTCAGGAAGTCGCCCCAATACTCTCTAAGAGCTGGAGACATCCATTGCATAAACTCTGAGTGTTGCGAAGAAACGCTATCGCCTCGGTGTTTAAATAAATCAATGACCTTCATAAGAACCTCAGTGCACAAAAAATTTCAATATAACGTGTTAATTTTGAAACACTTCACACTATTGTGCAAATGTTTTCGAGCGTACAAACGTTAGCTGAACCACCACTTTCAATTAAATATCAACAACTTAAAAATAAAACATCATTTTATTAGACACCTAAGTTTAGAGTGTTAACTCCATCACATAATAAACATCTGATTATATAAACTACTTTTTTATTCACGTTCGGAATAAGAAAAAGGCTTAGCATCACACTAAGCCTTATTTTTCGTAAGGGAATGGTTTTTATAAGGAAACGATTTTTATAAGAAAATCGTCCCTATGAGTAAAAAGTTCCTTTACTCATCATCGAGTGGAATCAACTTAGTATTACCACCATGTGCTTTTTCACGCTTACGCTGCACAAATGCATAGAAACCTGGAATCAAGAAGGTACCAGCCAGTAACACACATAGCAGACCGCCGATCAGGGAAATACCCAACGAGTTCTGACTCACGTGGCCTGCACCAGCAGCGAAGATCAATGGGAAGATACCCAAGATAAACGACCAAGACGTCATATTTACAGCACGGAAACGCAGCGTACCGCCCTTCACAGCCGCATCTTCAATTGATGCATCTTTGTCTTCACGCTCAACTTTCGCGAATTCCACAATCAAGATTGCGTTCTTCGCGGCCAAGGCTATCAAGAGTACCAAACCTATCTGCGCATAGAGGTTAAGCGGCGTTCCAGTCAGGTTCAGAGCTAAGAAGGAACCTAACGTCGCGACAGGTACAACTAAGATAATCGCTATAGGGATCGTCCAACTCTCGTACTGAGCCACCATGAACAAGTAAATGAAGATCAATGCCAGTGCAAAAGCGAAAATCGCCTGGTTGCCAGCAAGCACTTCTTGATACGCCATGCCTGTCCATTCGTACTGATAACCCTGAGGCAATACATCAGCCGCAACACGTTCCATCGCTGCAATCGCATCACCACTTGAGTAACCTTCTGCGGGTTGACCTTGAATCACCGCGCTGCGGTACATGTTGTAACGCCATGCCACATCGGGTTCAAAGATCTGGTCGTACGTTACGAGTGTACTCAGCGGGATCATTTCACCATTAGACGAACGCACGTGGAATCGTTGTAGGTCATCCATGCTGCTACGGTGTTCGCTGTCCGCTTGCATTGTTACGCGGAAGTTCTTACCAAACATGGTGAAATCATTCACGTAGAGCGAACCAAGATTACCTTGTAATGTTTGGAATATTTCCGACAACGGAATACCGAGTTGCTGCGCTTTCTCACGGTCAATGTCGACATAGTAATGAGGAACATTGGCACGGAACGTACTGAATGTGTGTGAAATCTCAGGCTGTTTCGTCGCCTCAGCAATCACGTCATTCATTACCATCGCCAGATCAGTGCGGCTACGACCTAGTGTGTCTTCAAGAACAAATTCGAAACCAGAAGCCGCGCCCATACCTGGAACCGCAGGTGGCCCCATTGCAAAAACGATAGCTTGAGGAAGCTCAGTGGCCGCTCGACCGTTAATACGTTGCGAGATAGCTTGAGCTGAATGCTCACCGTCTAACGCATTACGCATATCCCAATCGTGCAGTTTGATAAATAGCGACGCACCATTCGACGCAGAAGCGCCTGTCATGAATGCATAACCATTAACCAAAGTCACACCATCAACGCCTGGCTCTTGCTCAACCATTTCAAGCAATTGCTCAGTCACGTCTTCTGTACGCGACAGAGACGCAGCATCTGGCAACTGAACGTTAACCAGCAAAATACCTTTATCTTCTTGAGGAACGAACGCCGTTGACGTTGTTTTCGAGAAGTAAGTCACCGCAGCCAAAGCAACCACAAAGAAAGTGAACAACAGAACGCCTTTCTTAACTAAGAAGCCAGCAATTTGACCGTACTTATTGGTTACCGATTCTAGACCACGGTTAAACGCTTGGTACCAGCGAGCCGTGTTACCACCACCCTGCTTAAGAACCAATGAACACAATGCCGGAGACAAGGTCAGTGCGTTAATCGATGAGATAACAACCGCGATACAGATAGTCAGGGCGAACTGACGATACATAATGCCGGTAATACCTGGCAACATTGCTACTGGGATGAATACCGCTAATAGAACCAAAGTTGACGTAACAATCGGGCCGGTTACTTCTTTCATCGCGATAAGCGTTGCTTTACGAGGAGAGATCGTTGGGTCTTTGGCCATCGTCGTATCAACGTTCTCGATAACCAAGATCGCATCATCTACTACGATACCAATTGCCAATATCAAACCAAACAAGGTTACCGTGTTGATGGTAAAGCCCGTCATCTGCATGATGGCAAAGGTACCAATCAACGACACCGGAATCGCAACCACAGGAATCAAGGTTGCACGCGCACTGCCCAAGAACAGATACGTCACCGCGATAACCAGCAAGATCGCTTCGATCAGCGTTTTTACTACGCCTTTAATCGACTCTGCAACAAAGACTGTGGTGTCGTAACTCGCTTCGTAAGCCACGCCTTCTGGGAAGTTTTTGCTTAGGTTATCCAGCATCGCCATTACCGCTTTACCACTTTCCAATGCGTTTGCATCAGATTGGAGAGAAAGCGTAACGATAGAAGCGTCTTGACCACGGTATTTACCGTTACCGTCGTAGAACTTCTTACCTAGTTCAACACGAGCAACATCTTTTAGATAAACCGTTGAACCATCTCGGCTTGCACGAAGTACCACGTTCTCAAATTCGTCTGCCGTTTCAAGACGACCTTTGGTCACCAAGTTAAACTGAACTTCTTGAGGGTTGGCATAAGGCGCAGCACCAATACGACCCGCCGCAACTTGAACGTTTTGTTCCGCCAACGCAGCATGGACATCCGATGTTGTAAGGTTCAAGTTGGCCATTTTCTCAGGGTCCAACCAAACACGCATCGAATATTCACCGCCACCCAGTACGTTAACCTCACTAATACCAGAAACACGCGCTAGCTGATCTTTGATATTCAGGTTTACATAGTTGATCAGGAATTGGTCATCGTACTCACCATTTGGAGAATAGAAGTTCAATACCATCAAAAGGTCAGGAGAACGCTTCTTAACCGTTACGCCAACCATTCTTACTTCTTGAGGAAGCTTCGATTCGATTTGAGCAACTCGGTTTTGAACGTTGACCTGAGCCATATCTGGGTCAGTACCGACATCAAACGTCACGTTAAGGTTGTAAGAACCATCGTTCGCACTTTTCGAAGACATGTAGATCATATCTTCCACCCCGTTGACCGAAGTCTCTATCGGGTCGGCAATCGCTTGTTCTACTACCTCTGCACTTGCACCTGTGTAATAAGCCATAACGCTTACAGAAGGCGGGCTAATTTTTGGATATTCAGCCACCGGCAAGATAGCGAGCGAGATCGCACCTGCCAGTGTCAATATAATGGATATAACAAGGGCGAATTTAGGCCTTTGTATAAAGAAACGACTTAACATAGATTAGGGCCCTTACTCACTTTTTTCTGAAGCTGCAGGTTGAATACGTACCGCCATACCGTTACGAACTCGCTGCAAACCCTGAGTGAGAACAGAGTCACCCTGCTCTAAACCGGAAAGAATGATCACACCATTGGCAACTTGGCGTCCCATTTCAATATTGCGACGTTCGGCAATCGGTGACTCACCACCTTCAACAAGCAGCATCACAAAATCACCCTCAAGGTCGGTTTGAACCGCACGTCTTGGGATGGTCACCACGTCGATAGACTGTTTTTCTCTAAGATTGACACGAACGTGTTGGCCTGGAAGCAGTTGTTGTTCAGGGTTATCAGCAATAGCACGCATTGCGATCGTACCTGTGTTCAGGTTGATGCGGTTACCTAAGAAATCGAGCTTACCTAAGTGTTCGAATGCTTCACCGTTTTCCAGCATGATCTGCACTTCAACACGATCAGAATCGCTGCTACCATCGCCTTCAATACGGTCCATACCTAACGCTAAACGTTCACGCTCACTGATACTGAAAGACGCATGAATCGGGTCTAAGCTCACCAACGTAGTTAATACGCCAGCCGAAGGAGACACTAGGTCACCGTGGCTCACTTTAGTATCACTAATACGGCCTGAGAAAGGAGCTACGATTCTGGTATGAGAAAGTTGAACATTCGCCGCATTCAATTGTGCGTTACTTGCTTCAAGTTGAGCTTGAGAGCCCAATAAAGAAGCGGTTAAAGCATCAAATTCCGATTGAGAAATACTGCCTTTCGGAAGTAGATTCTTACCACGGTTGAAATCAAGTTCGGCTTTTTTAAGATTCGCATTCGCTTGAGCAACAGACGCTTTTGCGCTCGCTACTTCCGCTTCGAACGATGATGGCTCGATCGAATACAGCAGTTGACCTTTTTCGACCATTTGGCCTTCATCAAAATGACGGCCTTTTAGGTAGCCTGAAACCTGCGCAGTGATCGCCGTGTCTTCAACGGCCTCAATACGACCGATGTATGACTTACTTTGCTGGTGAGAAATAACGCTAACATCCTGTACAGCTACGAGAGGTAAAGGCGCTTGCTTGGCATTCTGAGCATCTTGCCCACATCCAGCAAGAATTAGAGAGCTTGCAAGAGCCGTAAGGATTAACTTTTTACGCATGGTTATACCGTCACTTATGAGAAATTGAACAGCATAAAAGTTACGTAACACAAATGTCTAAAATGTCCGAGGAATATCAATTATCACTTGAAAAGTGTTTCAACGTGTAACCAGAAACCTGATGCTTATAAAACACTTACAAATAAATAACAAATTTGTCCCAAATAGCCTCTTCGCACACTTAGTAATTAGGGCGTGTTGACCTTTCGCGGTTAAATTTTGTTCGAGATAAAAGCGTTTTAATCGCGGCGAGGGGGAAGTAGCCTAGTCGTTCTAAGCAAATCTCCCTCAACAAAGACTAAAACGCTTTTAGTCGAACCCTTCGGGCAGCGTTTGCTGGTCATTTCTACTGCGTTATCGGCTTCTCATGTAGGCTAACTACACATCAAAGCCTCTGCCTTGTAGAAACACCCAGCAACTCGCTGCAAAAATCAGCTCGAAAGATCAACACGCCCTAGGTATATTGACTAACATCATGTATCTTCACACATAAGCATTCATATTTAATGACTAGGGTAATTCACATGATCTCAAAATGGGCTAAACGTTTTTATCAAATGGCTGAGCTTGTTGGTTCTTGGAGTAAAGACCCATCAACTCAAGTTGGCGCGGTGATCACCAAGCACAACCGTATCGTTTCAGTAGGTTTCAACGGCTACCCTCATGGCGTATCTGACAGTGCTGACACTGACGACCGTGAAATGAAATACCTCAAGACGCTGCATGCGGAAGAAAATGCGATCTTGTTTGCTAAGCGTGATTTAGACAGCTGCGAAATTTGGGTAACCCATTTCCCTTGTCCAAACTGTGCAGCAAAAATTATCCAAACGGGTATTTCTGCGGTTCACTGCCCAGAGCAAAGTGAAGATTTCCTTTCTCGTTGGGGGGATAAGATCAAAGTTAGCCAAGATATGTTCGAACAAGCTGGCGTACAAGTTGATTGGTTACCACTCGCTGAGCTGGATTAATCATTCACAAATAGCTAGACCCAAAATACAAAAAAGCCGAGAGTCGTATATTCGATCTCGGCTTTCTTTTTATTCAGACTTGCTAGCTTCTAGCACAGTATTAGTCACTGGGGGAAATGCCAACGCGTAAGCTTCCATGAAGTCTTTACGAATATCTTGCTCTAGATGAATCGCCTTTTCAGTCGGGCAGAAAATCATAAAATGCACTTCTTGCTCACCGGTAGAGCTGCTCGTGATATGAATATGAGGCTCAGAACCGGGAAGATCGACACCGGCATGTTTCTCGATCACACCATTATAACGACGGGCAACATCGATAAACTCTTCACAATGCTCTTCAATCTTCACGATAAGATCCGGCACCATTGGGTATAAGTTTACAAAGTCTTTTACCGTCACAAAAAAGTTGTGATAAACATAGCGCTTCATGAAGTTGAGGTTCTTTACCGGGTAAGTGAAGAACATGCTGTTAGGTAGCGTGGCTGTCTTACCAGTGAAGTGGTATTGCCCATGATACAAATCGATTTCTTGAATCACAGTCGCCATCAAATTGTGCTCAATCACCTCACCACTGATCTTCCCGACCTCAATCCAATCACCAATTCGAAATGAGCGAGAACTGGCACGCTGAATAGAGCCAGTGAAACAGAGAATGATCTCTTTTGAAGCCACGACTATCGCCACCGCAATAGCCGTAACAGACAGCGCAAATTCGCTGATTTCAGATTTCCACAGCACAAACAAAGTGACCATAATAATGGCAAACGTACCGTTCTTGGTGCGTGACATCCAATTACGTTGGTCTTCACTTAGAAAAGCGACATCACCACGGATTCGAGACAAAGTGATTCGTCGGATTATTAAAATAATGCCGATGATCAGTGCACTAAAAATAAACTTATGCGCGAGTAGGAAATCTATTACTTGCCACATCTTTTCCATTATTTATTCCTTTAGCATTACAACAATTAAGCTTTATAACGACGAGCATTAAAACAATTAGCCTATACAACGATTGGCTTTACAACAATGAGCTTTATAGCGACTGACGCAGCCAAGAAACACATTATAAAAAAGCGCTCAAAAATAGAGCGCTTTCTTTCATGCCTAAATCAGCTTAGGTAAGGCTATCATTTTATCTTGGCAGAAGTAATAAATTGGCCAAAAGTTTCACACCAAATCACAACCGTATTAAATCGATTAAGATCAGTACCTTCGGGAAGCTCAACCATAAACCGGTCAAATGTTTTCACATCTCCGACTCGAAGTAACTCGCTCTTGCTGTCATTGAATGCCTGTTCGGTTTCGATAAACTTAGGCGAGAGGTAAACCTTATAATCAGGCCCCGGTGCCAGTTCACCCTCAAAAGCGATTGCGCTTTCTGTCACCGATACCTTGCCTTCTCCCCAATGCAAGAAATCACTGTCTTGTCGATCTTTGCTGAACTCACTCGTATAAATAGCTTGTTGTGAGATCGCTTCAACCGAACTTGAAGACGGAGAATCAGGCTCAATCAAGATAGGCAGCGCATAAACACCAAGCCCAAAACCAACAGCACCCACGGCTAAGTGGGTGCAAAGTAAAACTAACTTTTTCATCGCGTACTCCCTTATGCTTAAAGAGAGTATTATTGAATACTCTCAAAAATACAAAGAGATATCGCGTTATAGGCTGCTATTTCTGATAATGCAGAGCAGTACGCTGAGACAGTTCAACAATCACTTTTACCGCTTGATCCATACCTTGGATGGTAATGAACTCATGAATACCGTGGAAGTTGTAGCCACCAGTAAAGATATTCGGACACGGTAGCCCCATAAACGATAAGCGAGCGCCATCAGTTCCGCCTCGAATAGGTTTGATCATTGGCTCAACATCGCACTCAATCATCGCTTGCTTGGCCAACTCGATAATATGTTGATGTGGTTCAACCATCTCTTTCATATTGAAGTAACTATCGGTAAGCACTAACTCAACACGACCTTTTTCTAGACGTTCGTTCAGTTCATCGACTTTCTGTTGCATGAATACCTTACGCGCCTCTACGCCTTCACGATCAAAGTCACGGATGATGTAACCCAATTCAGACCGCGCAACACCCATTTCAGCCGATTTCAGATGATAAAAACCCTCATAGCCTTCTGTGCATTCCGGTGTTTCTTGCGCAGGCATCATCAACTGGAACTGCGCTGCAATGTTCATCGCGTTGACCATCTTACCTTTTGCGGTCCCCGGATGAACATTTACGCCATGACAGATAACATCGGCGCTCGTGGCATTGAAATTCTCAAATTCCAACTCACCGACCGGACCACCATCAATGGTGTACGCCCACTCTGCACCGAACTTCTCAACATCAAATAGGTTAGCGCCACGGCCGATCTCTTCATCTGGCGTGAAACCGATGCAAATATCGCCGTGTTTGATTTCAGGATTCGCTTTTAGGTGAGCAATCGCACTGATGATTTCAGCGATGCCCGCTTTATTATCGGCACCCAGTAAAGTCGTGCCATCCGTCGTGATCAGGTCATGGCCATGCAGGACATCAAGGTCTGGGTATTGGCTTGGATTTAAACATTCGCCACTTGTACCTGATTCAATCGTTCCACCTTGGTAATCTTTAATCACCTGCGGTTTCACATTTGCACCTGAAGCATCAGGGGCGGTATCCATATGCGCGACAAAACCAATAGCCGGCACTGGGTAATCGACATTCGACGGCAGTTTCGCCATCAAATATCCATTTTCATCTAATGAAACATCAACTAGCTCTAATGCGATCAGTTCTGACTTTAAGGCTTCAGCAAACGTGATTTGACCCGGTGAACTTGGGCACTGCTGATTAGAAGGATCGGATTTGGTATCAAAAGTAACGTAATTCAGAAAACGTTCTACAAGCTTTTCCATAATTCATCTCACCATGGATTAAGTAATTGATTTACTGACTTAATACTTAATATAGGTAAGTATTTTATTGTTAGGGAATTACCTACGCAGAGTCAGTCGCGAGGCTTTTCATCTTACGCCCCTGACCATGTATGTAATTGCTCTAAATCATTATTGTGCGAAATTAGACAAGCTTCCTATACTTGAAATCAGAGGGTTTCGTCAGTTCAATATTGCATACGGATGATACGAGGTCGCTTTGTACGCATTCTACGCCCTCCGCTCTCAGCCTAAAAAAAGTACAAAGTGGATGATGATCACAATTTATCTTTGATGCAGAATCTGTCATACGTTACACGGAGACACAGTTATGACGATTAATAAGTATTTCATTTTCTCTCCTCAAGCCTCTGAGGAAACACTTCAACCAGTATTAACTGAGAAAGAAGTTCAAAGACAGGAAGCACTAAGGCACGCGCAAACCCAGGGTGGGCTTGATTCAAACGCGACCTCGTAACTTAATCAATACTCAGAACGTATTTATAGAACCCCTAAAAAAGAGCTCTACTTCACTTCGATGTAGAGCTCTTTTGTCTCTGACCCCTGCCCCATACCCATACCGTTCCATTAAAGCACCGAAACTATTAACACCTTGTTATCTATCACATCTTTTGTTTGTTGCTTATCAATAATCAAGCCGACTCATTCGTTGCATTGAGAAATGACTCATTAAACTTGCCCAATCCATACCTAGTCGTGTCATTTTGTGCTAATAATTCATATTCGTTTTCATTCCTCACTCGCCCTCTTTTCAAACACTTTTATGCGAGAACCAGAGAACTTAACCACAGGAATCCCGAATTCAATGGAATACTCAAAACTAGGAAGTAGTCAAATTCCCGTTTCCCGAATCTGTCTTGGTAGCATGACTTGGGGGCTGCAAAATACGCAACAGCAAGCCGACCAACAGATCGAATACGCACTAAGCCAAGGTATTAACTTTATCGATACGGCAGAGATGTACGCAGTTCCGCCTTCTCCTGATACCTACGGCAAAACAGAAGCCATCATTGGTAACTGGTTATCGCGCCATCCGCAGCGTCGCCAAGAACTGATCATAGCGAGCAAAATAGCGGGGCCTGGACTTCCTTGGGTTCGAGATGGTGGCCCGATAACAGGTGACGCCGTGATCGCATCAGTTGATGCATCATTAAAGCGCCTACAAACTGACTATATCGACCTATATCAACTGCATTGGCCAAATAGAACGACGCCTCACTTTGGCAAACAATTCCCAAATCAAATTCGCTTCAGTGATATCGACCGAAAACAGCATGAAGCGGAGATGTTGGAGATCCTTCAAGCGCTTGCGAGCTGTATTAAAGCCGGAAAGATTCGTCATGTCGGCCTTTCAGATGACACTACTTGGGGCATCAATACATACCTCAAACTGAGCGAAAAACACGATTTACCGCGTATGGTCTCTATTCAGAATGAATTCAGCCTACTGCACGGGAAAGACTGGCCATATTTGATTGAAAACTGCGTGCATGAAGATGTCGCTTACCTGCCTTGGTCGCCGTTAGCCGGGGGAATGCTCAGTGGAAAATACGTTGATGGGGCAAGACCGGAAGGCAGTCGCTGGACTTACATGCAACGCAAAGGCATTTTCCGCGACACTGAATCTGCCAATGAAGCAGTAAAAGGGTATGTTGAAGTCGCAAACACTCATGGATTTACACCAAGCCAGCTTGCATTGGCATGGTGTAACCAAGTCGATGGTGTTACTTCCACCATTATTGGCGCAACCACCATGGAGCAGTTGAAAGAGAACATGGCGGCTTTCAGTAAGCCACTGTCAGAAGAGATCCTTACTGATATCAACACCGTGTTTAAGCGCTACCCTGTTCCGTATTAAGCTGTAAGTTCACCTAGCCTTCACAGTTAACCTAACCTTCTCGGTTTAGCGAGACTTAGGTAAGTAAATCACATAAGAGCGCGCTATTTAGTGCGCTTTTCTTTTTTAAGTGGGTCGCTTTTGCTGTTTATGTGGATCGCATTGAGCTATCTCGCTTTTGGTTCTCCAACCTTTGCTCTATAATGCGCGGGCTTATATCTAGGATAAAAACATGATTTCAAAAAACCAATTAAAACTCCTTCGTGCTTTGGGCCAAAAGAAACAACGTAAAGCCAACGGCTTGTTTCTAGTTCAAGGTGAAAAGAACGTTCTTGAGCTGTTCAATAGTGACTTAGTCGTTAAGAACGTCTTTGCTACGGCTGATTTCTTATCTGAAAATCACGCATCACTGTTTGAGTTTGATTGTGTTGAAGCTTCGCTGGATGACCTGACGAAAGCGAGTACTTTGGTGAGTAACAATGCAGCGATTGCTGTTGTTGAGATCCCAACATTTGAACTGCCAAAAGCAACTGGATTGATGATTGCGCTCGACGGCGTATCTGATCCGGGCAACCTAGGTACCATTATTCGCGTGGCAGACTGGTATGGCATAAAACATATCGTTGCGAGCAGCGATTGCGCAGACCCATACAACCCGAAAACGATCAGTGCAACCATGGGCAGCTTTGGCCGAGTACACGTAAGCCAAACAGACTTACCTGAATACTTAGAGCAAGCGAATCTGCCTGTTTACGGTGCGTTCTTAGAAGGCGAAAGTGTTCATAAGACAGAGTTTACTGCCAACGGTATTTTGCTGATGGGCAGTGAGTCTCACGGCATTCGTGAGCATGCCGCTAAATACGTGACTGATAAAATTACGATTCCAGCATTCGGTGGTGCAGAGTCTCTGAATGTAGCAATGGCGACAGGTATTATTCTCGACAACATGCGTCGTCAGCATAGCTAAATCTCATAAGCTAACGAACCAGTCGACAGTGTTCAGATATTAAAAAGGCGTATTGATTAAATCAGTACGCCTTTTTATTTGAGTTCTTTTCAGCAATTACTTTTCTAGCATTGCCAACTTATCAGCGACACCATTCCACTTTTCAGCTTCATCCATCGGTGCTTTGACTTCCGTTTGTACCGGCCAGATTTCGGCAAGCTCGGCATTCACTTCAATAAAAATCTTTTGATCTTCTGGCAGTTCATCTTCTTGGAAGATCGCTTGAGCGTCGCATTCAGGTACACATAAACCACAATCAATACATTCGATTGGGTTGATTACCATGAAATTCGGGCCTTCATGGAACGCATCTGCGGGGCATACCGCCACACAGTCTGTGTATTTACATTGAATACAGTTATCGCCTACGACAAATGCCATGATGCTCTGCTCTATAAGTTAGTCAAAATTGAAGAATGGAGGATAATACTCATCCCAAGGCAAAATTCAACATCATACGGCTCTAATATCGTGTCTATTTGCTCCATGTTTCCAAATTAGTATGACAGATAAATCAATTTCTCGTAAAATGCGCGCCATTGTGAGCTTACTGCTTCTTTGAAACCTCGGCTTTTACACTCAGCTTTACAGGTTCAATATGCGGTCTAGCTAAGACACCTATAAAGACGAGACATCGAAATGATACGTTTAACCGAAATTAAACTCCCTCTAGACCACGAAGAATCAGCCATTCAAGACGCTATTGAAGCGAAGCTTGGCATTAATTCTGATCAGGTACTTTCTTTTAATATCTTTAAACGTGGCTACGATGCTCGTAAGAAATCAAAAATCTTACTTATCTACACGCTTGATGTTCTCGTTGAAAACGAAGCTGAGTTGTTAGAGCAATTCATTAGCGACCCGCACGTAAAAGTGACTCCTGATATGGAGTACAAATTCGTGGCTAAAGCGGTTGAGAACCAAACAGAGCGCCCTGTCGTTATCGGCTTTGGCCCTTGTGGTCTGTTCGCTGGCCTAGTGCTTGCTCAAATGGGCTTCAATCCAATCATCGTTGAGCGTGGCAAAGAAGTTCGTGAACGTACGAAAGATACCTTTGGTTTCTGGCGTAAGCGTACTCTGAACACTGAATCAAACGTACAGTTTGGTGAAGGTGGCGCAGGTACATTCTCTGACGGTAAGCTATACAGCCAAGTTAAAGATCCAAAGCACTACGGCCGTAAGGTAATCGAAGAATTCGTTGCTGCTGGCGCACCAGAAGAAATTCTATACGTAAGTAAGCCACACATCGGTACCTTTAAACTGGTTACCATGATCGAAAAGATGCGTGCTTCTATCATTGAGCTAGGTGGTGAAATCCGCTTCAGCACTCGCGTAGACGACGTTCACATGGAAGATGGTCAAATCACTGGCTTAACGCTTTCTAACGGTGAAGAGATTAAATCTCGCCACGTTGTACTGGCTGTTGGCCACAGTGCTCGTGATACGTTTGAAATGCTGCACGAACGTGGCGTTTACATGGAAGCGAAGCCTTTCTCTGTTGGTTTCCGTATCGAACACAAGCAAGCGATGATCGATGAAGCTCGCTTCGGTAAGAACGCAGGTAACCCTATCCTAGGTGCTGCGGACTACAAACTCGTTCACCACTGTAAGAATGGCCGCACTGTATACAGCTTCTGTATGTGCCCAGGTGGTACTGTGGTTGCAGCGACTTCGGAAGAAGGCCGCGTAGTAACAAACGGGATGAGCCAATACTCTCGTGCAGAGCGCAACGCAAACAGCGCAATCGTTGTGGGTATCGACCCAGAACGTGATTACCCAGGTGACGCACTAGCAGGTATCCGTTTACAACGTGAGTTAGAAAGCGCTGCTTATGTTCTAGGTGGCGAGAACTACGATGCCCCTGCACAGAAAATTGGAGACTTCCTGAAAGGTCGCGATCCAAGTGAAATCGGTGAAGTAAAACCATCATTCACGCCGGGTATCCACCTAACGGACATTTCAAAAGCTCTGCCTGATTTTGCTATCGAAGCAATTCGTGAAGCAATCCCAGCGTTCGAGAAGAAGATCAAAGGCTTCTCTACGCCAGACGGCCTACTAACAGGTGTTGAGACGCGTACGTCTTCTCCTGTATGCATCAAACGTGGCAAAGACTACCAAAGCATCAACCTTAAGGGCTTCTTCCCTGCAGGTGAAGGCGCAGGCTACGCAGGTGGCATCCTATCTGCTGGTATCGATGGTATTAAAGCTGCGGAAGCACTAGCACTGTCTATGGTAGAACAGAACCAAGCTGAGAAGATTGAGATCGCGTAAGTACTTTCGATAAAGCGAAGATAGATAGCAACCAAAACTAAAAATCCAGTGTCTTGTAGACACTGGATTTTTTATTGCATAAAGGCATCTAGAATTATTAAGTAACGACTTCGTCAGCGTTACTTACAAGTGTCTTTTGACCAATTCACACCATCATATGAACATTCAAATCGACTTGTTCCATTCTGATAATAGTAATTTTTAGTCCAGTTACCTTGAGAGTCTTTAGACGTTATCGTTTGAGTATAATCAAACGGGGTATTTTCAATGTACGCATATTTATGTCTATTCCAACTATCAGAGCCATACGACGCATTATCATTGAAATCTACTGATAGGTAATCTAGCGCATCAAAGTCACTGCGAGATACGTTATCCAATGTATCCCCTAGATCAACCCACTCCGGGTGTGGTGCGTTATTCTCAAAATTAAATTTCGCTTGTACCTGAGTAGACTGATCTTTGTAATCACCGACAATATCTGCCGTCAAGGTTTGCATAAAGCCCGCCCCAACGTCTTGACCAGAGCAACTTTCCCAATCAGGTTGTTGAGACCACCCACGGTTCATCACGCCAAAGGTAGCCAATGAGGTAGGCAGAACTTGCTGCTTGATGGTCTCTTGCACCGAACATGAATATTCCGTTCCATCGCTACTCAATGAGAACCAAGCTTCCTTGTCATACTCTAAGCCATTTTTCTTCTGGCCATTGCGCTCAATATGTTTATTTAAAACCAGTTCTGTCTGCAGATCAGCTGACACTTCATGTTCAATAACAATCAGCTTGTCAGCGGTCATCACTGTTTTAACTTTATACCACTTATTTATTTCGTTCTTCTTAGCGTAATCCCAATGCTCCCAGTAATAATCAACATAAGCTTGTTGGGCTTTTGGATTCTCTTTTTGAATCTCTTTGGTCTCTTGATACGACTTTTTGATAGCCGGCATCATTTTTTGCGCTAAGTCATAGAGCTCAGTATCTTGGTCTTTAACGAAATCACCGTACAAGTCCTCAACTGCGATGTTGTATCGATTGGCAATTCGGAAGTCATGCTCTTTCACATTTTGGATAATGCTATTTTGGGTGTTCACAGCTTGCTTCAAAGCTGAACAACTGTTTAAGCCACCTTTGTGCAAATCAGCTTGAATCTCGTTCCATAACACTGTGGTTAATGGTGTCGTTGACTTGATTTCTAAATCAGAACTCACCGTCATGACTGGCGGAAATACTAACTGATAAGGTTCAGTAATCGGCGAGTTTGGGCTATCCGCATCAATTGCGCCGACCGGTACATTCACTACGATTGGTGCGTAGTCCATACAGTCCGAGTTAGAGCCCGTTAAAGACAATTCATAGCTGCCTTCATCGTCTGTGATGCTGCTTGGTTCACCTTCATCTAACACACCATTATAATTGATGTCCAAAAACGCGGTCGCCCCTGAAATATAACCATCGATAGCCACACCTTGTAAGGTTTTTGTTTGAGGAGCGGGAGCACTGGAACTGCTACCACCGCCTCCTCCGCCACAAGCCGTAAGGCCACCAACGATAAGTGCGATAGAAATAAGCTTAAGTTTCATTCGATGAGATCCTAATGAAATAGATTAATAAGTAGAACTGTCATTGGGGGGATGACCGAGAATGACTTTTATAGTCATGATGAGTCATAGTAACGATTGGTATTTAAAAGAAACATGAAAGGGTGATAGGCAATTCATGCATGTTTTCATTTTGACCAAGACGCTATAAAAGAAGGGAATACACTCAAAAATAGATTAATTACTTCTCGCTAGAAGATATCCAAAGCTTGTAAAAATCGCTGTAGCCAGTTTTGTTTATCTCTACGCCATGAACCTCAACACTGTTAGACACCTTCTCTTTACCATGAAACAACGGACAAAGTAGCTTCTGTTGATAAAGCGAATGTTCAATTTGTTTCAACCTGTCAATTGGATTATCGCCACTGACGGCTGATCGAACTATCTCGCAATGCTCCTTCATCTCAGAGCTATTAAAAATAAATCTGAGTCCAGATGCAGCAAGTAACCAATCGTAAAGGCCATAATCTTTTGGCTGTTCAATAATTTCTTCGATAAATAACAGATCCGCTGACTCACTCATTGAGCTAGGGTCACTAATATTAGGAAGCTCAACGACTTCCATAGTGATGCCAGTCTTTGCAATAGTTTGCTGCAGCCAGTCCGCCATATCTTGAAGCAAAGGAATCGTCATTTTAGGTCGTGTTAATACAACGGTTCCCGTCAAAGTGGGAGTGAGGAGACTGCTCGTTAATTTGCTAGGCGAGAAAGACAAGTCGTCCGTCATCATATCGGCGTCAAACTCTTTACTGCTGGATTTGATAAACAATACCAAGCTGTCTAAGTCATCAGAGGTAATTCCTGAGCCTTCCCTGCGATTAACCGCAAGGTACGAAAGTGCATTGATAGTGGTTTCTTCTGCAACGCCAGATCTATTAAAACTCAGGGTGTGATCGTTTAGGCCTTCGATATCGGTGAGTGTTATCTGTTCTAACAAAGCATTTTGAGCAAAATAGCCACGATGACGTTTTAGAACGAGGCGTTCTTCGCTCCAATCGTCTAATGAGAAAGGACCCGTTCCCATATAGGCACTGCGCCCACTAGAGAAATACGTTCGCTTACAACGATAAATAGACGCGTGTGCACTACACAGCGCATATATAAACATAGGATTTGCATGTGCCAGCTCGATAGTCAGTTGTTTATCACCAACCACTTGAACATCACTGACCTGCTCAAATAAAGACTGTACAGGGCCATCGATACTTTTTAACCGTAACAAGCATTGAGCAACATCTTTCGCACTTAACGTATCGCCGTCATGGAATAGCACATTCGGCCTTAACCAAAAATGCAGAAAGCGACCTTCTATCTTCCAATGGTGTGCGAGGCTGGCTTGGGGGTTCCCCTCATGATCTTGAACTAATAAAGTATTGTAGATACTTCTTAATATTTGATGTTCAGCGATTCTGTATGTTCTAGCAGGTTCAAGATTATCAACCCACGGGTATTGAGTAATCAGCAAATGCTCATGCTGTTCATTGAACAGACTATGTTTTTCAGTCGCTAGTGTCAGTGCCTTTATCGCTGCTGCCCCATAGCTTTCTAGAAGGCGAGGAATAACGTTAAAGCGGCCTTGCTCTAACTGCAGCGCTAATACTTGCTCTAATGCTTCCGAGAAGCTAACCAAGATCTTAAATTGACTAAGTTTCCCTCTCCCTTTAGACGGAATCCAACAAATCCAGTGGTACTCAGATAAGCATTTCAGAACTATCGAGGTGTTTCTGCGCGAAGTCGACAGCGAATGCTCTAGATCATCGATCGTGAGATGGTACTCTTCACCTAATTCGTACTTTGTAGTGAGTTGTTGAAGTCTACGTAAGTTAGCGTCGTTCATTGGATTCCAGGCTAGAGCGGTGAATCAAGTGTCATTAATATCAGCACGGGTTTATAAATTCAACTTTATACTGAAATATCAGTAACGAGCTTTGGTATTTAATATCAATATATTACGAAGACATCAAAGCCTTGAATCACTCAGCTTTATTTGGATTCCATTTCCCTTCATGAATCGCTGAATTGACGTCTATTCTTGGTAACCAACCCATGGTTTCAAGTTCGGGTTTATCTTTGAAGTGGTCAACGTAACCAATACACAGGTACGCCACAATATCGATGTTTTCTGGTATATCTAACGCTTCTCGTAGTGTTGAGTCATGCAGGATACTCACCCACCCTAAGCCTAGGTTTTCGGCTCTTGCCGCGAGCCACAAGTTTTGAACCGCACACACGGTGCTGTACAGATCCATTTCTTGTTTGATGGTTCTACCCAACACAACCTTACCGGTTCGATTACGGTCGCAAGTCACGCAGATACCGATCGGTGATTCGACGATGCCTTCAAGCTTTAGACGCTTATACATCGTCTGTTTTTCATCGGTAAACATTTCCGCAGATTCTGCATGCGCTTGATTGAAGCCCGCTTTTATCTGATGCTTGGTTTCGATATCACGAACGACGACAAAATCCCAAGGCTGCATAAAACCAACACTGGGAGCATGGTGCGCTGCGGTTAGTACACGCATCAAAACGTCTTCTGGGATTTCATCAGGAAGAAACTGACCACGAACATCTCGGCGAGAAAAAATCGTTTTATATACTGCATCGCGTTCATTCGGTGTAATTTCCATACATCCCTGTCTTATCGTCGTCTTATTGAGCCAGTATTATCCAACTAAAGTGTCTATGTTACTAGCGGTACACAAGCAACATGGTAGAATGCCGCCATTAATCTTATCCTTGTATAAGATTGTTGAACCTTTCCATCGCTATTTAGCCAAATCATACCGAGAAACTTATGCCATTTTCCAAGCTTGGATTAAGCTCACCTATTGTTAAAGCCGTTGCAAAACAAGGCTATGAAAAGCCAACCTCTATTCAAGAAAAAGCAATTCCGATTGTGCTTTCTGGTAAGAACCTTATTGCTGCTGCACAAACAGGTACAGGTAAAACTGCGAGCTTTGTTCTCCCTATCTTAGAAATGCTAAGTAAAGGTGAAACACAACGTAAAAAACGTATTCGTGCTGTTATTCTGACACCAACTCGCGAGCTTGCGATTCAGGTTGAGCAGAACATCACTAAGTACGCGAAGTTCCTAAACCTAACATCATTAGCGATGTACGGTGGCGTGTCTTACCAACACCAGAAAGATCGTCTTATTGAAGGCGTCGATATTCTTGTGGCAACACCAGGCCGTTTGATCGATATGTACGGACAACGCGCCGTTCACTTTGATGAAGTTGAAGTTCTGGTTCTTGATGAAGCTGACCGCATGCTAGACATGGGTTTCATCGAAGACATCAACAAGATCATCGCGCGTTTGCCACAAAACATTCAAAACCTGTTGTTCTCAGCAACGCTATCAACGCCAGTTCGTGCGCTAGCGAAAAGCGCAATCAGTGAAGCGGAAGAGATTTCTATCGCCAAAACTGACGCATCTAAAGCGAACATCGAACAATGGCTAGTTACTGTAGATAAAGACCGCAAGTCGGCGCTATTAAGCCACATGATCACTGACGGTGAGTGGGACCAAGCGCTTATCTTTATCGAGACGAAACACGGCGCGGCTAAGTTAGTTGCTCAACTTGAAAAGCGTGGTATCGAAGCTGAAGCTTTCCACAGTGGACGTAGCCAAGCGATTCGTGAAAAGATTCTGGCTGATTTCAAAAAAGGTCGTCTAAAATATCTAGTTGCAACAGGTGTTGCTGCTCGTGGTATCGATATTGATAACCTAAGCCGCGTAGTGAACTACGACATCCCATTCCCAGCGGACGACTATGTTCACCGTATTGGTCGTACAGGCCGTGCTGATGCATCTGGTGAAGCGATCTCTTTCCTATCGAAAGATAACTTCAAGAACCTGTGTATTATTGAAAAACGTCTTGGTCACTTGATTGAACGTCGCGTTGTTGAAGGTTTCGAGCCACGCAAAGAAGTACCAATTTCAGTATTGAACTTCGTTCCTAAGAAGAAAAGAGAACAGCAACAAGACTAAGTAATTTCAACGACAGAAAATACAAAAGTCGCGTTAGTCAAAATGAAAATAAAACGAAGCCCACTGTGGCTTCGTTTTGTTCTTTGAAATACAAATAAAACTGAGGCCATAAGATGATCACTCCTATCGCAACGAGATTAACCCGTGGGCAAGACCTAAAGCTTGAACTCCAAAAGCTTGTGACTGCGCACAATATCTCAGCCGGCTCTGTAGCGTCGTGTGTCGGGTGTGTTTCTCAACTCAATATTCGTTTGGCTAATGCAAACAACACCAAGCTAATCAAAGCTCCGTTCGAAATTGTGTCTGTGATGGCGACTCTAACCCCAAACCATCAGCATGTTCATATATCCGTTGCTGATGAAAATGGCAATGTGATTGGTGGGCATTTGCTTGAAGGGACGATTATCGCGACCACGGCTGAATTGATAGTTCATCGCTACGAGACTTTGACCTTCAACAGAGAGCATGACGATTCGACGGGTTACACTGAGCTCACGATCAGCAGCAACACGCAATAGAACAACACTACGCAATAGATTGACCCGCAGCAGTACTAGCGCCCCATATAAAGCGATACAACTAAATAAATAGCATTAGGAAACACGATGGCTCCAAACTCCGCAGACTCCGTTATCGTTCTCGATTTCGAAACCACAGGCTTATCACCAAACATGGGTGACCGAGCGATTGAAATCGGTGCGGTGAAACTCGTTAACGGCGAAGTCGTCGACACCTTCCAGCAACTCATGAACCCAGGATTTCGTGTTAGCGGGTTCATTGAAAGCTATACTGGGATCAGTAACCGCATGTTAAGCGCAGCGGCCAGTTGCAGTGAAGTGATGGATGAGTTTGCAGACTTCATTCAAGACAGCCAACTTGTCGCTCACAATGCTTCATTTGATAAGCGCTTTCTTGATGCAGAGTTAGATAACATTAATCGAGACTACGATGGGCAGTTTGCCTGCTCAATGTTGATTGCTCGTCGTCTAATCCAAGACTCACCGACTCATAAGCTAGGCGACCTTGTGCGTTTCAAGAACATCGACAACGACGGCACTTTCCACAGAGCGTTAGCCGATTCAGAGATGACAGCACGGTTGTGGTTATTGATGATTGATGAATTGCAAAATGATCACGGCATTCAACAGCCGAGCTTTCAACTGATGCAGAAAATATCTAAGACCGCTAAAGGCTCTGTTCCAAAGCTGTTAATGAGCAATCGCAATTAAAGCTCTCAGCTACAAGCTACAAACCATAGAACGAAATAAAGGCTGATTCGTTTCACGAAATCAGCCTTATTGTATACGAGTGTTATTTAGAGCCGCCCTACTCCTGCAGTGCCACCAGCGTTGACTTGAGGCTCTCTAACTCGTTCATGAAATAAGACCATTGCTTATCACTACTCGCTGCCGCGATATCCACCAAAAACTTCGCTGATGTCTGCATATTCTTATCAAGCTTAGGCTCCAGTTCTTGCGGATAATAAGCTTCATTGTTCAGAAGCAGGTTCATAATAATTGGCTGAGCAATATGTAAGTCAGTCTTCTTTTTCATGAGAGTTGTAAGATCTTGGTAGGTGTTATTTTGATATTGGCGCCAGTTATCGTTGGTATTTACCCACTCTTGAGACCAAGTCAAAATAATCTGTTTTTGCTCTTTCGATACCGACCCTAGCCATCGCTCTAGCCTATCTTCTATTCGACTTCTATATCGCTCTCTCGAATCTTCATCATTCAATGATAATCTTTCTTCGTAATACTCTTGCTGCTTTTCTCTAAAGTTCTTTAAGAATTCGTTATCTTGCTCAGGGGTAAGCTGCATACTTAATGCGTAAATGTCGGGAGAAAACTTATTAACGATTGAGCGAATATGATTTTTAGTTTGTTCACTCTGGTCAATGATAAAAGCAGAGTTCATATCAGAACGGTCTAGATTTTGAATCGCTTCTAATTGCGAAATATACAGAGGTAGTTGAGTTTTTTTATGCCATTGCTGTAATAAGTCGAGGCGCTCTTCGAGCTCTGATTCTTGACTGTTGGATAGAGAAACAAAGTCTTCAATATAGCTAACCGCAAACCAGCTTATATTGTTGTAGGCAAATTTAGTCCCGCAACCAGCGAATACAAAACAGACTAATAAGACTAACCATCGACACTTTCTCATTTAACCCTCTCACGGTATTCAGCAAAGCCACAAATCCATTAACTCACCCTTTTAAGGTTAGCTCTAGTTCTTATAACGCTAATTCTAGCTCTTATAAAAGTAGCCTTAATAAGCAGTGACCGTAAAAACTTTGAGATAAATTGAGACTCAGACTTGCTAATCTAGCTATTTCGGCAAATGATTAAACTAAAAATAATTAATGGCAGTGATGTGACTTGATTTTTATTGCTCATTTGACGTAAAAGAACCCTATAAACGAATGGTTTATTTATTTTCAAATGATTAATATTTGGGAGGTAAGCTATGGCCGCTACTCCTCATTATACAAGCGAGTTAGAGTACGAGCTTTGTTATTTTGACGATGGAAGACTAACCACAATTACGATATCCGCTAATAATCGACAGGAAGCGATGACTTGGTATCTTAGCGAAGGAAGACATATCAACGATTTCTATTCGATCAGACCTGATGAATAAACGTTTGATACATTACTGACTGTGGAACACCCTTTACTGCATTATCACTAGCATGACTTAGCAGTAAAGGGAGACAATCTCGAATTACTTCAGAATTCGGGCGCGGAATTGGCGACCCTTCATTTTACCTGATTCGATTTTACCTAATGCTTTCTTAGCCATTGATCTTTCTACAGCAACGTAAGCACGCATCGCGAACAAGTTGATCTTACCTACTGACTTACCATCAATGCCGCCTTGACCAGTCAACGCACCAAGAATATCACCAGCGCGAAGTTTAGCCTTCTTGCCTCCATCAATTTGGATAGTAACCATGTTTGAGTAATATGGTTTAGCAATTGGTTTTGCTGGCATCTGAGACGGTTCGATTGGCATATCCATGTACTCATCAATTTGAGCAACACGGTGCATCTCTTTTTCGCTAAAGAAGCTGATAGCTACGCCTTTGCTTCCTGCACGTCCAGTACGACCGATGCGGTGTACGTGAACTTCAGGGTCGCGAGATAACTCAAAGTTGAACACAGCATCTAGGTTATCAACATCAAGACCACGAGCAGCAACATCGGTTGCAACCAAGATAGAGATGGTTTTGTTTGAGAACTGAACCAAAGCTTGGTCACGTTCACGCTGTTCCATGTCGCCATGAAGCTCGATAACGCTGAAGCCACGGTGGCTTAGTTCGTCGTTTACGTTCTGCACTTCTTTCTTAGTGTTACAGAACACAACCGCAGATTCTGGTTGATGATGAAGAAGCAGTAGCTCTAGTGCGTCATCACGAGCTTCAGTACCTTCAACTTTGTAGAAGTGTTGTTGGATGCTTGAGTGATCGTGCGTTGATTCAACCTTCACCATTTCTGGGTTACGCATAATGCGGTCTGCAACAGATTTAATCTGTTTAGGGAAAGTCGCACTGAACAATAATGTTTGGCGATCTTTCGGAGCCGCTTCAATCACTGCATCCAAAGCATCTTGGAAGCCCATTTCCAGCATGCGATCGGCTTCATCTAACACAAGTGTGTTCAACTCAGACAGGTCAATACGCTCTTTCTCTAGGTGGTCAAGGATACGACCAGGAGTGCCCACAAGAATGTGTGCGCCATGCTCTAGTGAACCAATCTGTGGTCCCATTGGCATGCCGCCACAAAGTGTCAGCACTTTAATATTGTGAATACCACGAGCAAGAGTTCGGATCTCTTTTGCTACTTGGTCTGCAAGCTCACGAGTCGGACATAACACTAAAGACTGAACACGGAAACGCTTAACGCGTAGGTTCTGCAGCACGCCTAAACCAAAAGCAGCTGTTTTACCTGAACCCGTTTTACCCTGACCGATAACGTCCTTGCCATTTAGGATAGTAGGAAGACTTAACGCTTGGATCGGCGTCATTTCAGTATAACCAAGAGAATCTAACGTATTTAGAAGCTCTGGTTTAAGGGCGATTGAAGAGAATTTTGAAGTGCTCAATGGAAATATCCAACTGGTGAAAAACAGAGTGCATTATGAGTGTTTTTGAAAAATATTCCACTCTAATCACAGTTTTGAAGAAACATGTTAGGCGAACACAAAAAAGCCAGCTTTATTAGCTGGCTTTTGCTTCTATACGAATTGCTTTCTATGGCACACCGTGGCCTTTAGATGCAACCCATACGCGATACCATTGCTCGCGAGTCAGTTCGATTTTCAGTGCATCAACGGCCGTCTTCACACGTTCAATCTTACCTGAGCCAATAATCGCAATTGGGTTAGACGGTAAACGACGAACCCAAGCGTAAATCACTTGATCAATGCTGTCTGCACCCACTTCTTGGCGAATTGCTTCTAGCTCATCACGAACGCGAATCGCTTGTGCGGAATCGCCACTGAAGATGCTACCACCACCGAGACAAGACCACGCCATTGGACGAATACGGTTCATCTGCAGTTGATCCAGCGTACCATCATGTGCAACTTCGAAGTTCAATGGGTTGATTTCAACTTGGTTAGTCACCAGTGGCTTACCGAGTCGAGATTGCAGTAAGTCGAACTGGCACGGTGAAAAGTTAGAGACACCGAAGTGCTTAACTTTGCCGACCTTATGCAGTTCAGCGAACGCTTCTGCTACTTCATCTGCATCCATCAGTACATCTGGACGGTGAATAAGTAAGACATCAAGTTCGGTTACACCCAAACGCTCTAGAGAATTATTTACTGATTGGTAAATATGGTGCGCGCTAGTGTCATAGTGATTGATCTTGCGATCAGGAGTGTGGTCACCACACAAGTTGATGTCGCACTTGGTGACGATTTGGATATCATCACGAAGGCTTGGCTCAAGCGCCAATGCTTCACCAAACAACTTTTCACATTGGTAGTTACCGTAAATATCCGCGTGATCAACAGTTGTGATACCAAGATCAATGTGCTGCTTCAGGAAAGTCAGGCGTTGTTGCGGGGTCATACCCCATTCTGCTGTACGCCAGTATCCTTGCACCAACTCAGAAAATTCTGGGCCTTGTGGCGCTGTCGTTACTCTTGCAACCATGGGTTGTCTCCTTTATCAATACTGAACGTATCCTAAGCTCGTTTTACCGAAGGCTCAACGTATAACAAATGGCAAAGGTAAACGCTTACTAAAAATGTGAGAGCCACAGAAAAACGAACACTTAAATAAATAATAGCTTGCTGTCTGCCCGTGAACCTTTATTCCAAAAGGCTTGTTGACTCTAATGAATTACGAAACCATCTATAAATTTGAGCAATTAGAAGCGATTTAGTTCAACCGTTAAATTGTCACCATCACTATGCAGCTGAATCCAAGGAGCTGAAGAACGAGAAGAAGATGAGGAAGAATTAGGCACATTCCATAAACTCTTTTGCTCAGAGGAATTATGTGGTGCATTGATGAATTCGACGAGTTGTTTATCTACCTTATCGTAACCAACGCCCTCACGTTTCGCTTGTTCAAGTTGAGCGACGACATCGAACTCATCCTCCCCAATGCTAATTGAGCTGAGAGCAAAGCCATCTTGGCGAAGGTATGCCTGAAGCTTTGTGTAACTAAGGTTCGAATATGGCAGGTTAAGGCGAACCACCTCTACGCTTGAGTCACCCAACTCCAGTTCAACATAAACATCCAAATCGTAATATTGAGTGAGGTCACTGCACAACAGAGTGCCTTCAACTTCGCCACAATCCATGAGATCGATATCGTTAATATAGTTTTGAGAACTTGGCTGAACAGAACTTGTATTGAATACCGTTCGCAACCACCAGCTTTCACTCGCTTGCGCAGAGAATGAAAGGGTATTCAGAACCAATAACAAAGGTAGGATTAAGACAGGAAGAGTTCTCATTAATTGTGCTTATTCGCGCGGTATGAAGCGCCCATTATACGTGACCAATCAACAAACAACCGCTCAAGGCACAAATTTTAGGCGAAAAAAAACGGGCATACATGCCCGCTAGATAAATTCTATCGCCGAATAACGTAATCCGTCACGTTGAGAACCATTACGGAACTAACAATACCATTCCGACGACCCACATACAATACATCGTACTAATTATTTATAGCCGCCTTCGATTGCAGGCTCTTCAAGTGATAGCCTAACTTTATTCCGTTGGATTGCTTCTGGCGGCAAACTGATGAAACCATATTGGTTCAACACACCTTGATGTTCTTCCGACAAAGTCAGCCCAACAAAGAACTTCTCTTGTTCCGTAAAGCCTTTGCGATGCGCTGGAATATTCAGGTACATATAGTAAACCGTAGCTAATGGGTAACGACCAGAGAGGATCGTCTCTTTGTTTAAGTCGTAGTTCACACCTAGATTATCAACCACACTCAGCCACTTCACATCTGAGATTTGATCTGAGTAGACGGTATAACCAATGGCGGCATCCTCGTCTTCAATCTTGTTAATCAGATCCGGCAGATCCGCTAAGAATTGAGTATTCGCATATTCGCCATCAACTCCACACTCGACCCAACTCGAAAAGGTGGTATGGCCTTGCAGATTGTGGTCGATAGCGAAAGGCAACATGTGTGTGTCTAGGCTTTCTCCGTCACGAGTGTCACTGCTTGGCGTCCATTTCGGATGCTTAGGGTCGCTAGAGCAACCAAACACATCGATAAGTTCAGCAACGCTGATGGATGTGGCTGGGTTATTCTCATTCGCCAGAATCGCTATTACGTCTGCGGTAAACATCAGCTCGGTCGGCCTGTAGCCATAGCGCATGTCGAACCTAGCCATCTCTTTGTCAGTCCACTTTTTGGAAGTAATACCAACACGTGAACGTTGCATGATCATCTGCTCAGGGACACTGTCACTCAACAAGATCTCTAAGTCGATCTCTTGGCTCTTAAGCAAGTCTTCAACAAGGCCCTGCATGTTCGGTTCAATCGCGACCAAACCAATATCACTGGCGTCATTCGCTAACGTTGATACTGAGAATAACGCAGGTACAGCAGCAAGCAGTAAGCCCGATTTATTAGATAGACGTTTCATTACTGGCCTCCTACTGGGTCAATCGATGTCTTAGATTCAACATCGCTATTGCTGTCGAGCTGCATCTCTGAGGTAAAGATATTCCAAGATGGATTCACTTCCATGCTCTCTGTTTTTAACACCGCAATGGTTCTACGCTTACGCTTGTGAAGGTGCTGGGTTAAGCTGGTTATCTGAGTAAATTCTTGTTCGAAGATTCGCTCCCCATCAATGCCTCTGTCAATCAGAGCGTCTCGAATCACGCCAGTCCTTTTCTTGGCCAATGCCTTATTATAAACGTTGGTACCTTCTGAACTGGTGTCCCCCACTAAGGTAACGGAGGCGTCTGGTTGCTCACCCAGTAAACGCACTAACTCGTTAAGAACGGCTGTGTTCTGGTTTAAGTACATATTTATCGAAATCGAATGCCACGCTTAAGACCTCAACGTCTTCGACAATTTTCCAGTTTGCACACCCTTTAATGTCTACCGTCACACCTTCTGGGGTATCAGCACAAAGGTCTCGTTGGTTAATCACACCGTCACGGTCATCATCCGCCAGATCATCAATTTGATGACGAGTCATTGTCGTATCGGGCGTTTCTGCACACCCCATCAGCAAGATAGAACTAAGTAGCGCTAGTTTAAAATGTCTCATTACTTGTTCTCCCCTTGCCATTCTTCTGGGTGTTCAACCCTCAATGCGTAAGTCAACATGCCCATAGCATTCAACACTCGGTATGCCGCTAACGTTTGATCGTATTCAGTGCTGATAAAGTTTCTTCGAGCCAAGAATACTTCCACTTTTGCATCGAGCACATCCAGTAGGCTTCGTCTGCCTACATTAAATTGTTGGATATAACCAAGCTCTGCAATTTTTGCTGCATCCACGTTTTGTTGAAAAAGGGACTTTTGTTGTTCAAGCATCTTGTAGGCGTTCCAAGCGAGTTGAGTGCCCTCTTTAACCTCACGCTCAGTCCTTAATCTGATCGCTCTTGCTTCTTCAACTCGCCACGCGATGATTCCACGCGAGAGTCGGTAGAGAAGCCATTAAACAAGTCGTAATCCATGGTCAACATGATACGAGCATCTTCATCAACACCACCCGGAGGGTTAGACACGTTGTCATTCTTGTTGGCGTGAAGCTCGAGTTTTAGTTCTGGGTAGTAATCACCTTTCTCGCGGCGCATTTCTTTACGAGCGGCATCGATATCAAGCAAAGATGCTTGGATTTCAGGGTGATTCTCGACAGCCTGTTCAAGCGCGACCTGTGCTGAGCTTGGTAACAAAGCATAATCAAAACGTGGATAAACCAAGTTCACAGCAGGCTTGCCTACTAAGCGTAGGTACTGAGTTTGTAAATCAAACAGGTTGTTCTGAGCAGCGATTAATGAAGATTGCGCCGTCGCAACACGGGCAGAGATCTGAGCCAGATCCGAGTTACTGCTCAAGCCTTTGCTCTTCTTGTCTTGGATATCTTGATAGATCTCTTGGTGTTCTTTTACGTTACGCTTAGACAGTTCAAGTAACGTCTCTGCCTTAAGAATATCGAGATAGTTTCTCACCACATCTAACGAGACGTTTTCAGCTCGCGAAATCAAAGTTAGACGCTCAGCTTCCGCTTCGAACGTTAATCGATCGACATTCGACGTCGTTTTAAAACCGTCGAATAGTAACTGAGATACCTTAACGCCAATCTCTGTTCGCGTTAGCCCACGGTCATCACTGTCGAGTTTACTGCCGCTGTTATAGCGCGTCTCTTCATAACCTGCCGCCGCGTACAAATTGACTTGAGGCATATACAAACCACTTGCAGCATCTCCGTCTCTGACAACCGATTGGTATCGGGAGTATTGCGCCAATATCTCTGGGCTATAGTCGATGGCAAAGGCCACGGACTCTTCTAATGAGGCTGCTTGAGACAGCCCGCTCATGAGTAAGCAAGAAGAGAGTAAGAATTTTGAATGCATTACACTTCCTTTTATATTTATGCTTTAACCCACTTCATCGTTCGCGAAGTGAGTTTTCCTTAGCTCGTAAAATAGGTTTTAACCAATAACTCAATACTGTTTTTTCTCCGGTCAAGATATCAACCGCGACTTGCATCCCTGGGATAATGCTAAAGGCAGAGTTTTGTTGTTGGTCTTCGTTTAACTGAATATGGGCGCGATAATAGGCATTACCGTCTTCTGTTTGTAAGGCATCGGCACTCACATAAGTGACTTTACCTTTCAGGCCACCATAGATAACAAAGTCATACGCAGTGAATTTAACGGTGGCACCTAATCCATTATGAACAAACGCGATATCTTGCGGAGAGATCCTCGCTTCAACAATCAAATCACTGTTTGATGGAATGATCTCAATAATCGGCTCGCCGGGACGAACAACACCACCAATAGTACGAACGAATATCTCTTTCACCGTACCGTCAACTGGCGCTAAGATTTGAGTTCGTTTCAGTTGGTCGGCAATAGCTTGTTGGCTTTCATTCAATTGCGCTATTTTGCTAGCAACTTCGTTCAGCTGGCCTTGTACTTTGGCGCGAAAATCTAACGCGATGCTGCGGTGATCGGCTATCGATTCTGAGTAAGCAGCAATCTGTTTCTGAGCCGCCACTTTTGAGCTAGCAATATCGCCTTTCAGCTTGACCACATCACGGTTCAGTTTCAGCAGCTCAACTTCTGCAACCGCACCGCTAGCAACCACATCTTTCAACATGTTGCGCTCTCGAATAACGATATCGAGGCTACTTTCTAAAGTCTGAATATTATTGAGCGTATCGACACGCGCTTGGTCTTGTTGCTCAATGCGGAGTGCCGCCTCTTCCAGTTCCGATTTCAACTGACCTAAACGTTCTCGATAGTTGGCTTTGGCGTTCATTAATGCCGGATGGCTCGATACATCGATGACAATATCTTGTGGCACCAAGACCACTCGTTCAAACCACTCTTTTGCATCGTTATTTAAAACAACTGTCGACAGCTCTGCTTTCAATCTTAATTGTTGGGCCAGTAAGGTATCCGCTTGTTGAGCCGACTCTAAAAAAGCCGCTTTAAAACGAGTATCTTCCAACTTAGCCAGAGGTTGGCCTTTCACGACAGATTGGCCTTGTCTTACCATGATCTCTTGAACTAGACCGCCTTCTAAGCTCTGAATCGTTTGTACTGAAAGACTCGGCACAACTTTACCTTCACCGATCACCACCTCTTCTAATGTTGCCCATGTCGCCCAACCGATGATAGACACAATCAATAACGCACTTAGCCAAATCAGCTTGCGAGAGCGAAACGCCAAGTGATTGTTGGTCCATTGAATATCATTACTCATGACGACCTCCCTTCACCACTGAAACCGTCTTAAAACGACTTGTTCCTTTCGGAGCGCTTTTCTTCTGTAGAGAGAGGATGTCTTTTGGCTCACCCTCAGCCACGATCTGGCCTTTATCCAACACAATCACTCGATCACACATCATCAAGAAAGAAGATTTATGCGAACTGATCAGCATGGACGTTTCTCTCGGCATGCTTTGTAGTGCATTGAAGAACTGTATTTCAGCTTGGTTATCTAACGCGCTGGTCGGCTCATCCATGATCAATAGCTTTGGACAACGATAAAGCGCCCTTGCGATAGCCACAGCTTGGCGTTGGCCCCCTGAAAGCAATCGGCCACCTTCACCAACTGGCGTTTCTAAGCCATTGCTTAAGCGTCCCATATAACCATTCAAACCCGACTGTTGTAGAGCTTGTCTCAACTTCTCCTCATCAACGTTAGTCGCCCCAAGGGTGACGTTATCGTAAACACTGCCGAAGATAAGATTAGTCGTTTGCCCTACCCAACCCATGCCACTGCGTAGCACACTGGTTGGCCATAATTGCCCATCGATGTCTTGATAGAATGCTTGTCCTGTTGTGGGTAAATACTGGCGAGCAACAATCGATAAAAGCGTGGTTTTTCCTGCACCAGCGGCACCAACAAGGCCAACTCGCTCACCCGGTTTTATCTCCAAAGAAATTTCCTTTAGCGCTGGGCTTTGAGTCTCTGGATAAGTAAACGTGACTTCATCTAGCCTAACCCCACCGTCAAAGTCACCCTTATCAATCACTTGATGCTTAGATTCTTCTTGCGGTAAGTCCATGATCTGATTCAGACCTTCAACTGCAGAACGGGTTTGTTGAAACCTCAGCAATAGAAGAGAAAGCTGGTTCACTGAGCTCGCAGCACGTCCACTCAACATCACCACCGCTATCAAACCACCCATACTCAGCAAGCCTTCAGAGATCTGATACACACCAAAGATGATCAGAGTGATGGTAACGATCTGCTGACTCGACTGAATGGAATGCGTCACGATATTAGAGTAGTGACGAGATTGAGTCTGCCATTGAGAGAGCGATGAAATAGTCTGTTCCCAACGCTTCTGAGTAATTCCTTCAGCATTGTTTTGCTTGATATCCGGAAGGGTTGTTAAGCAATCAAACAGCTGTGCTTGTCTTTGTGTCGACAAACGTGCGGTTTCATCGAATGTTTTCTCGACTTTACCTTTCATCGCAATGCTCAGCACAATCAATACCAACATGATTGCGACTGGGATGAACATCATCGCGCCACCGAGCCAACCAATAAGGAACAGGAACAGCAAAGTGAATGGTAAGTCGACTAACGTGACCAAAGAGATGGAGGTGAAGAAATCTTTCACGCTATCGAAATCTTGAAGCTGTCTGGCAAAGGCGCCTACCGATTGCGGTCGGTTTTCGAGCTTCATACCGAGCACTTTAGAGAACAGTTGAGAAGACAACTTGTTATCAATATAGCGCCCAGCCATGTCAGTCACAGAGCTTCGTGAGCTTCTCAACACCCAATCAAAAATAACGACAATACCAACGCCTGCCGCCAGAACCCAAAGCGTGTTAAACGCTTGGTTTGGCACCACGCGGTCGTACACATTCATGGTAAAAAGAGGCACAACTAGCGCGAGCAAGTTGATCAAGAATGAAGCGATAAACAGGTCTCGATACCAGGGTTTCACTTCTTTGACGACACGCCATAACCAACGGGTGTTGGATTTATTCTCGCTGCGTTCATGGGATGGAACACGCGCATCATCAAGAGCTTGAGCTCCCACTTGCCACACATACGATTCGACTTTAGCAACCAAGTCTTTTAACGATGTTTCTTGGCTTGAGTTGCTTTCACAATCCAATACTTGAAAGTCGCCACCGGAGCCTTGAGTGACGACAACGGGACTCCCTGTCGCAGAATTAACAGCAACAACGGGGAACTGACATTGAGTCAGTAATTCTTTTTTAACGTGGCTCAAAGTTAACCCCGATTTCTCAATCGCTCTTGGGAAAAGGGATTCATTGAGCCTTCCTTTATCTAAAGGTAGGCCAGACACTATTTTGGAAGGATGGCTGCGAACATTAAAATGCTCACACAACCATTCGACACAACCTAGCCAGCTGTCTTTTTGTTCTACCAATCTAAACTTCCTTTTATAGACTGTACATCTAACTTACAGCGTTAAATTATTGTCTTCTATCATTTTTTGTAAAATTTGTGCTTCTAATGCACTGCTACTGTCGCCTTGATACAGATCGTCGTACGTAACATCGGCTATTAAGATGTTTTGTTGAACGTCTTCGTCGCCATTAGGTTTAATAGAAATCGTCACGCCCTTACTAGATTCTTCTAAATCTAGGTATTGTGTGGCCCCCGAGCCCGTCGTAATTCCCAAGCTTCCAAGAATCCCAGAGAGGTCAATGGCGTCGGTATTTGGCGACGCATCGAAGTCTTGAATCACATCTAAACTTGCCGCCTCTGTACTGCCTAAACCTGATGATTCAAACACAAATTTATCAAAACCCGCACCGCCAATCAGTAGGTCATTATCATCTGTCGCGGTAATCGTAGAGTCCCCTTCCGCGACAAATTCAACCGATACCGTTTGAGGTAATCCTACCGCTTGGTTGTTGCCTATTTCAGCAGAAGGTTCGATGGTGAGTTCAAATGGGTCAACGCCATCATAGCCACCCGTAATCGCTAGATTCGGTACATCTGCCAAGTCCACCACATATTGACCATCGACCATCGAGCCGTGTGAGAACGTCAAACCTGCGGGAATATCATAAATTGTAATGAAGCCCACTTCTGAATCAGCAGGGTTTACAAGAGAAAGGTCTAAACCAAGAGGAATCGTGCCACTCGCTTCTGCGACAATTGAAGCGTATTCGACGCTTAGTAACGGTGCGTCAGGTTCTGGTGTGATAATAAGCGTCATGTCTTGCGAGCTTGGGTCACCCGTGTCGACCACTAACTCTCCGAGTACGGTATTTTGATCAACCGTTCGGCCTGTAATCGTAATATCGAGGTTACCAAACGCATCGCCCGCAAAGAATTCGAGCTCATCAACAGAGCTTGCTTTAACGAGGATCGTCGCCTGTATGATGCCACCCACATTGGTGAAAGAACTGGTTTCTGATCCAATTCGAATTCGATCTAGCCCAACTAAACCTGATGGATCCGAAGTCGAATTCACCGTTACGGTAATTGATAAGAACTCATCACTATTAGTCTCAAAGCTATTCGCATCAAGCGGAATAACAATGCCTTCGTCTTCACTACCCGTCAGTTGTTCAGGTAGGTCGAAGAACTCAACCTTGTCACCAATAGGATTTACACCAACGGTAAATTCAGATTCGGTATAGCGGATTTCTGCGGTGCCGATTTCTTGAGTAATCGCCTCAAGAACAAGATTCATATCACCACTGAAATCTCGTGGCGGCATAATAACGAGATTAGCAAGCTGACTTGGATCGAGTTGCCACTCGTAAGTAGGGTTACCATCAAAGGTACCGCCATCGACGCCATTGTTAGGAACTAATTCGTAGCTGTCGCCGACCTTTATCGCAACAACCGCACCTTCAGGCACGCCTTTCAATGCCAAGGACATATTTTCAGAGCCATCTTGGTCAATCAGCTCCGCGCTGAGTGATGACAGTGAAATGTAGTTGTCTTCGTCGCCGACAATATCTTGCGTTACCAAGTTTGCCGCATCAGCAACAGGTTCAACGGTGATTGTCACTACGGTCGTTTTATCTTGCGTATCCGTTTCAACGACACAATCCGCTTCATCGGTAATATTTGCCGTTACTGTTAAGGTAATTTCGCCGCTGTAATGTTCTGGTGGTGTTACCAACACATCACTCAAGCGGCTAGGATCCGTTACCGTCCAAGTACCATTGCCGTTATCAACCAACAAGCCAGTATCAGCAGGACTCTCCGATAGTGTCACACCATTTGATACTGTGATGGTCAGAGAGTTAACGGTCTCTTTACCAGTAGCACTATTGCCTTCACCCGTGATTAACTGGCCATCTTCAACACTATCACCCAGAACGAGCTCAAGATTAAGATCCGTGGCAATGTCTTCTTGGATTGTTGTGGAATCTGTGGCAACGGTAATGTCATCCACAACAGGCAGTACTTGAATACTAATGGTTTGAGCTGTCGTTACGGTTTCACCATTACACGGTGAGGTTTCAATCGTCTCTATCGTGAAATCAATACACCCAGCGAAGTCTTCGTCCAATCCGGTTAACGTCAGTTTCGAGAGACCATCGGCAGTAATCGAGTAACCGACCACTTCGCCAGCCGCGTCATATTCCGCAATAACACCATCACCCGAAATCTCGACGCCTTCAGGAAGAGAATCGGCAGGAATATAGAAAGAGATCGTATTGTCAGGGTCACTGGCGACATCGGTATTGAGCAAGCCCGTTAAATCGATATCTTCACCTTCATTCGTCTTAATATCACCACCCGGTTGAATGGGACTTGGTGGACCAACGGGGTCACAAGTACCGCCACCGCCATCATGGCCAGTAATCTGGATTTGGAATGAAGTATCAATATACTTCGAATCTTCACCATCAATCACACGAGCACGAACCACAATATCTAAAACGGGTGTATCGCTTGGGCTGGAGATCGTCATACCGCTCAAGATTTCTTGCGCCAACTCTTGGATCGAGTCACTCGTAAGACCGTTCGCAGAGATAATCCAGTTTCCTGAAACATCTTGAGCGGCTCCGTTCGGGTGATCGATAATCAGCGAATAACCATCAGGCACATCGATCAAGATATAATCTAAGTACTCTGAGCCATCCATATCAGCGTCAACAAAAGTAACGGCATCAGACACATTGACTGGAGAACCGTCCTCACTAGTGTACAGCTGACCCGAACTTTCTAAACGTGTATCTGACTCGACCCTCGCATCAACGGTGACACTGATTGAACCCGAGATATCTTTTACATCAGCCGCGCCTGTCGGCGAAGTGTCGGTAACTTCGTAAGTAATTGGGATCGAAAATGTACCGCTCAAATCTTCAGTAGCGGTTACTGACAGTCTTCCGCTACTTAAAAGCTCGGACAGTGTTGGCGTCGTAGAGTCTAATAAACTTTCTAAATCTAACCCTGAAGCTGGTACGGCAATAACACTGCCATCGAAATAAAGAGTCAGGTCAGCGGGAAGGCTATCAATCACATATCCCGTTAAAGACTCACTTCCATCAATATCTTGATTCACAGATGGTTCAAGATTCAATCCAATTTGGCTATCTTCAATACCTTGAGTGCTCACCGTTTGACCATCTTCTTGATCGACAACAGGTGCTAACTCTACCTTCAACGTCATCGGGAATTCGCCCGAATCACCGTCAGGTTCTGTCGAGATAGCAATAACAGTTAGCTCTAGCTCGCCACTAAAATCAGTAATTGGCTTGAGATACAAATCATTCAGTTGGGCGTTAGAAACCTGGAATACTGGGCCTGTTACATCGTCAATGTAGGCGATGGTCAGCGACACAGGCTCACCCAATGAATCCACCAGCAAGGTGCCGTCAGGAATATTGGTCAGGAGTATATTAATCTCTTCTGAGACATCGTCATCTGAGGTTTGGACTACAAAATCGAGACGAATCAAACCATCTTCATTGAGAACAGATTGGTTGCTGATGACTTTGGTATCGCTGTCATATTCCCAATGCGCATTGCCGCCATCCACAACAATAGGCTCATCGACGACACCCTTGAGGAAAATATTGATGGTTTTGGTATCGCTAAGCGCGGTCACGTTAATAGGATCTAATGAATCAACGGTCGATTCAGTCGCCACGGCCGTAACCTTAATAAACAGATCTTCGGTAAACGAACTGATGTCTTCTTTTGGTAGCAGATAAGCCACACCATTCTCGATGGCCTCCGCAGATACTAAATAAGTGTTAGGGCCAATTAGGTCAAACAATCCGCCTTGGATAGACCAACCATCTTGCACTTCGATTTGATAGCTTAACGATTCAGAACCGTCGGTATCCGTTAGCGATCCATCAATCACGTTCTTGAGGAAGATGGTTTCATCTTCTAAGCCTTTGTAGTCCTTAACCGATACATGTGGAGTATCAGCATCAGGTGAAATCTCGACAACTACTGTATTAACAATATCGGCCGTTTTATCGGCGGGGTCAGCGAAGGTGTTTCCCGCTTCGGTTGCAATCGCTGTAATCTCAAACTCGAATCGACCTGCGAGATTTTCATCGGCTCTGATTTCCATTTTGTCGATTTGGGTCTGGGTGTACTCTTTACCTTCTTTAACGGCGTTTCCGTTCAAGGTGATATTCAGCCCATCTGGAATGCCACTAATGGTGTAAGACAATTCTTCAGATGTATCTTGGTCAACTAACTGAGCGGTGATATCTAATTTAATTGGGTCCGCATCATCTTCTACGGATTGGTAGGTAAATACAGAATCTGACCAATCCGGGGCATCCGCTACGGGTAAAACAGAAACAGAGACATTTGCGGTCAGCTCTTTTGGAACCGTGTCAGTACTAATGATGGCGTTGATCGCTAGAATAACCGTTGAGGTCGTATTCGATTCATGGAGTGCAGGACGATACGTCAACTGACCATTCGGGCCGGTAAACTGGCTATCAATCGCCGTTAACTGATTACCTGAAAGCGTCACCTTGCCATCAACTACTTGAAGCAATACGCCATTCAAATACAGGCTACCTCCTTGCAGAGAGGCTTCTGAGAATTCAATAGCGGTAACGGTTTCGCTTTGGTCTACGTCTCCAGTAGAAACACTCACAACAATAATGGCGTCGTTATCTTCTGTGGTTTCTGAATCTTCATAACGAATAAAGCCTTCGTTATCGTCTAATACAAGCTCCGCATTACTTACCACTTCATCGCCGTCGGCATCTCGCACCAAATAATCAATATCATCGACGATCTTAGGGTCGGCAGGATTGGTCGTTACATTGGGATTCGTGGTTAGTTGATAGCTACCATCAGGTGAAAGAGTAAACTGACCATAAGTAGATCCACTATCATAGTCGTTGATAAGATTGATCGTGATAGGAGTACCGACATCATCAAAGGTATACGTGACGTTTCGATAGGTGAAGCTAATGATTTCCGCACCGTCTGCCCCTACAAACTCTTCTGTTAAGAACTGCCCGGTAAGATTATCACCTTCCACCATTTCAACGGAACTGTCTCTTGCAGTAGGGACTGCATCAGTCACGTTGACAGAGTAAATGGCTGGATCTGAGCTATCACCATCGGCATCAGTGACAACCAATTCAAAATTCACAGCAAGATTATTTTCACCGTCACCCGTGGCATGATCAAGCGGTGCATATAGGTTGAACTCTGTTGTGCCGTCGTTGTTAAAACGAATTCGGAAGATATCGTTACCCGACGTATCTTGAGCGTAATACCAACCATCGGCATTCACGTCTTGCAAGGATATCGCTCGTCCGCCACTGCTGTAACCAAGGGCATCAAAAGCATCGATGTTGATTGAAACTGATGCGATATCGTCCGAGCCTTGGATAATAGCGATCGATGGGCTTGGCTCTTCAGTCCCAGTTTGTTCGTTATCACCAATGAGTCCATCTTCATCGACAGATATGCTGCCTACAATCGAGAACGCAGGATCCTTACCATCGTATATTTTAATATCTGACTCTTGAGTGGAGCGCGAACCGTCTGAATCAATAACGACAACTGTTGTCGGTATATTCAATTCGGTATCTTTTAACCCAGTGCCATGGTCAATAGAGCGATATAGATCAATCTCAACGGCAACTGTACCGGAGGCATTGGCTTCTAGGAAATAGTCCGAAGGTAGACGAATCTGCATAATGACATCGCCATTACTTAATATCGCATCGAAACTGCCGTCACCATTGTCTCTCCAAGTTAAAGCTTCATCATTATGAGTAACGGCTTCCCCATCACCATCTAAAACCGCCTGACCGTTTGTTACATCAATACCAAGATAAACGATAGGATCATGCGATGCAGTGATATCCAAATTGACCACTGCGCTTTGTTTTACGCCATCTGGTGTCGTATTGGCGATAGGTGTTTCAGATAGTTCAACCGTGCCACTTCCAATAAACGGTTCACCACCGTCAGTAATAGAGATGTTAAGGTCTAGTTTGGTTTTATCATTATCTGAATCGCGAGCAGTAACAGTAAAAGGAAGAGAATCCGTACCATTGGTTTGATCTAAACCTTTATAAAGAGTGAAGACATAATCCACACTGCTGTCTACATCACCGGATACGGGCGCGGCAAAACTCACAGTAAAGGCAACATCGCCACCCACTACTGGTCCTGCGTAGCCAGTCAATAATGTTCCATCCTCAGAAACCGTGTAATAAATCTGTTCACCGCCGCTGAAGAGCTGAGGTTGGTCTGCTAGATCAAAGAACACACTGTCTAAGTAATCACTGCCAATCCCGATACTGAAGGTTCCGGTGCTACTGACTTCACCGACAGGAGCATTGCTTAAATCCGACTCGTTGACTGAAACATTTGAATCAAGAACCAAACTCGGATCATTACCGTCCTCTATCACCCATGATATTTGACCGTTTTCTAAAGCTGTGCCATCAGTATCTGTACCAATAATATTCAACGGAATCGTGAGTAAATCACTAGTGAGAACATGATCGAGTGGGCGTTCAATCACTAATACAATATCGGCAAGTACATTATTCCCGTCGACCGTTGTCGTCATTGAAAACGAGAACACATCATCATCACCTTGCTTAGCTGTAATAATGAGACCATCTGCGCTGAGAGTATAAGTAAGTGCTGTAGAGTCGCCTCCCGAAGTAATACCTAATGCTTCTAGTTGCGCGACAGTCTCAGGGCTAAATTGTATAGAATCTGGGTCTGGGTTATCCGAACCACCTAATATAGTAAATTGAGCATTGATGGTTTGCGAACCGGAGGTAACGTCGACTTCCGTCACCGTTTTCGAATCATCCAATATCTGTCCTGCTGCACCATCAGTGATATCAATGGTCGCCGTTGCAGAGCCAAAATCACCACTAGAGTCAGCGGCAACGTAATTGAAGATAACGGTATGGTCTTGGTTATGATCTAGATTTCGATTTGCTTCAAAGGTCCACTGGCCATTGGCAAATACGGTCAATACACCATCCCCGGTATTGAACACCGCAGGAGTTGCACCTGAAATGTCCTTGCTGACTCCACCAACTTCGACGCTACTAATGGTTAGAGCGGTATCAAGGTCAATGTCATTGCTAAGAACGTTGCCTGACGATGTTTCACCTTCAACCATCGAGTAAGACTCGCCGAACAGCAAAGGTTCGGAATCTAGAATCGTGATCGGTAATTCGCCTAAAACGAGCTCAGTGGTTCCATCGTCATCAATCTGAAGACCTTCGATAATGATCACCGTTTGAAGTAACTCTTCACCAGCTTGTTGGTCAACCGCTTGGTAAAAGGTGATCTCAACGGTGCCTCCAATAATCTTAGCTTCGAAAACCAGTGTTCCATCGGTTCGTGTTGCTTTGAGCACTTGCCCGTCAGACTCTAATGCAATAGCGATAGATTGACCTTGAGATGTCACACCCTCGGCAGAGACTTGGTTTGCACTAAAGGCAAACTCGTCAGCAAACTGAATATTGATGTCAGCAACTTGGGTCTGATCTCCGAAGATTCCGACCGTGCTTTCAGAAAATGAGACTGAACCTGGCAGTATAATACTTGGCATGTCATCACTGACTTCATTGCCAATCGAATTGGCCACTCTCGCATCTATAATCCACTCAGTAGATGGGTCTAAGCTAGATACATCAATATTCTCGACTAGCCAGCCACCTGAAGCATCCACGACTCCAACAAAAGTCAGTGTTTGAGTACCATCATTGATCTCGATGTAAACAGGTAAGCCTTCGGAGACATCGGTTGTCCCTTGCATGGTGGTTAAATCGCCGCTACGAAAATCCAAGATGTTGAAACCAGACAAGGTATCAATATCAATAACAGGCGGTACGGTATTAATTTGTCCTGTGCTGTCAGTCCCCGTCGTTTCATTACCCGCAATATCAACGGTAACCGCCTCTACCGTAATATTGCCATCAGCAAACGCAGACAGATCGACATCATCGATGCTCCAAGCTCCTGCAATAACTACGGTTTGTAACGTTATAGACTGATTATTGCTATCGGTAACTGTGACGGTAATAGGTTGTCCATTTTCAACATTTTGAACAACACCTTGTAAACGAACAGATTGAACTTCTTCAGTGTTGAGTATGTTATCTGCATCATCAAATTCTGCGGTGATACTGGCTAGCGTATCTTTAACTATGGTGTCGCTAGAAGTGACCGTGTTTCCCGCAACATCCGTAACGCTAGCCTCTACGGTCAAAATCCCCTCAGCAAAAGTGGAATAGTCTTGACCGACTAATGTCCATTCACCAGCAGTGACCGTAGCGGTATAATTTTCTGATTTGCCATTAACATCAGTTATGATAATGGTAACTTCTTGACCATCTTCAACATTGGTCGCCGTGCCAACTAATGCGCCATTATTAACCTCGGCGGAGTTGTAATACTCATCACCAAAACCATCAAAATTGACACTGATGTCCGCTAACGTGTCTTTGACTATTGTGTCACTGGAAGTCGCTGTGTTGCCCGCAACGTCCGTAACCGTTGCTTCTACCGTTAAAGTGCCTTCAGCAAACCCCGAATAGTCCTGACCAATCAGAGTCCACTCGCCACCGGAAACTATCGCGGTATAATTTTCTGACTTGCCATCAACATCGGTAATGGTGATTGACACTGTTTGGCCATCTTCAACATTAGTAACCGTTCCAACCAAAGCGCCATTATTGACCTCGGCAGAGTTGTAATATTCATCACCAAAACCATCAAAATCGACACTGATGTCCGCCAACGTGTCTTTAACGATGGTGTCGCTGGAAGTTGCAGTATTGCCTGCAACGTCCGTAACCGTAGCTTCAACTGTTAAAGTACCTTCAGCGAAAGCTGAATAATCTTGACCAATTAGAATCCATTCGCCACCGGAAACTATCGCGGTATAATTTTCTGACTTGCCATCAACATCGGCAATGGTGATTGACACGGTTTGGCCATCTTCAACATTAGTAACCGTTCCGACCAAAGCGCCATTACTCACTTCGGCCGAGTTGTAATATTCATCACCAAAACCATCAAAATCGACACTGATATCCGCCAACGTATCTTTGACGATGGTATCGCTAGAAGTAGCAGTATTGCCCGCAACGTCCGTAACCGTTGCTTCTACCGTTAAAGTGCCTTCAGCAAAAGTGGAATAGTCTTGACCGACTAATGTCCATTCACCAGCGGTGACCGTAGCGGTATAATTTTCTGACTTGCCATCAACATCGGTGATTGTGATTGAAACTTCTTGGCCATCTTCAACATTGGTCACCGTGCCGACTAAAGCGCCATTACTGACCTCGGCAGAGTTGTAATACTCATCACCAAAACCATCGAAATTGACACTGACGTTCGCCAGCGTGTCTTTTAATATTGTATCCGCTGAGGTCGCCGTGTTTCCTGCGATATCCGTAACACTGGCTTCAACCGTTAATTCACCTTCGGCAAAACTAGAATAATCTTGATTAGTCAGCGTCCATGTACCGCCTGAAACCGTTGTCGAATAGTCTAACGATGTGCCTGCACTATCGGTGATGGTAATAGAGATTGTTTGACCGTCTTCAACATTGCCAACAGTACCAACCAACACACCATTCAGGACTTCTGTTTGGTTGTAAACCTCATCGTCAGATCCAGAGAACTCAACTCCAATCTCCACTAGCGTATCTTTAATAATGGTGTCAGTGGACGAAATAGTATTACCCGCTATATCTGTAATACTCGCGACAACGGTCAACTCCCCTTCCGCAAAGCCAGAATAATCTTGGTCTTTTAAGCTCCACAAGTTGCCTGAAACAACCGAGGTGTAGTCGACAGAAAAACCGTTACTATCAGTAATCGTTATATTTATCGCCTGACCATCTTCAATATTAAATGTTGCACCGATAAGGGCACCCTTACTCACTTCACTTTGATTGTAATAATTGTCACCGAAACCATCGAACCGAACGAGAATTCTATCCAGAGTATCTTTAACAATGGTGTCGGTAGCGGTGGTAGGGTTGCCAGCTATATCAATGGTACTTGCGACTACAGTAAGTTCACCCTCTGCGAAGTTTGAATAATCTTGATTTACTAATGTCCAACTGTTGCCAGACACAACTGTCGAATAATTTACGGATAAGCCTTCACTATCCGTTATTGTGATTGAGATAGTTTGCCCATCTTCGACATTTGAAACAGTACCAACCAAAGCACCATTATTTACTTCTAATTCATTATAAAACTCATCACCAAAGCCATCGAAGTCAACATCAATACTCGCCAACGTATCCTTAACAATGGTATCGCTAGCTGATGTAGGGTTTCCGGCAATATCGATGGTGCTAGCGACGACGGTAAGTTCACCTTCAGCAAAGTTAGAATAATCTTGAGAGACGAGTGTCCATACCCCACCAGAAACGGTAGTTGTGTATTCCTGAGTAACACCTTGGCTATCAGTAATAACGATCGTAATGACCTGTCCATCTTCTACATTTTCGACGGTGCCTACTAGAGCACCACTCGCAACTTCAAACTGGTTATAAAACTCATCACCAAAACCATCAAAGTCGACATCGATTGTCGCTAGCGTATCTTTGATTGTGGAATCGTTAGCAGTGATGCTATTACCAAAGTCATCGGCAATGATCGCATCAACTTGGAGATCGCCTTCCGCGAGCGAAGAAAGATCGACGCCATTAACGACATAGGCTTCGTCATTGGTGATTGCGGTAGTGGTAACTGTGTTGCCATTGATATCGGTTATCGTCAGAACAACGGTACGTCCATCTCGAACATCAACTGCAGTACCTGTGATGGTGACAGAAGGCACTTCGAACTGATTTTCGTAACCGTCACCACCATCTAAAATATCAACGGTTAATACGGCACTCGGTAAGAGTATATCGAGGTTACCTTCATTCGATGTTGTGTCTTCTTCTTCATATTCTGTGGGACGAGTATCAAAGCCCGCGTCTGCAAGAGTTTCATCTAATGTGGAGCGGACATAAGCAATAAAAGAAGCGCTAGAGCTAGACTGATCGTTGGCAGAGTTCTGTTGCTGAGGAGCGCTTTCGATGTTGTTGACGAGTTGAGTGACCACCTCTTCCAACTGTTGTTCAACAGCGGCTATTTGCGGCTCAGTGAGAGGTTGAGTCTGATCCAAATTCTGAGGCTCAATACTCACAACTTGCACACCTTCAACTTTGGATTGTGATGCAGGCACTTGAAGCCAAGTACCATCTGCAAGCACCTGCCAAACAACGCCACCAACTTCGATATATAAAATAGGATCCATCCTAAACCTCTTCCTTACAAAAACGCTGACATTGAGAACATCAATTTACTCAATAAAAGGCGAAAAAATCAGCGAACATTCTCTAAATAATACTAGCAAAAAACAAATCATTAACAGTTAATTAATTAACACTCATACGCCGTAATGTAAACCGATATCCTGTGACTTACATTCCGTTATATGCAATGTCACAAAATACATCTTGTGAATGTGTCATAATCTTGAAATTCAAGCGTTATTTTCAAGGAATCTCATGACTGCTACGAACTATCTCAACGAATTAAATCAAAAGTATCTTGCGACTCATAAAGCAAAAGAAGACTTCTTTTGGGATACTTACATGGGGATAAGTGACGACCATAATGGGTCAACACAAGCACAAACTCAGTGGACCGAATTTCTTAGCGCGGCTGAACAGATAACCACTATCGAAAAGCACATTTCTGCCATTGACGAAATTCAAGACGCGGAAGAAAAAGAGAGCACATTGACTGGACTGAATGGTTGGTTAGCGACCTTTAAATCTCACGCGATTGAATCTCAACAATCTCAGAAACTGAAAGCAGACCTCATCAAATTCGAAGCCGAGCTGTTTGAGAAAAAACAAAATCACGTAATGACTTACGTCAATGAGGCGGGTGAAGAAACAGAAGGCTCGTTACCGGTTCTAGGTTCAACAGTTAGAACTAATAGTACTGAAAAGGTAAGGCTTTCTGCACACCAAACATTGCTCGATTTAGAACAGTGGCTGCTGGTGAATGGTTTTATTGAGCTCATCAAAAAGCGTAACCAATTTGCTCAATCACTTGGTTTTAAAACCTTTTTTGATTACTCAGTCGTTAAAACCGAGCAGATGACAACAGAGCAACTGTTTACGATCCTGGACGACTTCGACGTACGTACGCGCGATAGCCATCAACAAAGTCTGACGAACTTAGCTAAACAGAAAGGTGAAAGTGCACTGGAAGCTCATAACTTTACCTACTCTTTTGCTGGTGACGTTATGAATGACTTAGACCCTTATGTTCCCTTCTCAAAATCACTGAGACGCTGGATAGAATCTTTTGGTCGCCTCAACATCGAATACTCTCAAGCCACGTTGAAATTGGATTTACTTGATCGTAAAGGAAAATACCCTAATGGTTTCTGTCACGGGCCAATCCCTTCTTTCTACGACCAAGGCGCTTGGGTTGCGGCTCAAGTTAATTTCACGAGCAACGCTAAGCCAGATCAAATAGGCAGTGGTTATGATGGAATTAACACCTTGTTTCACGAAGGTGGACACGCGGCGCATTTTGCTAATGTAAAAATGAACGCGCCTTGTTTCTCTCAAGAGTTTGCACCAACTTCGATGGCTTACGCTGAAACTCAGTCTATGTTCTGTGACAGTTTGTTGAACGACGCCGATTGGTTAAAACAGTACGCGCTCAATTCAGAAGGCACACCCGTGCCAGACGAATTAATTAAAGCGATTATTTATAACAAACAACCGTTTAGAGCCTATCAAGAGCGCAGCATTCTTGTGGTCCCTTACTTTGAGCGAGCACTTTACGAATTGGCTGATGAAGATCTAACACCTGAAAAGATCACGGCGCTTGCACGCAGCAGTGAAAAGACAATTCTTGGATTGGCTTGCAGTCCTCGCCCACTGATGGCGATCCCACATCTATTGTCAGATGAAGCATCTTGTTCATATCAAGGTTACCTATTGGCTCACATGGCGGTGTATCAGACACGTGCTTATTTCACCGACAAGTTTGGTTACTTAACGGATAACCCAGAGATCGGGCCTTTGTTAGCGAAACACTATTGGCATAAAGGCAATAGCGTGAACCATAACAGAACAATAAAAAGCCTGACTGGGGAAGGCTTCAATGCCAAGTACCTTGCAGATGAATGTAATTTATCACCAGAACAAGCTTGGGCGATTGAAGAGAGAAAAATCAAACAACTGGCTTCTAGAGGACGCGCACAAGTCGCTGATTTGAATGCCAAGATATCAATAGTCGATGGCTCAACTGAATTGGCGAACAATAACGTGTCGAACGACCAAATGTGTGACGATTTTGAAGGCTTTATTGTTGAACAGTACGGACGATAAATGATGTTTTAATGGAAGCGGGAAAAGACTAGATCTAACTGAGCGCATTAACGTAAAAAAGGACGATAATATATCGTCCTTTTTATTATTCAGCTTTCAGTACGCACTCTAAACGGCAACGCAAGCCGAACGAATTTCGGTATCAAACTCAATATCAATCGACTCAATGCTTCTCAAAGACTTTCTATGGATGCCGTACACCTGCCCCGTCAAAACAATATAAAACTTCTCAGTTTTAAGTAGCTCCCACGCTTCATCTAAAGATTCAACGTAGACCTTGTTTTGCGAGTCTTGCGGGCGAGTACCAGCAACTCTTCCATGCTTACGTGCTAATTCAAACAGTCCATTACGATTAGGTTTACACGTAAACAGGGTGTCATTGCCATAAATGACACCCTTGCCAGTCATGCTCTTAACCATTGTATTTCTCCAAATAATAATCCACTCGTCAAACTTGAGTGGCATACCACATGTCGAACAGTGGATGCTTAATCTGCACAAAGAAGATAATATGGTGTAAAGACCGGGCAGCAATTACACCATAGCGTTCAATTTCGAGTATTTGAGTTCTAAGGGCATAGACTCTTCAACAGATCTAAGCTCATAGAATTGCTTATGTTCTTAGAAGTAGTAGTAAGCAGCAGCGAATACGTGTGTTTCTTCGTCGTATTGCATACCAGTTGAACCAATGCGAGAGCCTTCGATATCTTGTTTGATATCGATGCCCATGTCTGCATTTTCGGCGATACGGTACATTGCTGCGATGTTGATGTAAGAAGCATCTACATCCGCTTGCCCGTCAAGTTCGTTGTTACTAGATGCGTAACCTGCAGCAAGTGTTAGGTCTTCAGAAACTGTGAAACCACCAGATAGGTAGTAACCTGTGTTTTTCTCAGAATCACTCTCTTCAATCCAAGAGTTCACACCTAACTTAAGCGCGCCAACCTTAACGTTACCTGTCACTGTGTAAACTTCGAAATCATCTTCGTAGTCACGGTTCTCGTAACCAGCGTATAGGTTGAATACTTCTTGCTCTAGACCAATGTAGCCGTTCACACCTTTGTCGAAATTCTCATCATTGCGAGAATCTTTCGTCTCAAAGTAAGAGATGCCGTAAGCGATACCGCTTGTTGCACCTTGGAATTTAACTACGTTAAACGCATCAGAAGCATCACCAGCAGAAGCACCAAACTCGTAAGTTGTATCACCAGCACCATCAACTTTGTCTAGCGCTGTATCATTTTCCCAACCGAATGAAGCGATACCGTAACCAGTGTCAAAACCTAACCATGCTTTATCTACGTCTGTTGCAGGGCCTGTATCAATACCGTTTACCCAAGCAGATGTAGCAGCGTCATTAGCGGCAACATTGTCATCCGTCGTGTATTGAAGCATGAAGTCAGTTTCGAAATAACCAACAACACGGTTGTTACGGTAGCTTACTGCTAGCGTCAAGCCAGTTGCCCAATCATCGTAAAATGCTTTTGAACCCGTATCGTAGTAACCACCAACACCGAAAGAACCTGCTACTGAGAATTGATCTTTATGCATAGAATCAAAAGCAAACATGTCTTCGTTCTGGCTGTTTTGGCTGCTTGTGTTTACAGCAAACGCTGAAGTTGAAATGCTTGCAATCGCAAGTGCTACTAATGTCTTTTTCATGATAACCACTACCTATATATATTGATTCGGCCTTGTTAGTCCGGCCTTTTGGAGTGGCGCTATTGTTCAAAAAATTACGTTATTGATATACCGTAAAATTACTGAAAATTTTATAGCCTTGATGAATTAAATTACATAATGATATGTTGATATGGCTTTTATATTGAAAAGCGCAAGCCGAGCGTGAATCCGATGTCGGTACTGTTGTCCATGTTACGCATGTTTTCGATCATCAAGGCTTCAATGGCGAGTTGGTTAAAACGGTATCGATAACCCACTACGACTTCGTTAGAAGGTTCCGAGAAATCGGGTTCATCTGTTGCCCACCCTTGATAATTTAAAGATTCAAGTAACAAGCTGTGCCGAGCATTAAACATATACTCATACCCTACCGCCCAACTTGCGCTTACGTTTTCAAAACTTAAGTCTTCTAAACCAACTAAGTAGTCATCACCGTTACGGTGAACCAAGCCTACCGTTGAAAAAAAGTTATGCCTTGATGTGATATAGCTATAGTTGAGTTGAACGCCTTGCTCGAAGCTCGTTCTGGCAAATTCCCCACTTCTAACATTGTTGTAAAACAAAGAGCCACCAGCAGAGAGCGACATCGGTCCTCTAGAATACAACAGCAGCTCATTGTAAAAAGTCAGCGCATTGGTTAAGTCATCACCTTCAAAGTCAGATACATGAACCCCGGCATTATTAAAATCCATGGTGAACTGATCTTCAGCCACTTCATCGCGGCCATTCTGTCCAATACCAAACAGATCGTGAAAGCCCATCACAAAGCTGTCTAAGCCGTTATCCTTTGCAGTGACCACTCGATAATCCAGTTCTGTTTTCCAAACAGGAGATGCTTGCCATTGAATCGCTATATTGGACTGGTTTTGGTAGTAATCGAGGGCGTACGCGTCCGTATGAGCCCATATACTGGCTTGGGTGTAGGAAGATTTGAATTCAACGCTTCCCACTCTATTAGGCTGAGCAGAACGAAGCTGTGTTGAAAGCACATTGGAATGAATCGGGGATTGAGCATAGACGAACATGGGAGACGCTATTGCAGTACGGAAAGTTAGCATCAATACTAATAAAGACAGTAATACTCTTAAAACAATCACGGTTTTCACTCGGCAATATCAAACGCCTCGATTCTCTTAAAAACACTGTTCAATTGATGCAGTAAAACTACGGCTTTTCTCTATCCGGTATATAACAAAGCGTTATAAAAACGGAAGATTTAGAATCCCTTGTTTATCTGTTCTTGTTACCTTGCACTATCCAGCATGAAAGAATATCTTCTGCCGGTGAATGAATGAGCCACTAATTGATAAGGGAAAAATGTGACAGATTCGAGTCAGAGCTTTGAACAATTATTAATGAAGCAATCTGCTACTTTGATCAATAGCGATCCAAGGGACTTTAATGCCACTTGGTCAGAGGCAAGTTTTGATGTTTTAGATTGGTTCGATATCGATAGACTCACACTCTACCCAAATTCTATGGTGCTGTTGGAAGATGGGAAAACATGTTCCGTATCCAAGTCGCACATTCCATCGATCAATAAGAGAGACTTCGTTGGTTGCAATCACTTGGAATATTTAAAGCTTCTCAAAACCAGCGAAACTTACTTGGAGTTTTCAGAAGCGCAGCTCGCTATCAGTCAAAATGATGTGTTAAGTGAGTTGTACGACCAAGGTGGAAAATGGCACTGCGTCATTCCTCTTCAGCTATTTAACCAACGCTGGGGCGCATTATCTTTTACGAATTTTCACGAAAATAATAAAACATTAGGGTTAGAAGACATTAAGCGATTGAAGCTTGTGTGTGAGATCTGGCTTTGCTACTGGCAGCACTCTACGTTAGCAAGAACGCTAAACCAGAGTGAAAACTTGTGGGAAGATGATAGCGACAAATTATTGCTGTTGACTCAAAAACAGACCAAGGTACTGTCTCTTATTGCTCAAGGCTTTAGTGCCAAAGAGTGCGCTGATAAATTGCACTTGAGCCCCCGCACCATTGAATCGCATAAATACAGAATGCTTGGTTTAATGGAGCTCAATAACCACAACGAATTAGTACAGTTTGCCTTGCGTAATGGCCTCGGTATCTCGGAAAATCAACACACCACACGATAGACTTTTTATTGCTTAATTCTTTTGTACAACCGCTATTCGTTGCCTTCACTCAACGCAAACTTAATCTCATCAGACGAGAAACCTTTACGACTCAACATTGCGTAGGCCTTTGAACGTTCCTTGTGATCCTTAAGGTCATAAGATTTTTTCTGCAGCTGTTCTAAACAAGAAGAGTAAAAATCCAATTGCTCTTCATTAATTAATCGGTCGATTAACGATGACAACTCGCTGGTGTCAATTTGTCGTTGTCTGAGCTCTTGCTGGATAGCGGTCAAGCCTTTGCCTTTACGAGCATACTTGAGCACTTCTTTTTCTAAATCCGCTTTCTCGGCCTTGATTTGGATATTGCTTTTCAGTTCATGCGCTTGTGGATGCTGGTCAATCGCGACTTTTACCTGTTGATAGCTAAAACCACGCTTTTGCAGCGTCGCAACCAGCTTTTCACGGCTCATGGTAAAGCTGGTGTAATAGTGGTTGATTCGGTCTATCAAGATAGTTTGTTCATCAATAGATTTTCCGAAGGACACCTTATGAATGGCATCAGAAATCACTGAGTCCGTCAGGCCTTTCTTCTTCAGTTTTTCGACAATGTATCGAGAACCAAATTCACCAGAGAATGCTTGTTCCACGAATTGTTCTGCAAACACTTGGTCAGACTTGAGATACCCAAAGCCTTTCAGAGAACCCAAAGTTTCATCGATCCATTCTTGATTGTCGGTTTTCACTTTCAGCTTTGCAATCAGCTCGCTTTCCGTCATATCCCTCTGGGTTAAATGCCACATCGCAGAGTTCATAACGCTTTCAATTCGTGTCGCTTTTCTTACCGTAGTATTTCTAGTATTCGTTTTTTGCTGTGAATCATCCATTCGATTTCAACTGTCCAAACTGAGCCTACCCCATCATAACGTAATTCTAAGGTGGGTGAAGTGACATAAAAGAATGAAGCTCAATATAAACTGACAGCCAATAAAAATGGACGCTAATTCAGCGTCCATTTAATTTCACATTTAGAGGTCGACGATACGCCGAACTTAGTGCTCTCCGTATTAGCTATTCTCGTACTAGCCTTTTTCCGGATTAGCTCTCTTCGTGGTTGTAAACATGCACATCACGTTGAGGGAATGGAATCGTGATGCCTTCTTCATCGAAGCGTTTCTTCACGGTTTCCGTCACATCCCAATACACATCCCAGTAATCGTCAGTTTTAACCCAAGGTCTTACCACGAAATCAACAGAAGACGTATTCAAGGTATGAAGCTTGATCATATGTTCTGGCTTTTTAAGTACTAGAGGGTGCGCGATGATGATGTCGTTCAATACCGCTTTTGCTTTATCGATGTCATCGGAATAACCAATGCCAAACACCATATCCACACGTCTCACACGCTCTGCTGTGATGTTGTTTATAACGTCACCCCAGATCTTGTTGTTCGGGATCACCAAGCGTTGGTTATCAATGGTTTGAACGGTTGTCGACACTAAGCTCATGTCTTTTACTGTGCCTTGAACGCCAGCTACTTTAACCATGTCGCCAACATCATAAGGACGATAGATCAAGATCATCAAGCCTGACGCAAAGTTAGACAGCGTATCTTGCAATGCAAAACCAATGATGACACCCGCAACACCGAAACCCGTTAGTAGTGGCGCTAACTCAATCCCAATTTGAGACAGGGCGATAAGCAAACCAATAAACACGACCGCTTTAGATGCGATGGATACGAAGAACTCCTGCATCAATACGCTGAAGTCCATTTTAGAGTGCGAGACACTCTTACGAACGGTCTTACGAGCGACGTTAGCAATAAGACGAGTTATATACAAAATACCGAGAAACAGAGCGAGTTTAACGATAAAAGAAGGGGTATTTTCGAAAGCCCACGAGCTGAACGAACGTAACCAACCATCTAGCAGTTCGAGTGCGACATCCACATCCAACACGTCAGCGTTGATATCACCCGTCGTTGCTAAAAGCACGCGCTTGTAAGAAGTCACATCCACGCCGTACGGTTCCATTAGCGTGATGGTCTCTTCTAAGCTCGCAACCATAACACTGGTTCGCTCGCTAAAGCGTTCAAGCTCCTTTTTAATGGTCGCTTTCTCTTCTTCATTCACAAAAGACAAACGCGCTTCTAAGTCTTGACGTTGTGTGTCTGTATAAAGAATGGCATTAGTCAGATATTTAGAACGTTCAACAAGCGCCGTTTTTAGTTCAGCTTCAGGAACAGCAACATCAACACCACGCTCTTTCGACCAACCTAATGTCGTAGAAAGTTGTTGATAATAAACATCCATCATCCCAATTCGTTTTTGAATCCGTAACTCAAGACGCTTTTTAGCATCACCTTCAGCCGAACGGTTTTCTCTGCTCATTGAAACGATTTTAACTTCATTCAATGCCAGTAACTTTTGTAAGAGTTCGACCTGCTGAGCAAGAGTTACATCAAGCCCCTCTTTCTTATCTGACGATAGCTGCGAAAAGATCTCTTCACGTAATGCTTGGTTTTTACGCCTTAATATATCTTCTAAAAATGGCTTCTCAGCATCATGTGCCGATTCTAATGTTGTGAGGTCCAGCATTAGCTGGTCTTGTACTTCTGCTATTTTATCGACACTTTGTGCAAAACTCCCTGATGCAACAAACGCCAACATTAAAAATAGACAACGCCAAACCTTTATCATGTTAATTCCTATGAATGTCTAAATTGACCCTATAAATAGTAGTAAAAAGAATATGGATAACAAGCATTTAAAAGTATGTTGTGTTAAATATTCGCAAAATATCAGCTCGGATCTAATATTTGAGAGTTCCAATCCCTTCTTATGACCTGTAGAGTACGCATCCAACAAAGAATAACGGCCAGAATCATCACTTAGGCACATGTACAAAAACGCCTTTAATCCGATGTCGGCTCATAGCAAGAGAATAAAAAATGAACAACGAACTTGATATTATCGATTCCTTAGAAGAACTAGAAAAGTTCCTAATCTCAGTTGAAGCTGGCGGTTTGGGTCTTGAAGGCGTTGAAGGCGTAGGCATGGCAACCAATAATTCAGATGGTCGTCATTTCGTTGCTGTATTTGATAGCAACCACAAGGTTCTACTTGCTCGCTGGATCACTAAAGAAGTCTTTGAAAATGGTAAAGACCTAGTTCGTAACGGACCTCGTCGCACTCATTAAGGCGTCCGAATAGAGCATAGAACACCAAAGACTAATAGATTGAGCCCAATTCAGTTTCTAACGAGCGATTGGGCTTTTTTGTGTCTGCTATTTAGTTAACTTTTTCAAACACAACCACGCTTCCCCTCATGTATGCGTAACTGGCGCGCTTAAAACGTTACTTTGAAACTGTCACCTTGAGAAATTATCTTGGTTAGAAAAAAACACCTTGGTAAGAAAAACAGTCACGTTGATGAGAAAAACAGCGGTCAGAGAAAAAGAACAAATTATTATGAACTTAAGCCGATACTTGATGCCTCACTCGCTAGGTTTGGCATTTATGCATCCCTTTTGCTTTGACAATTTTATGACTTGTAGCCCAGAGCAAAGTTATCTAAGCTAGCCACAATTCAACGAGCTCGCTTTAGCTGCTAACTATTAACAACTAACTGATTCGATTACTGACTGATTTGCTGAATACACCATTACTTTTCTTATCCAAACAGAACCGCCGACAAAAGCATTCGCTTTGGGCGCTTTTCCTTACCGGACTGGTTATCGTAACCTGTCTGGCGAGTACGCTGTCTGCAAACAAAGTAACCACTTCGGCTTCCTTAATTGGACAATCAATACTTGTCGGCGCAGAAACCAGCCACCCACAAGCAAACGTCGCATCTTTCGATAAAATGTCTGAGCTCTATGCCAGTGTTTTCGGGTCAGAAGCTTCTAAAACTCTGTCAGCGCCAAATTCTAGCGCGTGCAGTCTAAGCTCAAAAATGCTCACCTTCGCGACACCTAAAACAGGTTGGCTGATTCCTTTTATCCTGTTTATTGCTGTTGCGTACAGCTTATCACCTCACATATCGAGATTGTCTAGGGATAACCATCGCTCTTCTCGACCTACAAAACACCGCTTACATCTAAAGCATTGTATATTTAGAGAGTAAATAACCGGGCTACTACACCCTTTTATTTATTTTTTGGAGATACATTTGTGTACAACACACTACTAACTAAGTTTGTCGATTCGTTGGCATTCTGCATGCGTACATGCGCGAAAACGCTAGTCACTGCCCTTTTGGTTATGACGTCATTTACTGCTTTAGCACAGACTACGGGCTGGCTCAGCGTGCCTGAACATCCACCCGTCAAAATGCGAATGATGTCGACGGGCGAACAGTCGGATGACGGTTCTAAGATTCAAACCGTGCTGGATGTCGTTCTCGACGGCGATTGGAAAACCTATTGGCGTAGCCCTGGTGAAGGTGGTATTCCACCAAGTTGGGACTGGTCTGGTTCAACAAACATAGAGTCGGTAGAGTGGCATTGGCCGATCCCTAAATATTACGAACAGCTAGACGTAATGACGTTAGGCTACAAAAAACACGTCAGCTTCCCAGTAACGTTGACACTGAAAGACAACACGAAGCCGGCACTGTTCAAGGCGTCGTTCACCTTTCCGTCGTGTACCAATATCTGTGTTTTAACCGATTACGACATCGAACTGCCCATTGATCCGCAAACATTAGAGCTCGATGAAGAAGCGATGTTCTTGTTCAATCAAGGCATGAGCCAATCTCCACGAGAAGCTAACCGTACTTCTGTGAACGGCCTGTTCTGGGATAAGAGCAAGCAACAACTGGTGACTCAGCTAACAAGTAAAGAAGGCTGGGATAAACCGATGGTGTTGATTGATGGTCAAGAAGTGCTTGATGATTTCTTCTCTCAACCTACCGTCCACATCACAGACAATACAATGACTGCAGTATTTGATGTGAGTAACTGGATCGGTGACGTCGACTTAACGGATCGTACGGTGAGTGTTACCGTTTCAGATACTAACTTTGCCGAAGAGATGACCGCGCAAGTTGGTTCAGACCCGATAGCTTACCAAACAAGCAACAACAGCTTTCTAGTCATGCTTGGCTTTGCGTTAGTGGGCGGTTTAATCCTCAACATCATGCCGTGTGTGCTTCCCGTGCTAGGGATGAAGCTAAACAGCATTATTCAGAACCAAGGTGCTTCAAATCGCCACATCCGACTCTCATTCCTAGCGTCTGCTGCCGGTGTTATCACTTCGTTTGCGCTGTTAGCGCTAGGCATGACCGTTCTGAAAATGGGTGGTAATGCGATTGGTTGGGGAATCCAGTTCCAAAATGTTTGGTTCATCGGGTTCATGCTGATCATTACCCTACTGTTCTCAGTTAACCTGCTCGGTCTATTCGAATTCAGACTTCCGTCAGGCTTAAACACTTGGATGGCAACCAAAGGCGATGACTCACATTCAGGTCACTTCATCCAAGGCATGTTTGCGACGCTGCTGGCGACGCCTTGCAGTGCGCCATTCCTAGGAACTGCGGTGGCTTATGCGCTGGGCGCAAGTTACCAAGAGTTGTGGGCTATCTTTATCGCACTCGGCATTGGTATGAGCGCACCTTGGTTGATCTTCGCATTATTCCCAAGCCTAACGAAACTGCTACCAAAACCGGGCGCATGGATGTTCAAAGTTAAGTTGGTATTCGGCTTAATGATGTTCATCACTAGTCTTTGGTTAACAAGCCTACTGAGCCCATTCATTGGCAAGTTCCCAACCATCTTGTTGTCACTGTTTATCGTCGTTTCAGTGCTGATTTGGATTGGCATGAAATTAGGTCGCAAGGTGCTGATTCCTATCATGGCAACCACAACCTTGGTATTTGGTGCTGCATTGATCGTCGGCAGTGTTACCGCTGATAACTGGGCAACGCCAATTGTCGATAACCTTGATTGGCAGAAGCTGGATGCGAAACAAATTCCTCAATTAGTCGATGAAGGCAAAACGGTCTTTGTTGATGTGACCGCAGAATGGTGTATCACCTGTAAGGCCAACAAAATTGGCGTCATTCTTCAAGATCCTGTCTACAGCCACCTACAGCAAGAAGACATTGTTTTGATGAAAGGCGATTGGACAACACCAAGTGAAAGTGTCACTCAATACTTACAAAGTAATGGCCGATTTGGTGTGCCATTTAATATCGTTTATGGCCCGAGCTATAAGAATGGTATTCCATTGCCTGTGATTCTAGACAGTGACACTGTTATTCAAGCCATCGACGCTGCGAGATAATTGATGAAGACGCCCAACAATGAACAAAAGCCTAGCTCTGCTGAAGGCAACGCTGTAAAGGCTGAAACCAAAAAGCCAAGTCGTCTTAAGAAATGGGGAAAGGAACTCGTTTCAATGATACTGATCGTTGGCGTGGTTTCGCTTGCCATGGATTTTTACCACAGCAGAAGCATGCCTCAAGGAGACTCGATTCCAATCGTGGGTCAGTCTCTACAAGGTGAGGATATTGATGTTATCGAGCTAAGCAAAAACGGTAAGCCCGTTATTGTCTATTTTTGGGCGACTTGGTGTAGCGCATGCAAGCTAGTGAGCCCAACGGTCAATAGCTTCAACGACTCCCACCAAGTAGTTTCTGTCGCACTTTCATCTGGCCCAGACGAACGTGTTCAGCGCTTCTTAGACGCCAAAGAGTATGACTTCCCTGTTATCAATGATCTCTCTGGATCGATCAGCAGAAGTTGGGGAGTCAATGTCACGCCAAGCATTGTCATCATCAAAGATGGAAAGATCAGCAGTATCGCAACCGGCGTTACTTCCCCTATCGGCCTGTGGTTAAGAACCTACTTTGCATAACTCGCTTACAAAGAGAGAGCAAAGCAAACAAGCCGATTTAAGAAAATTTAACAAACAATAATACCGTGAGCGCGACCCAAAACGCGCTCATGATTATCAAGAATTAGAGAATAAACAACATGAAAAAACATCTGATAAGCACACTGATTTTAGGCTCACTAATGAGCACGAGTGCGTTCGCTGAGTTAAGCACTGAACAAACCCAGCAACTTGAAGAAATTAATCAATTCCTGAAGGAGAATCCTTCTACGATTTCAGGGCTGCATACCAGTTTAGAGCAGTACGTCGCAGGCCAAGCGCAAGCAAAGAAAGCTCAAGCTGAGAGTCACGACTGGTTGTATAACAATGACGCTCATCCAATCACGGGCAACCCTGACGGAAAATCAGTCATCGTTAACTTTACTGACTACAACTGCCCTTTCTGTAAACGCTTAGAGAAAGGCTTAGTTAAACTAGCGTCTGAAAATAGTGATATCAAAATCATCAATGTGTACTTGTCATTTAAGCAGCAACAAGTAGCTGGCCTTGATACCAATGCGGCTCTATACGCGATGAAAGTATGGAAAGATAATCCAGAAGCCTTCCCTGAAGTCGATAGATTACTGATGGCGAAAAGCGGTAGCCACACCAAATCTTCATTACAAGCTGTGGCGAAGAAAACAGGAACAGAAGCGCAATTGGACACGACCTCAGAGCAAAGCGACATACTCATGACCAACCACCAAACCTTTAGTGCTCTAGGTTTAACCGGCACTCCAACCATGATGATGAACGGAAATGTTTTACCGGGATATGTGCCTTACGACCGACTGAAAGACATCGTAGATGACGCTTTCTAATCGAATCTAGAAAGGTTGTGAGTCTTAGAAAACATTGAAGATGAAATTGATAAAGCCTACTAGCGTTAACCCGCGGTAGGCTTTTTTATGGCTTTAAAATGATCGTTTGAAATAATCGTTTTGAAACAAAAAAGCAGTCGAAGTGTCACCATCTCGCAATGGGTTCTTAATTTATCCTCGTTACTCTAAGAGCAGTTCTGTCGATGAGTCAAAGACGTGTTAACTCTAGACAACTGTCCTTTGACCGAGCTTAGCTCGGTCTTTTTTTTTACGTATTTCGCATGGCGGTAGCTTTCGCGAATGGCTCGCTCTACCTAACAGTTATCTAACTCAGCAAGCGACAAACAAGCGCACCCGGTTCCCTTAATGCATCCACATTATAGCTAAGTACACGCCCTGCAGACGGCGCGTGATAGCGACGGCATTCGTTACCAAATGCATCATATTGAATGGCTAGCAACTCGCCTTGTTCTACGCTTTGCAGGAGTTCAACCTGAGGTAGAACAAAACCACCGATATCGGCACGAATAGACACAACATTGTTGCCTTCGATCCAATCAAGAGCGGGAAGTTGCTTAGGCTCTGTTATTTGCTCACCGACAGCCTCGGACATCTCATAGTAAGACAGCATATTAAACACGCCGTCGACCGCCCTTTGAATCATGTCAGGTTGAGTAAATTTACCCATCCCCACTTCGACCGTGATACTTGGGATACCACTTCGGTTCCATACGGTTTCTAAGATACCTGGGTCGCCGGGATCATTGAGCACACAATCGGGCTGCATTAATCTCGCCATCTCTAAACATTGATCAATCCGGTAATCAGCAAAAACATAGAGAGGATAAACCGCACCACGCGTTTGGGTATGAAGATCGACTGCAAACGTTGCATTGTGTTTAAGCAAACGCTCCCACAATGAAGCCACAAAACGCTCGGCAGCCAAACCATGGGCATCACCAGGGAAAAGTCGATTGAGGTTAGCAGGACATGAACCCGGGTCAGAAGAGATAAAGTCGCGGCTATGATTTAACAAACCAGACAGGTTGACCGTAGGCACAATCGTCACTGTACCTGTTAAGTTCTTACCAACGAGATCT